>JACWEB010000020.1 GCA_014653715.1 Pelagibacterales bacterium SAG-MED31
AAAATTGATTATTTCTAAAGAATTTTCACCACTAAGCGATGTAAGAGGATCAAAAAATTATCGTACAAAAATTGTTTCTAATCTTTTAGATAGATTTTGGAATGAATATAATAATAAAAAAGTTACGGTTTATGACTTCTAATACTTTTGTAACAAATGTTGAGCATGAAAGTGCTATAAAGCATGTAACTGGCAGAGCCATATATACGGATGATATTTCTGAACCTAGAAACCTTTTGCATGCTGCTATTGGTTTTAGTCCTGTAAGTAAAGGTATTATAGAAAGAATTGATTTTTCCGAAGTTTTAAACTCTGATGGAGTAGTAGATATAATAACTGAGAAAGATATAGAAGGTCAAAATGATGTAGGTCCTATTTTTAAAGGTGACAAAATATTTACATCAAAAAAAATAGAATATCATGGGCAACCAATATTTGCTGTTATAGCCTCATCAACAAAATTAGCTAGACAGGCTTTATTAAAAGTAAAACTTAAAATTAAAAAACAAACACCCATTATAACCATTGAAGATGCAATTAAGAAAAAAAGTTTTGTATTAAAATCAAAAACTATAAAAAGAGGTAAAAGTTCATCAGCTATTGCAAATTCAAAACATCGCTTGAGTGGAAAATTAGAATGTGGAGGTCAAGACCACTTCTATTTAGAAGGTCAAATATCAATGACTATTCCTCAAGAGGATAATAATTTTTTGATATATTCCTCGACACAACATCCATCTGAAACTCAGCAAATTGTTGCAAAAGTACTAAATCAAAAATTTAATAGTATAAATGTTAAGGTAAGAAGAATTGGTGGTGGTTTTGGAGGCAAAGAAACTCAATCTTTTTTGTTTGCAGCTATTAGCAGTATTGCTGCAAAAAAATTAAATAGACCAGTTAAGCTTCGTATTGATAGAGATGACGATATGATAATGACTGGTAAGAGACATCAGTTTATATTTGATTATGAAGTAGGGTGGAGAGAACACTGTTTTAAATGGAGATGAGCAATCTGAGATTTTTTTATCTGAAATAATAGGTGCGCAACCTGTAATTGGTCAACGTCATATGAGTATGGAGTCAATATATGAATATGGTTCTAGGAATGGTTTTTGGAGAATATATAATGAATTCAAAAATAGAAATTTTCCTTTGACTATTTTTGGTGTTGGTCTTGCACTTGAAAAAAATACTGAGGTTTGTGATGCAATTAAAAACGCAAAATTTGAAGTGGCAAGTCATGGTTATCGCTGGATAGATTATCAGCATATTGATCCTAAAATAGAAGAAGATCATATTATTAAATGCTATCAAACCATAAAAAATATTTTTGGTTATTATCCATCTGGATGGTACACAGGTCGCACTAGTCCAAATACACGAGATTTAGTTTTAAAAAATACTGAAGTTATATACGATAGTGACGCTTATGATGATGATATTCCTTACTGGATTGAGCGTAATAATAAAAAACATTTAATTATTCCTTACACATTGGATAATAATGATATGAGATTTGCAACAGCTCAAGGCTTTAATAAAGGAGATGATTTTTATAATTATTTAAAAGACTCTTTTAACACATTATATAATGAGTCAAAAAAATCAGGATCTTCGAAGATGATGTCAATAGGTTTACATTGTAGAATTATTGGAAGACCAGGTAGGTTTCAATCACTTCTAAAATTTTTAAATTATTTAGATCAATTTAATGATATTTGGATTTGTTCGAGAAAACAAATTGCTGAATTTTGGTATGATAATTTTTCATGAATATAAAAGAAGTAAATAATTTAGATGAAAATGTTTTCTTTGAAATATTTAAAAATATTTTTGAACACTCAGATTTTATTACAAAACTAGTTCAAAAAAAAAGACCTTTCAAAATAAAATCTGAGATAATAAATCACTTTTTAAATATATTTGACTCCTTGGATCAAGATACAAAAGTAAGTATTATTAAATCACATCCTGATCTAGGAGATAAATTAAAAATTAAAGAAGGATTAACAAGCTTTTCACAAGAAGAACAATCTAAGGCAGGGTTGGCAGAATGTACCGATGAGGAGTTTAATGAATTTAAAAGATTAAACAATGATTTCAAATCAAAATTTAATATACCATTTATATATGCTGTTAGAGGAAAAACAAAAAAAGATATATTAAATGAATTTATAAGCAGATTAAAATCAGATAATATTGAACAAGAGCTTGACAAATCTCTTATACAAGTAAAAAAAATAGCAACCTTAAGAATTAATGAAATAATAAGTGATGAAAAAATTTAAGATTACAAATCATATTAATTTAGTAAGTCCAATACTTGGCTCAAAAATATATGAATTTAGTGATCAGTTTTTTGGAAAGGCTTCACGTTTAATAAAAGATGAAAACCCTATCTTTAAAGATGGTGTTTATGACTCTCATGGTAAGTGGATGGATGGATGGGAGACTAGGAGAAAAAGAGATAAAGGTAATGATTATGTAATTATTAAATTAGGTATTCCAGGCACAATATCTGAAGTTGATATTGATACAGCCTTCTTTAATGGTAATCAGCCTGAGTTTGCTTCTATTGATGTATGTTTTTCCACAAATTCTGAATTTAAATGGCAAAACCTTATAAATAAAAAAAAACTTAAGCCTAATTCTTTCCATAAATTTAAAGTTAGAAACAACAGAATAGTAAATTTTGTAAGATTAAATATTTTTCCTGATGGTGGTGTTGCAAGACTTAAGCTGTTAGGTGATTTAGAGGTTCATCATAAAATTACTACTAAAAAAATTGATTTAGCCAGCGTGCTAAATGGAGCAAAGATTGTTGCATGTAGCGATGAGCATTTTGGAGTTGCTCAAAACATTATATCTCCTGGAAAATCCATTAATATGGGAAATGGATGGGAAACAAAAAGAAGAAGAGATAAAGGTTTTGATTGGGTAATTATTAAATTAGCTAACATAGGTATAGTTAATGATATAGTTATACAAACACATTATTTTAAAGGAAACTATCCAGCTACCTTTTCATTACAAGGTTCATTTGTATCTAAAAATTCTGATGTTAAAAAATTAATTAATAATAGCGTAAAATGGAAAACATTAATTACAAATATAAAACTAAAACCTCATGATAATTTAAAAATTTCTAAACTAAATCTTAAATCAGAAAAAATTAATTATATTAAATTGAATATTTTTCCTGACGGCGGTATTTCAAGGTTAAGAATTTTTGGAAAAATTACGTGAAATATACAATTGATAAAGTCAGTAATGATAATTTTTTTGAATTTGGAGATTTTATTAATCCATATGAAAAAAAGGGTGAAGAGATAAATACTAATACTACTAAAAGCTATTTTGATTTAGCAAATATTGAAATTCTAGGAGAAGATAACAAAGCTAGGCTAAATTTATTTGATGCAAAAAAAAGAGAATTTCCATTAATGATTGATATGTTGGAGCAACACCCTTTTAGTTCTCAAGTTTTCTTACCTTTAGGTAATAACCCTTTTTTTGTTATAGTATGTCCTGCAGCAATAGAGCCCGATTTAAATAATTTAAAAATTTTTAAAATAGAAAATGGTAATGGTGTCAACTTTAAGCCACAGGTTTGGCATTTTCCCTTAATATCAATAAATAATGCTAAATTTATTACTATTGACAAAAAAAACGCTGATAATAACTTAGAAATTTATAATTTTACTAAAGAAGAAAAATTTTATTTTAATGGATAATTTAATTTTAAAAATTAATAATGTTTCAAAATCTTTTCCTAGAGTTAAGGCTAATAAAAATGTAACTTTTAATATCAAACGTAATACCGTTCATGCTTTGCTTGGAGAAAATGGGGCCGGTAAATCAACTTTTGTAAAAATATTATATGGCCTTTTAAAACCTGATGAGGGTGAAATGTATTTTAACGATCAAATTCTTAATGTTCAATCACCTTCTGAGGCAAGACAAAAAAAAATCGGTATGGTATTCCAGCATTTTTCTCTTTTTGATTCTCTAACTGTTAGGGAAAATTTAATACTTGGTATCGATACTGATATGTCTTTTTCTAGTTTACAAAATAAAGTTAATGAAATTTCTGAAAAATATGAATTACCTTTAGATCTTGAGGCACCAATAAACACCCTTTCTGCAGGTCAAAAGCAAAGAGTAGAAATTGTTAGAATACTTCTTCAAGATCCTGAATTATTAATTATGGATGAGCCAACATCAGTTTTAACACCACAAGAGGTAGAGAGCTTATTCAAAACTTTAAATACTCTATTAAAAGAAGGAAGAACTATTTTATACATAACGCATAAATTAGAAGAAGTTATTAATTTTTGTGACGAAGTAACAATATTAAGAGATGGATCTGTAATAGAGTCTAGTAAATTAGAAAATGAAACTGCTGAAACTTTAGCAACAAAAATGTTGGGAAAAAAATTGAGTGAAATTAAAACAGATTACACGCATATTAAAGATAAAACAAATTTAAAGGCTGAAAATCTCTCAATAAATTTTAATGATCCCTTTTATACAGATCTAAAACAAATTTCATTTGATGTAAAAGAGGGTGAAATTTTTGGAATTGCTGGAGTTGCTGGAAATGGCCAATCGGAATTGATGAATCTTTTAACAGGTGAAGCAATTGATGGAGTTAGCGGTTCACTAATTTATAATTCAGTTGATATAAAAAATTTTAATCCAAAAAAAAGAAGAGATATGTCAATCGCTTTTGTTCCAGAGAATAGATTGGGACATAGTGCCGTTCCAGAATTAACTTTAAGTGAAAATATTTTAATAAGTCAATTTCCAAATAATAATTTTATTAGTAAAGGAATGATTAATCATCGAAATATTGATGCTCAGGCAAAAAAAGTTATTGATGAATTTAACGTTGTTACACCTGGAATAGATGCTAAAGCTTTCAGTCTATCTGGAGGTAACTTACAAAAATTTGTAATAGGCAGAGAAATATTAACTAATCCAAAATTATTGATTATTTCTCATCCAACATGGGGTATTGATGCAGGTGCCGAGCATGCAATAAGAAAATCTTTAATTGAACTAGCGAAAAATGGCACATCTATAATTGTTATTTCCCAAGATTTAGATGAGCTATTTGAAATTTCACATCGTATTTCAGTAATTTTTAATGGAAAATTATCTAGAAGTTATGAAACAAAAAATATTTCAGTTTCTGAAATTGGTTTATTAATGGGAGGGCAGGGAATTGATTAACTTTATTCCAGAACTTAAAGCCAGAGGTAATCCATCAACAGTTATGAATTTTCTTGTACCTGTGATTGCTGTAGTTCTAACTATAATAACTGGGTCAATAATATTTGCCTTAATGGGTTTTGATCCAATTTTTGCATTACATACATTTTTTATTTCTCCTATTTCTACTTCTTATGGAATTTCTGAACTTTTTGTTAAGGCCACTCCTTTAGCTCTTATAGCGGTGGGTTTAGCTTTTTGCTTTAAAAATAATTTATATAATATTGGAGCAGAAGGGCAGTTAACCATGGGTGCAGTAGTTGGCGGAGGCATTGGATTATTGTTTTATGATACTTCAGGTTTTTGGATATTACCTTTAATGATACTTGGAGGAGCTATAGGAGGCGCTTTATGGGGATTAATACCTGCTGTTTTAAAAGTTAGATTCAATACTAATGAGATACTCACAAGTTTAATGCTTGTATATATCGCATTACTTATTTTAGATTATTTAGTTGTTGGGCCTTGGAAAGACCCTCAAGGATATAGCTTTCCAAAAACAAGAAAATTTGGTGAATCTGGAAGAATGCCGTTGCTTTTTAGTGGCTTGCGAGTTCACTTTGGAATTATCATTACTTTAATTGGTATTTTCGCTTCTTGGTTTATTTTTTCAAAAACTATGTTAGGTTATCAACTTAAGGTTACAGGCTATAGCCCAATTGCAGCAAGGTATGCTGGATTTAATCAGAATTACTTAATTTATACTGCCTTTATTTTTTCTGGAGCTTTTGCCGGTATAGCTGGTCTTGGAGAAGTATCAGGTCCTATTGGCTTATTGTATAGAGACATATCCCCTAACTATGGATTTACAGCTATAATTGTTACATTTTTAGGCAGACTTAATCCTATTGGAATTATTTTTGCATCTCTTGTAATTGCATTAACATATTTGGGAGCTGAAGATGCACAGTTGTTCATGCAAATACCTGCGGCTGTTGGTTTTGTATTTCAAGGCTTGGTGCTTTTTTATCTTTTAGGCACTGAACTTTTAGTTAACTTCAAAATAGTTTTTAGGAAAAGTATATGAACATAGAAGTATTTATTGGTGTTATACAAATAATATTAATTGCAACTACACCACTTGTATTTGCTGCTATTGGTGAATTAGTTACAGAGAAAACAGGTGTCTTAAACCTTGGTGTAGAGGGAATGATGCTTGTAGGTGCAGTTACAGCTTTTGTAACATTAGTAATAACTGGCAGTTATGTTTTAGCTTTTATAGTTTCTATTTTATCTGGAGCTTTGATGTCAGGCTTGTTCGCTTATTTAGTTTTAATATTAATGTCAAATCAAGTGGCGACTGGACTTGCACTAACAATTTTTGGCATAGGTTTAAGTTCCATGATTGGCAAACAATATATAGGAACTCCAATCCAAGGATTGAACCCCTATTTTTTTGTTATACTCTCTTTTTTAATTGTTTTTTTAGTTGGTTATTTTTTTTACAAAACTAAACTTGGTTTAATATTCAGAGCTGTTGGAGAGTCACATAATTCTTCTCATGCTTTGGGTTACAGTGTTATAAAAGTTCGTCTAATGGGTATATTATTTGGTGGGTGCATGTGTGCACTTGCAGGATCTTATATGTCTATTTGTTATGCACCTATGTGGCAGGAAAATATGACAGCAGGAAGAGGTTGGATAGCCCTTGCTTTGGTCGTTTTTGCAACTTGGAAACCTAGCAGAATTTTAATAGGAGCTTATATATTTGGAGGTGTCTCAATTCTTCAAATGAATTTACAAGCTTGGGGTGTGAATTTACCTGGTCAATTATTCAACATGGCTCCTTATTTAGCTACTATGATAGTTTTAATTATAATATCGAGTAATCGCCTAAGAATTAAATTAAGTGCCCCAGCATCCCTTACTATTCCTTTCTTCAAAGGTAGATAGGAGATATCCACTTTTTTTTCATTAAATGTATTAAGAATCGTTGAGTGATCTTTAATAAAGATATTGAATAAACAATTATTTTTAGCAGGTGAGGTTAAAATGATAAGATTAATAATATTAATAACTACAATTTTAGGTCTTTCTATTGGATCAGCCAATGCAGACCCAAAAAAAATAGGCTTTATTTATATAGGCCCTCCAGGTGATCATGGCTGGACATACATGCATGATGTAGGAAGACAATATATGGAAAGTCAACTTGGTGACTCTGTCACTTCTACATATATTGAAAATGTTCCTGAAAATGCTGATGCTGTAAGAGCAATAAGAAAATTAGCTGCTTCAGGCCACGACCTGATCTTTACAACATCATTTAATTATATGGATCAAACATTGGAAGTAGCTAAAGAGTTTCCAAATGTAAAATTTGAACATGCGACAGGTTATATGAGAGCTGACAATGTTTCTACTTATTCAGCAAGATTTTATGAAGGTAGAACAATCTCAGGTCATATAGCTGGTAAATTGACAAAAACAAACACAATTGGGTATATTGCATCATTTCCTATTCCTGAAGTTGTAAGAGGAATTAATGCTTTTTACTTAGCAGCTTCAAAAGTAAATCCTGATATTAAAATTAAGATTATATGGGCATTTACATGGTATGATCCAGGAAAAGAAGCTGATGCAGCAAATACTTTAATAAACCAGGGTGCTGATATTTTAGTACAACACACTGACACTTTTGCCCCTTGTCAAGCTGCTGAAAAAGCAGGTGTTCTTGCTTTTGGGCAAGCATCAAATCAAGAAGAATTTTGTCCTAATGCTCATTTAACAGCTATTGAAGATATTTGGGGACCATATTATGCAGATAGAGCAAAAGCTGTTGTTGATGGTACATGGTCTTCCGAAGATACTTGGGACGGAATGGACAAAGGAATGGTAGTAATGTCTCCATACAATGCTAAACTAATGCCAACTGATTTAATTCAAGAGGCAGTAGCAATGGAAGTGGCTTTGAAAGATGGAAGTATGCATTCATTTGAAGGTCCAATTTATAATCAAGCTGGAGAGCTTATGATAGCTGAAGGCGAAGTAGCAGACGATGGTATGCTTGCTGGAATGAATTGGTATGTTCAAGGTATTGATGGCGAACTACCTCAATAGTAAATTATAACTTTTAAACCTCTCTTTTTTTCAAAAAGGGAGGTTAGCTAATTTTTAAATAATAGGAAGATTAATGGCGGATTTACACATCACATGGGAAGAATATAATAAAAAAACAGAACATCTTGCTGCTATGGTTCATAAGGATGGATGGGAGTTTAATCAAGTAGTTTGTATAGCAAAGGGCGGTATGAGAGTAGGTGATATTATGGCACGAATTTTTAATGTACCTTTAGCAGTTTTATCAGTTGAGTCTTATCGTGGCGATGGAGTAAAAAATAAAAGAGGATCCATTACTTTTTCTCGAGATCTGGCAAAAACAAGTCCTAATATAGGTTCAAAAGTGTTAATTGTTGATGATTTGGCAGACTCTGGAATTACTCTAAAAAAAAGCATTGAGTGGATGGAGCATTTTTATGGTTTTTATTTAGATGAGCCAATTAGAACTGGAGTTCTTTTTTACAAAGCTGTCTCAAGTTTTAAGCCAAATTACTATATTGATTATCTTGATGACTCCCCTTGGATTCACATGCCGTATGAAAAATATGAAACAATGAAACCAGAAGAATTAACCTAAAACTCAGTTGCAATTTTACTAAAAGATTTCTTTTTGGTTGCAAACAAAGGAATTTTACAATCATCTTTTGGTTTACCAACCACCAGTAAAACAAAAGGTTTTTCATTGGTAGGTCTTTTTAGTATTGAATTTAAAAAATTCATTGGGCTTGGTGTATGTGTTAGCATTGATAGACCTGAAAAATGCAAACATGAAATAAGTATTCCTGTCGCAATACCTACCGATTCTTTTACATAGTAATTTTTTATTTTGCTCAAAGTCACCGACAGATGCTAGAGATAAAAAACCTAATTGTTTATGATCTCGAAGTTCAATTTGATAAATATAAAAATTTAGTTCACTATCTTTTTTTATAACATCATTATCTTTCATTTCATTAAAATGCTCTCTAGCCTCAGTTAAAGAGTCTTTTTCTTTTAATTGACCAACGGGATTAAGAACTTTTAGATAATTCCAATAATTATTTTTTCTAAATATCTCTATATTTTCAATACTTAAATGATCTGTTGAAGGTGCAATTAAAGTTTTTGCGTCTTGATTATAAGGGCGGGTGCCATGAAAAGGCCAAACATCAACCATTTTAGTTCAATCTAGCCCTCTGTTGATTATTATAAATCTTCAGATATTAAATACAAAGGTCCTTTTGCCTGAGAGTTTCCGGGACGTTGCTCCTTCGGCGTTAATTAAATTAATCTCTCCCTTTGTAATGAAATCAATATTTAAATTTTATAACAAAAAAAAACAATAATTTCTAATACTAAAACAGTTTATGCTATTTCAGGTAGAGCAGACAGAGATTTATTAGCTGTATCTTCATCATAAAAATCATCAGCTAGTCTTCCATTGAAATAATCATCATATGCTGTCATATCAAAATGACCATGGCCACAAAGATTAAATAAAATTGTTTTTGACTCACCTTTTTCTTTGCACTCTAAAGCAGCATCTATAGCACCTTTTACAGCATGATTTCCTTCAGGGGCAGGAATTATACCTTCTTGTTTTCCAAAAATAACTCCAGCTTCAAAGCAATCTTTTTGACCGTAAGCTTTTGCTCTCATTAATCCAAGATCATACAAATGACTAAGATGATAAGACATACCATGATATCTCAAACCTCCAGAGTGATTTGCAGGAGGAAGAAAATCAGAACCCAACGTATGCATCTTTATCAATGGTGTCATTCTAGCCATATCTCCATGATCATATGCGTATTTACCTTTTGTAAATGAAGGACAGGAAAGTGGCTCGCATCCAATTATATCAATTTTTTGTCCACCTCTTAATTGCTGACCTAGAAATGGGAACATTAGACCTGCTAAATTACTTCCACCTCCAGTACATCCTACAATTACGTCTGGATAGTCTCCAGCTTGCTCCATTTGAAGAATTGCTTCATTACCATTGATAGTTTGATGTAAAAGAACATGTCCTAAAACACTTCCAAGTGCGTATTTTGCCTTGCCTTCACTTTTAACAACTGACTCAATAGCTTCAGAGATTGCAATGCCCAGACTTCCAGGATTGCTTGAATCTTCAGCTAAAAGTTTTTTTCCAAAATCTGTAAGCTCTGATGGACTTGGATGGCAAATTCCGCCAAAAGATTGCATCATAAGTTTTCTATAGGGTTTTTGGTCAAAACTTACTTTTACCATAAATACTTCTATATCAATTCCAAACATCTGTCCGGCAAAAGCTAGTGAACTTCCCCATTGACCAGCTCCTGTTTCAGTAAATATTTTTTTAACTCCCTCTTCTTTATTAAAAAATGCCTGAGGTACTGCAGTATTAGGCTTATGACTACCTGTTGGACTGACCCCCTCATATTTGTAATAAATCTTAGCAGGAGTATCTAGATATTTTTCTAGTCTTCTTGCTCTAAATAATGGCGAAGGTCTCCACTGTTTATAAATCTCTCTTACTGGCTCTGGTATTTCAATTTCTCTTTCAGTTGAAACTTCTTGCATTATTAAACCCATAGGAAATAATGGTGCAAAATCATCTGGTCCTGCCGGCTGTTTAGTACCTGGATGCAAAGGTGGTGGTGGTGGACTTGGTAAGTCAGAGTTAATATTATACCAAGATTTTGGCGCTTTTGATTCTTCAAGTATATATTTTATAGATTCTGTCATAATATTTATCATCTTGACTAAATTTTTTTAAAAAATCAATAGAAAATTAATATTAAAAATATAAAAAAAGATAATATATGAAATTCTTTAATGCTGGAAATATAACTATTATAGTCGGTCTGTTGATGATAGCTTATGCTTTTTATAGCTATTTCTCGCATTAGCGCTTTCGCCCTACATATACCCCAAATAAGATTAAGATAATTCCAATAATTGAAGTATAATTTATATTTTCAGATAACAATAGATATCCCCAAATAATTGCAAAAATAGGAATTAAATAAGCTACATAGGATAAAAATACTGGGCCCGATGTTTTGGTAATGTGATACCTTAACTGAAAAGCAATTGCTGTTGGGAAGAAACCTAAATATAATATAGGCAAAACAGATTCAAAACTAATTAAAGATGGGTAGCTAATCTCACTTACTACTAAAAATGGGACTGATACTAAAGCTCCAAAAAAAGTTGCAAAAAAAGTGATAGAGAAAGAATCTATATGTTTTAGAGTGTTATAGGCAACAATATTAGAAATCATGTAACCAAGTGCAGCTAAAATAATTAATAGCTTTGATAATAATTGAATCGAGTTTGAAGAAGTCACATTAAAAAAGCTATTTATTTCAAAAATAAATAAAACTCCTATGAAACCTATACATATAGAAACAAATTTCGAAACAGTAAACCTATCATCTTTGGTGAAAAAATGAGATAAAATCAATGTTAATATAGGCCCAACGCCCATCAATATACCTGCAGTTGAAGATTGTATGTGCTGTTCTGACCAGCTTATTAAGTAAAAAGGGAGAAAATTACCAACAACACCAACAAAAAATAACATCATTAAGTCATATTTACTTAAAGAAGTTTTATATTTTCCAATTATATAAAAAACTAATAAAAATAAACTTGCAGATATTAATCTATAAGATGCAACACTTGCAGGAGCATAATATTCAAGACTAATTTTAATTGCAATAAATGCTGATCCCCAAATAGCAGATAAAATAAAAAGTAGTAGTATGCTATTTAAAGACTTAAATTTAAACAGAGATTAAATCTTATTTTTAGGTGTAGGAATGTCTAAGGTCTCAATAGGTTTCATGAAGTCATCTCTTTGACCATCCCATAAATAATCAGCATAATCGAATTCAGTAATAATCCTATCCGAACGTTCGAAAGTCAATCCATACTTTCTGCAATAACTTGCAAAATCTTCAGCATAGTCAATTGGTAGATTTTCTACAACCCACTTTCTAGAACTCCTATCAAATTTAAATCCATTTTTTTTGAACCATTCTCGATGGTAATAAGAGTCCCTTCCAAAAGCTGAAAAAGTAATTTTGTTAGACATAAAAATTTTCCTTGAAAAAAATTGTTTATACTTATTTTTTAGAAATAGACAAATTATATTTTATATTCTTGATAAAACAGTGGAAATTAAAGAAGTTAATATATATTATACTTAAAAAATGAATTTATATAGCAGTAGTGAGATTACAGTTCACAAACTAAATGAACTAAGAGAAGAAGATAAAAAAATTCAAATTTTAGACGTACGAGAAGATACTGAGCGAGATCATGCTCATATTAAGGGGACAATTCATATTAAATTGTCTGAAATAGCTAATAGATATACTGAGTTAGATGGAGATAAAAATATCTTCGTAATGTGCCACACAGGCACAAGAAGTCAGGTAGTTTGCAAATGGTTAAAATCAAAGGGTTTTATGAACTGTGTTAACGTACTTGGTGGAATAGATGCTTGGGCCGCCCTAATTGACAGAGAAATTAGAAGATATTAATTTAAATACTCTCTAAATATAAGCCATAAAAGATAACAATTAAACCAACAATAAACAAAAAAACTCTTAAAATTAAATTAACAAACATTTTAAGCTTAATCCTTTTTTTAATAAGTAGCTTATAAAAAGGATTACTTACTGAGATAGAGAGTATAAATGTACCTATAATTATTAAGACCCAATGCATTAATATGAAATACATAACTAAAAAATTAGATTTTTCAAATCAAACCCTAGAAGAAATGAGTTTAAACTCAAAAAAATTTTATAAATTTATAAAGAAAAGAAGAAGTATCAGAGATTTTAAAAATGATATAGTTAATTACGAAATAATTAAAAATGCAATTTTAGCAGCAGGTACAGCTCCTAGTGGAGCAAATCTCCAACCCTGGCATTTTGTTATTGTAAAAAAAAGATCAATTAAAAAAAAAATAAGATTGGCTGCTGAGATTGAAGAAAAAGAGTTTTATGAAAAAAAAGCACCAAAAGAATGGTTAGATGCATTAAAGCCTCTTGGTACAGATAAAAATAAATTATTTATTGAAGAAGCACCTTATTTAATTGCAATATTTGAAAAAAAATATTCTTTAAAAAATAAAAATAA
>JACWEB010000021.1 GCA_014653715.1 Pelagibacterales bacterium SAG-MED31
GATACACATTTTAAAATTCCTCAAAAACTAAAAGAAGAGGTTATTTAATGGCTGTATTCACTAAATTAACAAAAGACGATATTGAAAATTTTTTAAAAGGTTATTCGATTGGTAGTTTAATATCTTTTGAAGGAATTATGGAGGGTATAGAAAATACAAATTATAAAATTATTACAACAAGTCATAATTATATTTTAACAATTTTTGAAAAAAGAGTTAATCCTAATGAGTTGCCATTTTTTATGAATCTTCAAAGAAATCTTGTTACGCATGGTTTTGACTGCCCTCTTCCTATTGATAATAATGAAGGTTCAGCCATTAATAATATCCACGGTAAATCTGCAGTAATTATTTCTTTTTTAGAGGGTAAACAATTACAGTCTGCTCTTCCTAAGCATTGTAAAGAAGTTGGTACAATGATTGCGAGATTTACCAATATTACAAAATCATCTAAAGAAAAAAGGGAGAATAGTCTCAGTCTTGAAGCGTGGGAAAGTATTTTTGAGAAATGTAAAAAAAGTGGAGAAGCTTCATATGATGAATACTTTAAATTCTTAGAAGAAGAATTGATTTTTTTAAAAAATAATTGGCCACATAAACTTCCTAAAGCAATAATACATGCAGATTTATTTCAAGATAATGTATTTTTTATTGATAATAAAATATCTGGTGTGATTGATTTTTATTTTTCATGTGAAGATTTTATTGCATATGAATTAGCTTTAGCCATAAATGCATGGTGTTTTGATTTACATAATGGTTTTAAATCAACAAACTATGATTCTTTAATTGAAGGTTTTAATGAACACTCTTCACTAAACATTGATGAACTTAATGCGATGAATATTCTACTTAGAGGGGCTGCCGTTAGAATTCTAGTGACGCGTTTACATGATAAGATATTTCATCCCAAGGATGCTTTGGTTATTCCAAAAGACCCAAAAGAATATCTAGACATATTAAAATGGCATCAAAAAAATACTGAGATCAATATATGATTACAGTATATACAGATGGTGCATGTTCAGGAAATCCTGGAATAGGTGGATGGGGTGTTGTTATTCTTGAAGAAAATCAAAATGAAATTTTCTTAAATGGTGGTGATAATAACACCACAAATAATAGAATGGAATTAACAGCTGCTATTGAAGCTTTAAAGAATTTTAAAAACCAAGCAAACTTAACCTTAATTACTGACAGTAAGTATGTAAAAGACGGTATTCAATCTTGGATACATAACTGGAAAAAAAATGGGTGGCAAACTGCTGCAAAAAAACAAGTTAAAAATAAAGAATTATGGATAGAACTTGATAAATTAATAGCAAAACATAATATAAAATGGGAATGGGTGAAAGGTCATACTGGTAACAAGTATAATGAAAAAGCTGATTACTTGGCAAGGCGATATATTGAAGAAATATAAATTTTTTTTTATTTTATTTTTTTTTTTTAATATAACAAGCTTATCGTATGCGTCAGAAAGATGGATACTTGATAAATCTCTTTCAACAGTTGAATTTGAATTACCTGTACTTTTTGCTAAAAATGTAAAAGGTTCTTTTAATACAATAGGAGGCTTTGTTGAGCTTGATGTTAGCAAAAAAGAAAATAATAAAGCTATTTTTTATGTAGAAGTAAATGATCTAACTATGAATTATATCAAATATAAAGATTTGCTTTTAAGTAATATTTTTTTTAATGCTGAGCAATTTCCTAAAGCAGTAGTTGACACTAAAAAGTTTTCATATGTAAATGAAACAACGTTAGAAATGGATGTAGAACTTACCATAAAAGGTAAAAGTGAGATGGTCCCATTAATTATTAATTTAAATAGACTAGCTGAAGAACTAGTACAAATCCAGACTGAGTTAACATTTTCTAGAACGGCGTTTGAAATAGGTATAGGTAATTGGAAAAATACTTCAATTTTAAAAGACAAAGTTAAGTTAAAAACAAATTTGTTTTTATTTAGAGAGCAATAAATTTTAAATGATCTTCAAGGTAACACATTACAAAGATAAATATTTAATTTAAGCTATAATTATACTATAAAAAATTAAAGTTAAAAAAAGGAATAATATGAAACCACAAAGATTAGATTTATGTAATGAAATAATTAAAACATGTCTAAATATGGAATCTTCTGGAATCAATCAAGGAACATCAGGGAATATATCAGTAAGATATGAAAGTGGTTTTTTAATTACACCTACATCTTTGCCTTACAATGAAATGAGTCCAGAAGATATTGTTGAAATGAACTGGAATGGAGAATATTTAGGCAAACGACCTTCATCAGAATGGCGATTTCACAGAGATATACTTAAGAGTAGAAATGATATTAATGTTGTATTGCATTGTCATTCCATCAACGCAACTGCAATTGCATGTCATAAAAAAAATATTCCTGCATTTCATTACATAGTCGGCCTTGCAGGAGGCAAAGATATAAAATGTGCAGATTATGCAACTTTTGGCACACAAGAATTATCTGACAACGTACTAGTAGCTCTAAAGAATAGATTAGCATGTCTTATCAGTCAACATGGTATGATAAGTTTAGGAAAAACATTTAAGGATGCATTTTCTCTTGGGTGTGAAGTTGAGGCCATTTCTAAAATGTATGTGAAAACACTATCTATTGGGAATACGCCAATTTTATCAGATGAAGAAATGGATAAGGTTATAAAACAAATGGAAAGAATGAGCTACGGAAAAGGACCTGAACCAGAAGGTTCAAATGATATTGCAAAACCAAGAAGTGAATAAAGATATAATTATAGGAATAGATGCCGGTACATCATTAATAAAAGCTGTAGCATTTACAATTAATGGTAAAGAGCTTGGAATTTCTTCAATTCAAAATGAATACAAAATTAGCCCTAAGGGAAAAGCAACTCAGTCCTTAGAATTAACTTGGAAAAATTGTTGTGGAGTAATTAAAAATCTAAAAAATCAAATTAATAATTTAGAAAATAGAGTTTATTTAATTTCTGTAACTGGACAAGGAGATGGTACATGGTTGATTGATAAAAATGGTGAACCAGTATGTGATGCATGGTTGTGGTTAGACTCTAGATCATCAGATATAGCAAAAAAGCTGTCTACTTTAGAAACTGAGGAAATGAGGTTTATTTCTACAGGTACTGGAATGTTTTCTGGTCAACAAAGCAGCCAATTACTTTTTATGGAGAAATATCATCCAGAGATCCTAGATAAATCTAAAACTGCTTTTCACTGTAAAGATTGGCTTTACTATAAGCTGACTGGAATTAAAGCAACTGATCCATCAGAGTCTTGTTTTACTTTTGGTAATTTTCGAACACAAGACTATGATGATAATGTAATAAATAGTTTAGGACTAAATAAAAGAAAAAATCTATTACCTCAAATTATAAATGGAAGTAAAACGAATCATTCCTTAACTTCAGAAGCCTCAAGATTATTGGGTCTCAAATCAGGTACACCTATTGTTTTGTCATATATTGATGCGGTCTGCACATTTCTTGGAAGTGGAGGGTATGATATTAATAAAGATGTAGGTAACTCAAGCTTAGGAACAACATCTGGTCACATGAAAGCAAATTTAATATCAAAAATTAAACCAAACACAGATTTAAAATCAGGGTATGTTATGTTATTACCAATTGAAAAAACAGCATTACAATTTCAAACAAATATGTCAGGTATGATTAACATAAATTGGCTAATGTCTTTTGTAAATGATATTTTTAAAGATTTTGATATCGAGTTTAACAATAAAAATTTTTTAAATAAAATAGACTCATGGATTAAAAATACAGAACCACAAAAATTAATTTATCATCCTTATATTTCTGAAGCAGGAGAGAGGGGTCCTTTTATAAATTCTGAAGCACAAGCAAGTTTGTTAGGATTAGACTCGAACCATAGATTTCCTGAAATTCTTCAATGTTTTATCGAAGGGTTATGTTTTGCTGCCAAGGAATGCTATTTGGTTATGGGAGAAATACCAAAAGAAATTAGACTTGCCGGTGGAGGGTCACAGTCAGATTCAATAAGAAAAATATTCGCAAATATACTTAAAACAAATATTAGAACTTCTAATCGAAAAGAAGCTGGAGCGGCTGGGGCGGCAATGACAGGAGCAATATCATTAGGTGTATATAATAAATGGGATGAATGCTTTGATGAGTGGGTTAACCCTTTCCTTGGAGATTTAGAAAAATTTGATAAAAACTACTCAGATAGATACAACAAATTATTTGAAACATATTTGGATAGTAGATCAAAAATTATGCCTATATGGAAACAATTAAGCTAAATCATAAACTTAGAATAATTAAATTATAAGTCTTGAGGCAATTTGTTTATTTGAAGAATATAGTTCTTTCCAAGTTAAATACCTCTTCATTAGAACATCCATTTTTTCTAGATTTGGCATATAGTCTTTACTAATTTTAATTTCTTTAATTATATCACTCTTGTTCTTTATATTTTTATCAGCATACATAGCTAATCTAGCTACACCTAAAGCAGCCCCATACTCACTTTGATCACAAACACTTAAATTTCTATTTAATAAGGAAGCAAGTAATTCAATCCAAAAAGAACTTCTTGATCCTCCTCCTACCATAAATATATCTTTAAAATTGTTATTTACTTTTAATATTGAATTGATGCCATCTAATATTCCAAAACTAACTCCTTCAATTACTGCATATTGCATATTTGTTGTATCAGTAGTTGTTTTTATTGAATGAAAAGATCCTCTAATATGTGGGTCATTATGAGGTGTTCTTTCTCCAGATAAATAAGGTAAAAAAAATGGCGCATTAGATATTGAACTTTTTTCAGAATAAAAACGCTCTACATTCGTAAGGCTTTCTTGAATTGAAGTATTAGTTATTGAGCATACCCAATCTAAACAGTTACTCGCACTTAGCATTACAGACATTAAATGCCATTTATTAGGTAAACAGTGACAAAAAGAATGGACAGCATCTCCAGTATTACTTAGAAAATTTTTAGTTGGGGTAAAAAAAACACCAGAAGTCCCAAGGGAAATAAAGGATTGTTTCTGCTCTGTTATGCCCATACCTGCTGCTGCAGCTGCATTGTCTCCAGCGCCGCCAACAACTATTACATTATGATTAAAATGAAATTTATCTTTAAGTTCATTTTTTAAAATTCCTGTATCTTTGTTTCCCTCAACAAGTTTTGGCATATGTTTTTCTTCTAAAAATGAGCATGATAAAAGTTTATTTGACCATTTTCTATTTTTAGTATCTAGCCAAAGAGTTCCAGATGCATCTGACATTTCAGAATAATATTCTCCAGTTAAATAAAAACGTAAATAATCCTTAGGTAATAAAACTTTAAAAATTTTATTAAAATTATGAGTTTCGTTATTTTTCAACCAATTAATTTTTGGTGCAGTGAAACCAGGCATTGTGATATTACCTGAAATTGAACGAACATCAAAATTTTGTTTTTCAAATTCTACACATTCTGCATGTGAACGTGTATCATTCCATAAAATGCATGGTCTAATAACGCTACCAGCATTATCAATTAATGTGGCTCCGTGCATATGACCCGAAATACCAATAGAAATTGTTTCTGAAAATTCTTTTGGTTTTTTAGTTTTTAATATTTCTAAACATTCAAGTGTAGCATTAATCCATTCTTGCGGATTTTGTTCACTATATCCATCTTTTGGATTTTGAACAGTAAGAGCTAAATTGGATGTTGCTAGAATTTTTTGTTCTTGATCAATAAGTATCATCTTTACTGAAGATGTACCTAAATCAATTCCAATAAACATTAATTATTTTTTAACTTAAAGAATACAAAAGTCTAATGGTTAATGCTTCTCTTTACTATATAAAGTATAAATACCAGAAAGCGTAATAACGAGAGCACCTATTAAGGTAGTAATATCTGGAAAATCATTATAAAAAATGTATCCAAGAATAATTGCCCAAAATATTAACGTATAATGAAAAGGTTGAATAATTCCTGCTCTAGCCATACTTAAGGCAATAATTTGAAAATACAAACCTAAAGAATAAAACACACCCATCGCAATAAAAAATAAAAAAGACTGCTCCATTAAGGGTTGCCAAAAATTATATCCAATTATACCTATTAAAATTACACCTACTATGGAGGTATAAAATAAAGAAGTTTCTGTAGAATCTTTTTCTGAAGCTTTTCTTGTTACTATTTGATAAATACTTAGAAAAAAAGCACCTGCAAATGGAATAAGAGATTTTGGATCAAAAATTGATAAGCCAGGTCGCATTATTATTAAAACACCAATAAAACCAACAAAAATTGCAATCCATGTTTTTAAAGATACATGCTCTCTTAATATAATTGCAGATAAAGCAACTACTAATACTGGTGTGAGAGAAGCTATACTATGTGCATCTGCTAAAGATAAATAACGAAATGATAAAATAAAACATCCCGATTCAACAATAGATAAAACACTTCTCAATAATTGAATTTTAATATTACCTGATTTATAAAATGTATAATTCTTTTTTCTCTTAGACTCAATTAAAGATAGCATTAGAACAAAACAATATTTTACAAATAATAGTTGAAAAACTGAATGGTATATAATTGCTGTTTTTTGAACAGCATCTAAAAGGGAGAAAGAAAAAAAAGCCATTACGGCAAATAACATTCCCATATTCTCAATTGATTTAAATTTGAACATCTTAGTTTTAAAAGTTTGTGTAAATAAACTTATAAAAATCTTTTTTTAATTCAGGGCTGCCATTTAATACTTGAGTCATTAATAAAGCTGACATTTCTTTACTATTATCAACTAAAAAATATGTTGAGGCAGCGCCAGCCCATCCAAATTCCCCAAGGGAACCTAAGTTATTATTCTTGGGCAAACTCATTAGAGTTCTACAACCATAACCCCATCCGTATGCCTGTAGGTCATTCACATAGTTTACATCTCTTACAATTCCGATAGAGGGAATCTCAATAGGAAAATAATAATCTTCAAGTGCATTTGTATGAATTAATTTTAATGTTTTATTTTCTAAAATTTGATGACTATTAATAGATTTTCCAGAATGTAACATTTTAATAAAAATTGAAAAATCATTAATAGTTGAAAATAATCCATGCCCTCCCCTTGCATAGTTATTTTCATAAAGAGGATACTTATAATTACCTATTTTTTGTGGTTCAATTTTTTGTTCATGTAATTTAGAATTTACTTGATCATACTCATACGTTTTCATTACTCTGCGTTCAGCATCCATAGGAATCGTAAATTTAGTTTCATGCATTTCTAGAGGGTTAAAAATATTTCTTTGTAAAATATTTTGAAGTGAATCATTTAATATTACTTCCAATATCCTACCTAAAACATCCATAGAAACAGAATATACCCAGTTATATCTTGGTTGATAAAGTAAGGGGACTTCTGATAGTTTTTTTATTTCTTCTTCCAGTGTAGTAATATCTGAATGAAATAATTTTATTTCATCATATTGTTTTCCTATAGGATTTGGTAAAAAATTGTATGAAAAACCTGCAGTATGCAAAAAAAGATCTTTTATAGTAGGAATAATTTTCAAATCTTCAACATCATCAATAGAAGAATTACTATTCTTTAATACTTTTAATTTTGAAAATTCAGGAAGGTACTTAGTAATCAAATCATCTAGTTGCATTTTATTTTGTTCAAGCAATTGTAGTGCTGCTACCGCAACAACCGGTTTTGTCATTGACCATATTCTATAAATATTATTATCTAAAACAGGTTCTTTTGTTTCAATATTATTATATCCAACTTTTCCAGAATAGACTTTATTTTTAATATTAATTTGCCATTGTATGCCTGGAAATCTCACTTCATCAATATGTTTCATAAATATTTTATTAAGCTGATCCATTGTATAGATTTCCTTTTTATTTATTTTTTGATATTAATAGACCATTATATGAAAAATAAAAGTTTACAAAATGAACTTATAAATCTTCTGGGTGATAGATTTTCAAACTCTTTATCTGTAAGAGGTAATTATTCTGGTGGTGAAGATGTATTTGATCCAATTTTATCTCAAGCGGTAGTATTCCCTAAAAATAATGAAGAGATATCTACTATTATTAAAGGTTGTAATAGGTATAAAACTCCAATCGTTTCTTTTGGTACTGGAACATCTCTTGAAGGAAATGTTTTAGGTAATGAAAATGGTATTACTCTATCTTTAGAAAAAATGAATAAAATATTAAGTGTCAATGAAGATGATTTTGATTGTAGAGTTCAAGCTTTTGTAACTCGAAAACAACTAAATGCAGAATTAAAAAATAAAGGAGTATTTTTTCCTATAGATCCTGGGGCTGATGCTTCTTTAGGTGGAATGACAGCCACCTCTGCTTCTGGTACCATGGCTGTAAAATATGGAACAATGCGAAATGTTGTAAATGGCCTAACTGTTATCCTTGCAAATGGAGATATTATAAAAACAGGCACAAGATCAAAAAAAACAGCTGCTGGTTATAATTTAACAAATTTATTTGTTGGGTCTGAAGGTACGTTGGGTATTATTTCAGAAATTCAACTTCGTCTTAATCCAATTCCTGAAAGCATAATGAGTGCAATTTGCCAATTTAATAATTTAGAATCTGCAGTTTTAACTGCTCAACAAATCATTCAGTACGGTGTATCTATTGCACGTATAGAAATGCTAAATAAAGATCAAATGGATATTAGTATAAAATATTCTAGTTTAGCAAATCTTGATATTAAGCCAACATTATTCTTTGAGTTTCATGGTAGTGAAAACACCAATAAAGAATCGATTGAAATAGTTGAGTCAATTTCTAATGAAAATAATGGAAGTAAATTTAAATGGGCGAAAACAACAGAAGAAAGAAATAAATTATGGCAAGCAAGACATGATGTATATTATTCTGTAAAATCAGAAAAAAGCAATATTAAAGTTTATACAACGGACATATGTGTTCCAATTTCAAATTTGGTAGAAGCTATTACATTTGCAGAAAAAGAAATTAAAAATTATGGATTAAGAGCACCTATGGTTGGCCATGTTGGTGATGGAAACTTTCATGTAGCAATACAATATGATCCAAAAAATAAAAAAAGTTACAATATTATTAGAAAATTTAGTGATAAATTAATTGATAAAGCTATTGAACTAGAAGGTACAATTACTGGAGAGCATGGTGTTGGAGTTCATAAAAAAGAATATCTAATTAAACAACATAGTGACAATCTTCCCTATATGAAATTAATAAAGAAAACACTAGATCCAAATAATATAATGAATCCTGGAAAAATTTTTGATTAAAAATTTTAATTTATTTCTATTTTAATAATTACTCAAAAGATTGTGTATTTTAAATTAATGACTATGTCTTTTAACCTCAGAACCTCTTTTACCAACTAAAAAATCTAAATCTGCACCTTTATCAGCTTGCATAACATGATCTATATACATCTTTTGATAACCTCCCTTTATGTCAGGTAAAATTGGTTGATAAACACTTAATCTCTCACTAATTATTTCATCTGTTACATCTAAGTGCAATTTTCCATTCTCAACATCAACTTCAATTAAATCACCATTTTGTACAGCTGCCAAAGGTCCTTTGACAGCTGCTTCTGGAGAAGTATGCAGTATTACAGTACCAAATGCAGTACCACTCATTCTAGCATCAGATATTCTGATCATATCACGTATACCTTTTTTTAAAATTTTTTTTGGAAGTCTCATATTTCCCACTTCAGCCATACCAGGATATCCTTTGGGTCCACAGTTTTTTAAAACTAAAATTGAGTTTTCATCAACATCTAAATTTGGATCATCAATTTTATCGTGAAACTCTTCTATGCTCTCAAAAACTACCGCTTTACCTTTATGACTCATTAATTCAGGACTGGCTGCAGAAGGTTTTAAAATTGCACCATCAGGAGCTATATTTCCTTTTAAAATTTTTATACCACCACTATGAACAAGTGGTGATTCAAAATCTTTAATTACATCAGTATTCCAACATTCTGCATTTTTATTATTTTCTTCAATAGTCTTACCATTTACTGTAAGCGCATTTTTATCAAGTAAGTTTTTATCTAGTAATTTCTTTATCACAGCTGGTACTCCACCTGCATAATAAAAATCTTCCATCAAATATGATCCCGAAGGTTGTAAATTAACGAGAGTAGGAATATCATTTCCACATCGTTCCCAGTCATTTAGTGATAAATCTATTTCCAATCTTCCTGCAACAGCGGCGAGATGGATAACTGCATTAGTTGAGCCACCAATTGCTCCATTAACTTTTATAGCATTTTCAAAAGAAGATTTAGAAACTACTTTTGACATTATTAAATTTTCTTTTACCATTTCAACTATTCTTTTACCTGACATATGTGCTAATGAATAACGTCTGGCATCTACTGCTGGTATTGCGGCATTATGAGGAAGGGCCATTCCGAGAGCCTCTACCATACTGCCCATTGTTGAAGCAGTACCCATCGTCATACAGTTTCCTTTAGATCTACTCATAGAAATTTCTGCTTCTACAAAATCTTCCTCATTAATTTTACCTGCACTTAAATCAGCATCTAGTTGCCAAAGACCTGTCCCAGAACCAATTGTTTCTCCTTTATGATGTCCATTAAGCATCGGTCCACCTGAAACACCAATTGTGGGTATATCCACACTTGCAGCACCCATCAATAGAGAAGGTGTTGTTTTATCACAACCCATTAACAATACAACTCCATCAATTGGATTACCTCTTATAGCTTCCTCTACATCCATACTCGCTAAATTTCGAAACAACATTGCTGTTGGTCTTAAATTAGACTCACTAGCAGAAAATACTGGGAACTCTAAAGGGAAACCTCCAGCTTCATAAACTCCCCGCCTAACAGACTCTGCTATTTCTCTAAAGTGCCCATTACAAGGTGTTAACTCTGACCAAGTATTACATATACCAATTACTGGACGCCCATCAAATAAATGACTTGGATGTCCTTGATTACGCATCCATCCTCTATGAACAAATGTATCTCTTTTATGAGTTTTTGAGCTATACCACTCTGAAGATCTAAATTTTTTTTTATCAGACATATTGCTTATTTTGTAATAAATTATTTTTAAATGAATATTGAGATATATTAAAGGTCAAAGTTTTGTTATTATATGTTCTGCTGAAGATAACTTAAACTCCCCAGGTTTTTCTATAAAAATTTCATTAATAATATTATCTTTAACAATCATAGCAAATCTTGTTGATCGCATCCCCATATAATTTTTTGACTTATCTGTTAATAAATCTAAATTTTTGGCGACATCACCATTACCATCAGCAATACCTATAATTTTATAGCCATCGGTATAACTTAATAACCATGCACTCATTACAAAATCATCATTAACTGATAAACAATAAATATCATTAATCCCCTTCTGAATTAATTGATCGTACAACTTAATAAAACCTGGCATATGTTTTTCAGAACAGGTTGGTGTAAATGCTCCAGGAACACCAAAAATGATAACTTTTTTGTCTTTTAATTCATCTGAAAGAATTACTTTAGATGTGATACCCTTTTGTATAATTGGTACTTTAATCGAAGGAATTTTTTTATTCATTATTTATTTTGTTAACTACATTTACTATTTCTTTTTCAGAAAGCAACTCAGATAATAAGATACCGTTGGGAAAATTAGAAGAAAAAAATGCGTTAAATGGAATACCAAAACGATCATACTTTTCTAGAAAAATATTTATCTTCTTATTGGGTCTTGTCCAATCAGTTCTTATTAGCGTAATATTATTAACTTTAAAAAGATTAATAACTGTATCAGAATTAAGCACATTGATTTTATTAAACTGACAAGTGGCACACCAATCTGCCGTAATATCTAAAAATACTATCTGATCTTGCTGTACAAACTGATTAATATCAATCTCAAAAAAATTTAACCAATCTTTTTCAAGTTCAAGCTTAGTGTTTTGATGAAAGAATTTTAATGAAGAAGAAAAAAAAATAGTCAATAAAACTATAGATGTGATTGTATTTTTTAAAAATGAAATTTTTTGCCTATAAGATAAGATTAAAAATAATAAAAGAGATGAAAATAAAAAATAATAATTAAAAAAATTTAATAGAATATTTGATATCCATATAACTGTAGCTAAAAGTAATAGTCCAAGAAAATATTTTACATAAATCATCCATTTTCCAGATTTAGGCATAAATCTTATTAAGTTAGGAAATGTAGCAAATAGTAAATATGGCAAACTCATACCAATGCCCATAACTAAAAAAATGCTCATTCCTATTGCATATGTCTGTGTAAATGCTGCAGCAATAGCCGTACCAACAAAAGGTGCAGAACATGGTGTTGCCATCAATGTGGCAAAAAAACCATTAAAGAAATCTTTTAAAAACGAATTATTTCTTCCAAAAAAACTCATATTACTTATTTTATTTGGTAGAGTAATTTCAAATTGACCAAACATATTCATCATAAACAAAAAAATAACCAAATTAATAAAAATTAAAAAATAAGGTTGTTGAAATTGCATACCCCACGCAATTGAGACTTTAAAA
>JACWEB010000022.1 GCA_014653715.1 Pelagibacterales bacterium SAG-MED31
AAAAGAGTATGTAACAAACAATAACTTAAAAAAATATAATAAAACTTCATTAAAAAATATTTTAGAATTAAAATCATCGAAAAAGCTAGATTGGTTTTTTAATGATTTTTTAAACAGAAAATCATTTAAAGATTTTGCAATTACTAGGATTAAAGAATCAGATTATAAATCATATTTTAAAGTGACCAATAGGTACAATTCTAATATTCCATTAAAAATCTCTTTAATAAAAAATGACTCTATAGTCAAAGAAAATTGGATATCATTTAAAAAAGATTCCATTGTAGGCTATAAAACTAAGGATTTTGATTTTATAGAAATAAATAAAAATAAATTAATAAACGAGAAAAATTACAAAAATAATCTTGCATCATTTAAGAAATATAACAAGCCATTTAAGCTAATCTTATTTAATGATTTTGAAGATGTATATAAAAATCAATTAAACTACATACCATTGTTTGGATATAATTTATATGATGGGTTAATGCCTGGGGTTAGTTTAACCAATATTACGCCAATAAGAAAACCTTTTAATTATAAAATAAAACCATTGTACTCTTCCAAAACAAAAAAAATACTAGGAAGTTTTAATTTGAAGTATATAAAGTATAATGAAAATAAAAAGCTATTTAGTACTCAGTATTTTATTAGTGGTTCTACATTTCATTACAAAGAGAACTTATCTTACACTTCTTTTTTTCCATCATTAACATTTACATTCAGAAAACCTGATTTAAGATCAAATTTTAGACAACTAATTAGTTTTAGATATGTTAGTATATATAGAGAAGAAAATAATGAACAAGCCAAATATCCAAATTATAATATTTTTAATGCTAAATATATTTTAACAAATTCTAATGCAGGTAAAGGTTTTTCTATTAGTAATGATTTACAAATTAATAAATCATTTATTAAAAACTCATTCACCATGATGTTTAGAAATTATTATAAAGACAACAGGCAATATAATTTAAGGCTCTTTATTGGAAAATTTTTACAAAACTCGACTAATGATGATTATTTCAGTTTTTCAACTTACAAAGCCAGAGATTATATGTTTAATTATAATTTACTTGGGCGTTCTGAAACAACAGGATTTTATAGTCAACAATTTGTTAATTCTGAGGGTGCGTTAAAATCTAAAGTACTACCAGCTTATTCCAATGATTGGATTATTTCTTTAAATTCTGGCATTACCATGTGGCAATGGGTAGAAGCATACTATGATTTAGCAATCATAAAAAACAAGAATAATAAAGCTCAAACAGTTTACGATTCCGGAATCAGATTGAATATTTTAACTGATTATTTTGAACTATATTTCCCTTTTTATTCCTCTTTGGGAAATGAATTAAAGCACTCTAACTACTCGGAAAAAATTAGATTCAAAATATCCTTTGATCCAAATACACTTTCAGGATTATTTACTAGACGTTGGTTTTAAATTTTAATAGGAAAAAATTTCAATTTTTTATAAATTTGATCCCTCTTGATATATCATGCAAAGTAATCTAGATCTTAACAAGGAAATATCATTTAAATCTTTTAAAGAACAGGTTTTAAATGATTACAAGCTTATTGTAACAAGTAGAGAAGCAAGTTTGTTAGGAAGAAGAGAGGTTTTGAGTGGAAAAGCAAAATTTGGAATCTTTGGTGATGGAAAAGAGTTACCACAAATAGCATTAGCTAAAGTTTTTCAAAAAGGAGATTTTAGATCAGGATATTACAGAGATCAAACCTTTATGATGGCAATTAATGAGTTAACTCTTAAACAATTATTTTCTGGTTTATATGCTAATACTGATATTAACGAGGAGCCTATGTCCGCAGGAAGACAAATGGGGGCTCATTTTAGCACTGTAAGTTTAAATGAAGATGGATCATGGAAAGATTTAATAAATCAAAGAAATTCAAGTTCTGACGTTTCTTGTACTGGTTCTCAAATGCCTAGATTATTGGGTTTAGCCCAGGCATCTAAATTATATAGAAAATTAAAAACCAAGAATAAAAATAAATTTTCCGTAAATGGTAATGAAGTTGCATGGGGAACAATTGGAAATGCAAGCACTAGTGAAGGTGTGTTTTTTGAAGTATTAAATGCTGCTGGGGTCCATCAAGTCCCAATGGTAATTAGTATTTGGGATGATGATTATGGTATTTCAGTTGAAAATAAGGATCAAACTATCAAGCAAAGTATATCCGAGGCATTATCTGGATTTCAAAGAAATTCTAAAAAAGATGGTTTTGAAATTCTAACAGTTAATGGTTGGGACTATCCTAATTTAATTAACACATATCAGAAAGCCAATGATATTTCTAGAGAAAAGCATATTCCAATTATAGTTCATGTAAAAGAACTTACTCAACCAATTGGACACTCCACCTCTGGTTCACATGAAAGATATAAATCTAAAGAGAGATTAGATTGGGAAAAGAAAAATGATTGTAATTTAAAAATGAGAGAATGGATCCTAGAAAATAAGATTGCTATTCAATCTGAATTAGAGGTAATTGAAAATGATTCAAAAGAAATTGTCAAGAATGCTAAAAAAGACGCATGGCAAACATATTTAAATCCAATCATAAATTCAAGAAAAAATTTAATACCAATATTAAATGATTTAAGTAAAGAATTTAATAAATATAATTTAGATAACCTTGTTCAAGAATTAAATAGAATAAAAGAGCCAAATAACAAAGACCTTTTATCCATTAGCAGGAAAGTTTTAAGAGTTTTAATCAAAGAAAATGGAGCCAATATTAATGTTCTAAAAAATTGGATAAAAAAATTTAGTTCTATTAATCAACTTAAATATAGTTCTAAACTTTATAATGAATTTTCATCTAGAGCAGATAATGTAAAAGAAATCAAAGCAGAATATGATGAATCAAAAAAAGTTGATGGTAGAATTGTGCTTAGAAACAATTTTAACAAGCTTTTAGAAAAATTTGATAATTTATTAATTTTTGGTGAGGATTCGGGAAAAATAGGTGATGTTAATCAAGGCTTAGAAGGTTTACAAGAAATTCATGGAAAAGAAAGGGTTGGAGACAGAGGAATTAGGGAAGCTTCTATAGTTGGAGAGGGTATTGGTTTATCTTTAAGGGGATTTCGTCCAATTGCTGAAATTCAATATTTAGATTATGTTTTGTATGCACTTCAAATATTAAGTGATGACTTAGCTACTTTACATTATAGGACATTTGGAAGACAGATTGCACCATTAATCATTAGAACAAGAGGACATAGATTAGAGGGGATATGGCATTCAGGTTCTCCAATGGGTGCTTTATTGTCAACATTGAGAGGAATTAATATTTTAGTTCCGCGAAATATGGTACAAGCCAGCGGAATGTATAATACACTGTTAAGATGTGATGAACCTGCAATACTTATTGAATCTTTAAATGGATACAGATTAAAAGAAAAAGAGCCAAATAACCTTTCAGATTTTACCGTATTGTTAGGAAAAGCTGAAGTTTTAAGAGTCGGAGAGGATATTACTGTAGTTTCTTATGGTTCTACTCTAAGATTAGTTGAAAAGGCAGCTATTGAGCTGGAAAATCTAAATATTAATATTGAAATTATTGACTTACAAACATTAATTCCTTTTGATAATGATTTAATAATCAAAAAAAGCTTAAAAAAAACTAATAAACTTTTTATTGTAGATGAAGATCTTCCTGGTGGAGCTTCTTCATATATTCTTCAAAAAGTTATTGAAGATCAAAATGCTTTTGAATTTTTAGACAGTAAACCCATTACATTGACATCTAAGGCACATAGACCAGCATACGGATCAGATGGAGATTACTTTTCAAAACCCTCAGTTGATGATATTATTGAAAAGGCTAACTATATTATGAATGAATATGATCCTGAAAACTATCCAGAAATTTTTTAATATATAATTTGAATAAGTAGTTGTCGTAATAGATCATTATTTGATGTATTACTAACACCTAATCCTTTACTTTTTAAATCAAAATCTTTTATAAGACTTATAATCTTACTTATATCTTTCATTGAATAGTTTAATGAAGCATTTATATAGTCTTTTACAAAAAATGGGCTAACACCTAAAATAGATGATACATTAGAAGGAGATTTATTTTCCATTGAATGGTACTGAAAAATTTGAATAAAATAATTAAATAAAGATGATAAAGTCATCTGTAAAGGATGTTTGTTGTTGTTTGAAGATAAATAATCACAAATCACTAATGCTTTGTTCAAATTCTTTTCCCCAATTGCTTTTCTTAATTCGAAAACATTAAAATCTTTACTTATTCCAATATTTTCTTCAATTAAATCTGGGGTTATAGATTTTGAATTTGAACAAATTATTTTTAATTTATTGAGTTGGTTGTTTATTTTTTTTAAGTCATTCCCTAAATAGTCAACTAGCATTGAGCAAGCTTTTGGGTCAATCAAAAAGTTATCATTCTTTAATTGATTGAATATCCATTGTGGAATTCTATCTTCATATATTTTCTTACATTCAATTACAACACCAAATTTCTGAACGTTCTTATATAATTTCTTTCTTTTATCTAAAGTTTTATATTTATAATTAACTATTAGTATAGTACTCATTAAGGGATTTAAAACATAATTTGATAAATTTTCAATTTTTCTAGATAAATCCTGCCCCTCTTTTAGTATAACAACTTGATATTTACTCATCATTGGATATCGTTTGCAACAAGATATCAGATCCTCAACAGAGGAATCTTTTCCATACAGGATAGTTTTATTAAAGTTTTTTTCATCATCACTTAGAACTTCATTATCTATAAGTTCTGTGATATAATCTATGTAGTAAGTTTCTTCACCCATAAGAAAATATATAGGAGAAAAAACTTTATTTTTAATTTTTGAAATTACACTATTAATTTCCTGTAAATTCATTTATTATTTTGGTTATGTTAAAATTAAATTTTCCAGATTTTGAATTTAAGCTTAAAAATAGAGATAATAAAACTTATATTTTTGATATAATTAGAAAAAAATTTATTTTACTCACCCCAGAAGAATGGGTTAGACAACATGTGGTTAAGTTATTAATTGAGAATGGTGTTTCAAAAAATCATATTGGAGTAGAAAAAAAAATAATTGTTAATAAGCTAAGTAAAAGGTTTGATGTAGTTGCTTTCGACAGAAATGGATTGGTTAAGATGTTAGTTGAATGTAAAGCACCCTCTATCAACATAGATCAAAAAGTTTTTGATCAAACTTTAATTTATAATAAAAATTTAAATTCTGATTATATTATGATTACTAATGGAATAATGCACTTTATTTTTAAAATAAATATTCAGGATAAGTCTTATGATTTTATAAATGAATTTCCAATAATATGAAGATTGCCGTAGTTATACTGAACTGGGATGGTTTAAAACTCTTAAAAGAATTTTTACCTAGTGTTGTTAAATATTCTGGAAATAATCCAATTTACATAATTGACAATAATTCTAAAGATGAGTCTGTTGATTTCATAAAGAATAATTATCCTCTAATTAAAATTATTAGAAATGAAAGAAACTATGGCTATGCTAAAGGTTACAACAAGGGCTTAGAGCATGTAAATGAAGATATATTTTGTTTGTTAAACAACGATGTTGAAGTTACAAGTAATTGGCTTGATCCAGTGTTGCAGGAGTTTAATAATGATAAATCACTTTCAGTTGTTCAGCCCAAAATTTTGGATTACAAAAATAAAAATAAATTTGAATATGCGGGAGCTGCTGGAGGTTTTATAGACTATTACGGATATCCCTATTGTAGGGGAAGAATTTTCAATACAGTTGAAGATGACAAAGGTCAATACGATCAAAATATTGATATTTTTTGGGCATCAGGGGCTTGCTTTTTTATTAGAAAAGAAGTTTTCAATAAGCTTAAAGGATTTGATGAGCATTTTTACAACCATATGGAAGAAATTGATCTTTGTTGGAGAATTACAAACCTTAATAGTAATTTAAAAAAAAAATTTATTTATAAAAGTGTTGTATTTCATTTAGGTGGAGGTTCTTTTGACTATGGCAACCCAAAAAAACTTTTTTATAACATTAGAAATCATAGATGGATGATTATTAAGAACACTAATGTCATTCCTGGTTTTAATTTTTCATTATTTCAAAGATTGCAAATAATATATTATATAAATATTCTTTATGCTATTAATCAATTAATTCTTTTGAAACTCATACATTTTAAAGAAATCATAAAAGCAATATTCACTAATCACTCATACAAGGATGGATATAAAATTCTTATTGAACAAAATTATATGTTACTTAGAAAGAACAATAAAAAACCTAAATATTACGTTATTAAGTCAATTATATACAATTATTTATTTCTTAAAAAAACAAAATATTCTGACTTAAATAAGAGTTAAATTAATAACTTAGTATTAATATTTTACTAAATTTGAAAATTAAACAAACTAAATTAATTAACATGAAAAAAATCTTTTTAATGATACTTACTGTATCTTTTTTACTACCATCTTGTGTGTCTCAAAAAAAATATGCCGCTCTTGAGGCTATGAATCAGCAAAGTAAAGATTTGCTTAATTCAGCCACTGTAAAACTTAACACATGTATCGACGAAAAAGCCGGAGCAGAAGCTGACTTAAAAACTTTAAAGGAGCAAGTTGCCTTTTTGAAGAACAATAATCAGGATTTAATTAACAATATGGGTAATCTTACTACTCTTTCACAAAAAGGTGCTGAAAATCTTGAAAAATCACTTGAAAGTATGAAAGAAAAAGATTTAACTATTAATACTATGAGAGATGCTGTCACCAGAAGAGATTCAGTAACCTTAGCATTAGTTACTAGTTTAAAAGGTAGCTTTATAGATATAAATGATAAGGATATTGAAGTAAATGTTGAAAAGGGAGTGGTCTTTATTTCAATTTCTGACAAATTACTTTTTAACAGCGGAAGTTATGTAGTTTCTGAAAGAGCAAAAGAAGTTTTAGGAAAAGTAGCAAAAGTTGTTTTAGATAAACCTGAAATTGAGTTTTTAGTTGAAGGACATACAGATGATCAATCAATACAAAATGAAGTACTTTTAGACAATTGGGATTTGAGTGTTAAGAGAGCAACTTCTGTTGTTAGAGTATTACAAAATGATTTCGGAGTTCAGCCAGAAAGAATGACTGCTGCTGGACGTAGTTATTATGTACCTGTAGCAGATAATGATACTGCTGAAAATAGATCTAAGAATAGAAGAACTAGAATAGTAGTTCTTCCTAAGTTAGATCAATTTTATGATTTAATTGAACAAGGAATGAAAGCTGCTGGAAATTAAACAGATAGCAATATTTAATAATAAAAAAAACACACCTTTATGGTGTGTTTTTTTGTTTAATCCCATTTGATTAAAAAAGAATAAAAGACTTTTTAAAATTACCCAATAAAATAAACGATATTTGCAGCCTTATAAAAAAAATGGGCAATTTTAAAGATTTAGGCGTAAATAAAGGTCTTTTACAAGCAGTAGAAGAAATGGGGTTCGTATCACCAACTGCGGTTCAAGAGCTAGCTATCCCCTATCTACTTAAAGGAAAAAAAGATCTAATTGCCTTAGCTCAAACTGGAACAGGGAAAACTGCTGCCTTTGGACTTCCTTGTATTCAACATGTTGATCGTAAAGTTAAAGATGTTCAAACAATTGTTCTTTGCCCAACCAGAGAATTATGTATTCAAATTTCAATGGATTTAATGAAGTTTGCAAAACATCTAGATTACGTTAAGATTGTTGCAGTATATGGAGGAACTAGTATTGAAAATCAAATTAAATCTATGAAAAAAGGTGTTCAAATAATAGTGGGAACACCTGGAAGAACCAAGGACTTAATTAATAGAAGAGTTTTAAAATTAGACATAGTTAATAAAGTCGTTTTAGATGAGGCAGATGAAATGTTGAGTATGGGTTTTAAAGAGGATTTGAATTATATATTAGATACCACCTCCAAAAATAGACAGACAATGTTGTTTTCTGCTACCATGTCGAAAGAAGTCAGATCTATTTCAAAAAAATACATGAAGGATGCGGAAGAAATTACTGTAGAAAGATTAAACTCAGGAGCAAAAAACGTGGAGCATCATGTCTATAACGTGAATTCAAAAGATAAATATGATACATTAAAAAGGATAGCTGATTTCAATCCAGATATATACGGAATAGTTTTTTGTCGAACAAGAAGAGAAACACAACAAATTGCTAATAAATTAATGAATGATGGATATAATGCGGATGCTATTCACGGAGAACTCTCTCAAAGTCAAAGAGATGATGTTATGTCTAAGTTCAGACAAAAATCGTTACAGATATTAATAGCTACTGATGTAGCAGCTAGAGGACTTGATGTTGATAGTTTAACACATGTAATTAATTATTCTCTTCCTGATGATCCTGAGGTTTATACTCACAGAAGTGGTCGTACTGGAAGAGCCGGGAAAAATGGTATTTCTATAGTAATTTCTAATTCAAGAGAAGGAAGGAAATTAAAATCAATAGAAAATAAATCTCAGATAAATTTTATAAGAAAAGATGTTCCATCAGGAAAAGATATATGTTCAAAACAACTTTTTAAATTAATTGAAAGAATTCAAAAAGTTAAAGTTGATCAGAAACAGATTGAACCCTTTTTGGAAGACATTTATTCAAAATTAGAATCTCTCTCAAGAGAAGATTTAATTAAACATTTTGTTTCCGCGGAGTTTAATAAGTTTCTAGACTATTATAATAAATCTAAGGATGTTAAAAATGAAAATAAAAGGAATGATAAAGGAGAAAACAGGAAACCTTTTAATGAAAGGTCTAGTAACAGAAATTTATTTATTAATTTTTCTATTAATATTGGAAGAAAAAATGGAGTTTCCCCAATTGAATTAATTTCGTTAATTAACAGAGCACTAAAATCTAACGAAATTAAAATTGGAGGTATTGACATTAGAGAATCATACACGATATTTGAAATTGACAGAAGCATTAAAAATGATTTAATTAAAAAAATTCCAAAAATTGATTTTAACGGAAATTCTTTATCAATAAAACAAACTGAAGAAAAAGTAGAAAAAAGATTCTCAAAAGAAAAAAAGAAAAAAAGATATTCATCTGCTAAAAGAAATAGGAGTAACTCTGAAAGGGATTATAAAACAAAAGGAAATTTTAGAAATAAAAGAAAAAATAAAAGAAAAAATAAAAGATTTTAGTTTTTAAATTAGTTTGTATTTAGCAAATTTTAATAATATTCTTTTAACTCCACTTGTATTGAACTCGACCTCAGCTTTTTTGTCTGACCCCTCCCCTTCTGTAGCAATAACTTTTCCTTTCCCGAATCTATTGTGTATAATTTGATCTCCTTTTTTAATATCTATATAATTTGAATTACTAATACTAACAGATGGATTGTTTTTTAATGTTTTTAATTGAATTTTATTTTTAGGTTTTTTAAATCTTATAAAATTTTGATTCTCTTTTAAACTATCTATAGGACTAACTGTAGAGTACGAAGAACTAAAACTTGTATACTTTTTATCAATTTCTGTAATAAATCTACTAGGTTCACAATCGTTTAACTTACCCCATCTATATCTTGTTTTAGCATAAGTTATGGTTACTTTTTTTTTGGCTCTAGTAATTGCTACATAAAAAAGTCGTCTCTCTTCCTCTAGATCAGCTCTTGTTGTAGAACTCAAGGCGGAGGGGAACAAATCTTCTTCCAGACCAACAATATAAACTTGATTAAATTCTAAGCCTTTTGCTAAATGTATAGTCATTAAAGAAACCTTTTTTTCTGACTCATTAATGTCTTTGTCCAATTCAGATGCTAAAGCAACATCTTCTAAAAAATCACTTAAAGTTCCTTTTGAGTCAACTACCTCCTCTTCCCCCTCAATAAAGTCTTTTATTCCATTAATTAATTCTTCGATATTTTCAATTCTACTAATTGATTCAGGAGTGCCTTCTGATTTTAGAACATTAATTATTCCTATTCTTTTAAGTACTTCTTCAACCATTTCAAAAGCATTAAGTTTTTCATTCAATAGTTGAAAACTTTTAATTAATAAAAAAAATTCATTTAATTTATTTTTAGTTCCAGAATTTATATTAATTTCTTGTGAATTTAAATTTTCTAAAACCTCAAATAAGCTAATATTTTTTTCATTTGCAAAAATTAATAGTTTATCAAGTGTGGTTTGACCAATTCCCCTAGTTGGAAAATTTATAATTCTTTTAATACTTTCTTCGTCATTTGGATTAACAATAACTCTCAAATAGGCTAAAATATCTTTAATTTCTTTTCTCTGATAAAAGGACAGTCCTCCATAAACTTGATAAGGAATATTCTTTCTTCTTAAAGCATCTTCAATGGATCTAGATTGTGCATTAGTTCTATACAAAACTGCAAAATCATCATTATTTAATTGTAAATTGTGTTTGTTTTCAAAAATTGATGAAGACACAAATCTTCCTTCTTCTGAATCATTAATTAATTGATTTATTTCAATTTTTTCACCACTTTCGTTTTCTGTCCATACTTCTTTTTCAAGCTTGTTGATATTGTTATTTATTACTGAGTTTGCAGCGTTTACTATATTTTTAGTAGATCTATAATTCTGTTCAAGTCTATATACAGTTGAATTTGAGTAATCTTTTTGAAAACTTAATATATTTTCAATATTTGCACCTCTAAATCCATAAATACTTTGAGCATCATCACCAACTACACATAAATTTTCATACTTATCAGCTAATGCTTTTACAATTAAATACTGTGAATGATTTGTATCTTGATATTCATCTACATGAATATATTTAAATCTTTCCTGGTATTTAGCTAGAACCTCAGGAAATCTATTAAGTAGTTCATTAGTTTTTAATAATAAATCATCAAAATCCATAGCAGATGATTTAAAACATCTATTTACATAAGTCTGATAAACTTTTCCAAACATTGGTTTTCTAGATTCATTATCTTGTTGAACTAATTCTTGATTAGACAAGTACGCTTTTACTGTCACAAGATTATTCTTTAAAGAAGAAATCCTGTTTCTAATATTTTTATATTTATATAAATCCTTATCTAACTTTAATTCTTTAATTATTGTAGCAATAAGTCTATCTGAATCTTGAGTATCATAGATAGTAAAGTTTGAAGAGTATCCTAATAATTCTGACTCAGATCTTAATATTCTAGCAAAAATAGAATGAAAAGTTCCCATCCATAAACTTTTTGATTCACTTTCTCCAACAATCTGAGAAATTCTAGATTTCATTTCTCTTGCTGCTTTATTAGTAAATGTCAAAGACAATATAGAAAATGGATCTACACCCATCTCCATTAAATAAGCAATTCTATAGGTAAGAACTCTTGTTTTTCCAGAGCCAGCACCAGCTATAACCATAATAGGCCCATTCTTATGTATTGTAGGTAATTTTTGAGAGTCGTTTAATTGACCAAGGTAATCTTCCAATTAAATAA
>JACWEB010000023.1 GCA_014653715.1 Pelagibacterales bacterium SAG-MED31
ATTTTTACTGATTTTAGGTTTTTTAATATCAAGTATAAGAACCTTAATTTTTAATTTTGCTAGTTTTTTTGATACATCTAGACCAATTCCACCTGATCCACCTGTAACTATAGCCACTTTACCTTTAAAAATAAGTTTCATTGTTTTAAATTATAAAAAATTAATTGATTTAATATCTTAAAATCACTAAATCGTAAACATGCTTAAAACTATTTCGCCAATTGATAATTCAGTTTATCTTGAAAGACCATACGCTAGTTCAAGTGAAATTGAAAATGTACTAAATCAATCAAATCAATCAAAAATAATATGGAAAAATACAAGTTTAGAAGAAAGAAAAGAATTTATCTCAAGATTTGTTGATAGCTTTTTGTCTAACAACAAGGAAATTGAAGAAGAGCTATGCAGGCAAATGGGAAGACCAATATCTCAATGTTCAGGAGAAATGCGTGGTTTTGAAGAAAGAGCTAAATACATGATTGAGAATGCAGATAGAGCATTACAAAAAGTTATTTCAAAAAATGATAGTGAATTCGATAATTATGTGATGAAAGATCCATTAGGAACAATATTTGTAATAGCTCCTTGGAATTATCCTTACAATACATCTGTCAACTCTATCGTTCCTAGTTTGCTTGCTGGTAATTGTGTAATTTTAAAACATTCATCTCAAACACCTCTTTGTGCTGAGCAATTGCTAAAGGCGTCAGAAAAAGCTGGTATACCAAAGAATGTTTTTCAAATTTTACATTTAGATCATGCTTCTACTTCGCAAGTCATTTCTGATAGTCGTATTGACCATGTGTTGTTTACAGGTTCTGTTTCAGGAGGCATAGAAGTTAAAAAAGCAATTGGAACAAGATTTATTGGTGCTGGTTTAGAATTGGGTGGAAAAGATCCAGCATACGTTAGAGCTGATTGCAATTTTAAGCATGCGGTTGAAAATTTAGTAGATGGTTCTTATTATAATTCAGGTCAATCTTGTTGCGGAATAGAAAGAATATATGTCGATGAAAGCATTTTTGATAATTTTATAGAATCTTTTAAAGAACAAACTGAAAAATATAATTTAAATAATCCACTAGAAGATTCAACAAACTTGGGGCCTGTTGTAAAGTTAAGTGCTGCAAATACTATTCGAGACCAAATTTCTAAAGCAATCACTAATGGTGCTAAAAATATTATTGATGAAACTAAATTTAAAATTGATAATTCTGATAATTGTTATGTATCTCCATCAGCTCTTGTAAATGTTGATCATAGTATGGAATTTATGATGGCAGAAACTTTTGGTCCAACGGTTGGAATTATGAAAGTTAAAAACGAAGAAGAGGCTAAAATTTTAATGAACGATAGTCCTTATGGTTTAACAGCAAGTATTTGGACATCTGACAAAGAATTTGCATATAATTTTGGAAATAAAATACAAACAGGAACTTTTTTTATGAATAGATGTGACTATCTTGATCCTGGTCTAGCTTGGACGGGTGTAAAAGATACTGGTATGGGTGTAACATTATCAGTATTGGGGTTTGATCATTTAACAAGAGCTAAAAGTTTTCACTTAAGGAAAGTATAATTCATATGATGTCAATGAACTGGAATTATCCAACAAGTATTTGGTTTGGTGAAAAAAGAATTAATGAAATACAAAAAGCTTGTGAGAGTTTAAATATAAAAAAACCACTAATTGTAACAGATCCAGGTATCTTAAAAACAAATATAGTTGAAGAGATCAATAGATCTCTTAATTCTAAAGCTAATATTTTTAGTAATGTTCAATCAAATCCTACTGGAGCAAATGTAGAGAAGGGAGTTCTGTCATTTAACTCTAATTCTCATGATGGTGTAATTGCTGTTGGTGGAGGCTCTGGTATGGATGTTGGTAAAGGTATAGCTTTTATGGCAGGACAAAAAAGACCTTTATGGGATTTTGAAGATGTAGGTGATTATTGGACTAGAGCAAATAGTGAAGTTATTAAACCGATAATAGCTGTGCCCACTACTGCTGGCACAGGTTCAGAAACTGGAAGAGCAGGAGTTTACACTAATGAAGAAACATATGAGAAAAAAATTATTTTTCATCCAAAAATGCTTCCATCAATTGTAATTCTTGATCCTGAACTAACAATACCTCTGCCTAAATCTTTAACTGCTTTTACTGGCATGGATGCTTTAGCTCATTGTTTAGAAGCTTATAGCTCAAATTTCTTTCATCCTTTATCACAGGGTATAGCTCTTGAAGGGATGTTTATGATTAAAAAATACTTAATCACAGCTTATCAGGATGGTACAAATTTAGAAGCTAGAGGTAATATGTTAGCTGCTTCTTCTATGGGGTCAATTGCTTTTCAAAAAGGTCTAGGAGCGATACATTCACTAAGCCATCCAGTTGGTGCAATTTATAATACACACCATGGCCTGACAAATGCTGTCTTCATGCCATATGTTCTTAAAAAAAATAGAAAAGCTATTGAGGAAAAAATAATTTCTCTTTCAAAGTATATAAATTTACAAGAACAATCTTTTGATGGTTTTATGCAATGGATACTTGATTTAAGAGAACAATTGTTAATTCCTCACACTCTTAAAGAATTAATAAATGATGACTTAAAGTTTGAAGAAATGAGTATTATGGCAAAAGATGATCCATCTACTGGAGGTAATCCTGTTCAGTTAGAAACTACAGACTTTCTAGAATTGTATAAAAACTCTTACGATGGTAAGTTATAAGAATTAATATAATGATTAAAAAAAGAAAAATTGGTAATTTAGATCTTTTTGTAACAGAAATTGCAATGGGCACTGCTCCATTAGGTGGCTGGCCAATAGCTGTTGATGAAAACAAAGCTTTAGAGACTTTAGAAACTGCATGGAATAATGGAATTAGATATTTTGATACCGCACCACTATATGGCTCTGGTATGGCAGAACTGCGCGTTGGTAAATTTTTAAAAAATAAAAAAAGAGAAGAGTTTGTTATATCTTCTAAAGTTGGAAGAATTATTATCGATACGGATAATTCTAAAGCTACTGAAAAATTTATTGGGTCTCCTAATGATAAAGACTCAAACTTTGATTTTTCTTATGATGGAGTAATGAAATCCTTCGAAGATAGTCTTCATCGATTACAAGTAAATAAAATTGATATTTTACATCTTCATGATCCTGATAACCACCCTGATCATTTTGAACAAGCAAGATCTGGTGCGATTAAAGCAATGATCAAATTAAAGGATGAGGGCTTAGTTAAAGCTTTAGGATGTGGTTTAAATCAAAATGAAATGTTGATAGAATTTGCAAAAGAAGGCTGTTTTGATTGTTTTTTACTAGCAGGAAGATACACATTACTTGATCAAACTAGTTTAGACGCATTAATGCCTGTATGTGAAAATAATAATATTTCTCTCATTTTAGGAGGAGTTTTTAATAGTGGTATTTTAATAAATCCATCACCCGAGTCATATTTTGATTATGCGAAACTTGACTCTAACTGGTTTGAAAATCTTTCAAAAAGTTTAGTAAGAATACCTAAAGATTTTGAGAGTGCAGAATACTGGTTAAACAAAGCTAATAATATTAAAAATGCATGTGAGAATTTTGACATAAGTTTAAAAAATGCTGCAATTCAGTTCCCTTATTTTAATAATACTGTTTCAACGTGTATATTGGGAATGAATAGCTCTAATCAAGTTATTGAAAATATAGAAGACTATAATAAAAAAATACCTTCCAATTTTTGGCAATATTTAAAAGACGAGAAGTTAATTGATGGACGTTCAAAGATAAAATAATTTACTAATATTATTTACATTGTTGCGCCAATTACCCAAGGATTAAATTCATCATCACCATATTCATTAATTTCACTTTTTGTTTTTTTCCCAGATGCTACATCAATTAATTCATTAAAAATATTAGTTCCTATTTCTTCAATAGAATTTATACCATCCATAATTGTACCAGCATTAATATCCATATCTTCTTGTAAATTATTATACATATTAGTGTTAGTAGCAATTTTTAGACTAGGAGCTGGTTTAAAACCAAAACACGATCCTCTACCTGTAGTAAAACATATTAAATTTGATCCAGAAGCTACCTGGCCAGTTACAGAAACAGGGTCATAACCAGGAGAGTCCATAAAATGAAAACCTTTTTCTGATATTTTTTCAGCGTAATCCAAAACACTAACCATTGTTGAATTACCACTTTTTGCAACTGCTCCTAAAGATTTTTCAAGTATTGTTGTCAAACCACCTTTTTTATTTCCTGGACTTGGATTATTGTCCAAACTACCATCATTTATCTGTGTATAGTTTTTCCACCACTTTATTTGATTAACTAGTTTTGTAACATCTGACTCTTTTAATGCTCTGTCAATTAACAGGTGCTCTGCTCCATATATTTCTGGTGTTTCTGATAAGATTGTGCTGCCACCATATTGTACCAATAAATCGGCAGCAAAACCAAGTGCTGGGTTGGCTGTTATTCCAGAATATGAATCAGAACCTCCACATTGAAGGGCTAAAGTAAGTTCAGATAATGCTGATTCAGTTCTTTCTATAGAATTAATTTTAGGAAGTTCATCAATTACTTTATTATAAACTTTATTAATAATTTGATTTGTCCCCCCTTCATCTTGAATGTTTAGATATTCAATATCACTATTTGTATTCATATCGTTATACAAAGAGATTTGTGCGCATTCACAACCAAGTCCAACAACAAAAACTTTACCAAAATTTTGATGTGATTTAAAACCTTCAATTGTTCTATTAAAAACTTCCATTCCTTTTCCTGAAGTATTCATTCCACATCCTGACGAATGTTTTAAACAAACTGCACCATCAATATTTTTAAAATTTTTTTCTTTCAAATAAATATTTATTTTATCAGCTATTTTTTTAACAACAGTAGCAGAACAATTAACTGTACTTATTAACCCTATATAATTTCTTGTTCCAACACTACCATTTGATCTTTTGTAACCATAAAAATATTTATCTTTCTGAAAGTCTTTATTAAATTCTTTATTTTTATTAAACTTATAACTTCTTTCAAACTCATGAAACATAATATTGTGTGAATGTACATGCGATCCTTTTTTTGATATCATTAGTTGCAATACCTATTATTTGACCATATTTATAAATTAACTCATCTTTTTTAATATCAACTAAGCTAATCTTATGACCAAATGGAATTTCATTTTGTGCATTTAAATCTGAATTTATCATAGAGCCCAATGGAATATTCATTGGTGCTACAGCAATATTATCTTTAGCATTTAATTTGATTATATTAAACATTATGATATTTTATTAGCACGTAATTTATAAAAAAAATATAAAGAAACTATATGGAAGAAATTGCAAATTATCCCTCTTTAAAAAATAAAGTTGTTATTATAACTGGAGGAGCATCTGGAATTGGAGAATCAATTGTAGAAAATTTTCTTCAACAAGGCTCAAAAGTTGCTTTCTTAGATAAAGAAGAAGGTTTTGGAAAAAATTTAGTTAAAAAATTTAATAATTTTAAATACTTGCCAGTTTTTAAGTTATGTGACTTAACTAATATTGAAAATTTAAAACTGAGTATAGACGAAATTAAACAAGAATTAGGGCCAGTTTCAATTTTAGTAAATAATGCAGCCAATGACGAAAGACATTCTATAGATAGTGTAACTGAAGAGTTATGGGACGATAGAATGAATGTGAATTTAAAACATTATTTTTTTGCCATACAATCAGTTTATAAGGATATGAAAAAGTTAGGGGACGGCAAAATAGTTAACATTGGTAGTTTTTCATGGATGCTTGGGTTAGGCAATATGCCAGGTTATACAACTGCAAAATCTGCCATAATGGGATTAACGCGAACTATAGCAAGAGATTTAGGAGAATTTAACATAAGAGTAAATTGTGTGGTTCCAGGATGGATAATCACTGAGCGTCAAAAAAAACTTTGGCTAACTGATAAGATTAAAAAAGAACAATTGGAAAGACAATGTATTAAAAGAATGCTTCTTCCTAACGATATTGCAAAACTAGTGTTATTTTTTTCTTCAGATCAAAGTTCTGGTATTTCAGCTCAAAACTACGTGGTTGATGGCGGTATAGTAGTTTAAATAGTAAAATATATTTTGACAGAATAAATTTTTTATACTTATATAAAAATTAAAAAAAAATGAATAATTTTGAATCATTTTATTCTAGTGAAAAATGTAATATTAAAGAATTTGAAAAGTTAATAAAACAAGAAATTAATTCTAATTTAATACATTGCGCTGAAGAAATAATAAATAATGTTCCAGTTTATAACATGGAGGTATTGAGAGATAACCTTCATGATAAAGATCAGAGATTATCTCTTATGTCAGAATGGGCTTACGTTTTAAGTAAAGCTTCAGGCGCGCTTGTTTTAAAAAATACATATAGTGATTGTTCTTCAATCGATTTAGCTACAAAAATATATGAAAATATTATTTTAGAAGAAAAAGAAAAAAATATAGGTGGGTCTGATCATTATGCAAAACCAGGTGCAAATGATCGCATTTGGAATTCCCTTCAAAAACTGTGTGAAAAAGATTCTTTTGTGTTTGCCAAATATTTTGGTAATGAAATTATTTCTTCAGTTTGTGAATCATACTTAGGTCCATCATATCAAATGTCAGCACAAGTTAATTTGGTTCATCCTGGAGGTGAAGCGCAAAGACCTCATAGAGATTATCATCTTGGATTTCAATCATCAGAGGCTCTTAGAAATTTTCCAGCGCATGCTCACAGTGTTTCAAATTTTCTAACTTTACAGGGCGCTATTGCTCATGTTGATATACCAATTGAAAGTGGTCCAACAAAAATTCTTCCCTATTCACAATTATATGACAAAGGATGGTTTGCATGGAAGAATAAAGAATTTATTCAATGTTTTGAAGAAAATTATATTCAATTACCTTTACAAAAAGGTGATACAATTTTTTTTAGTCCAGCACTTTTTCATGCTGCTGGAACAAATAAAACTGACAACATAGAACGTATGGTTAATTTACTACAAGTATCTTCTCCATTTGGAAGAACAATGGAGACAATTAATAGAAAAGAAATGGTAAAAAAACTTTATCCTCAATTATCTAAAATTATTAAAAATAAAGAAATGAATGAATATGACATATTAGCTTCAATATATGCATGTGCAGAAGGATATGCTTGGCCAACAAATCTTGATTTTGATCCTCCTAGTAGTAAAATCCCAGAAACTCAGCAAACATTATTTATTAAGGCTTTAAAAGAAAACTGGAGTAATGAGGAATTTTCATTAAAAATAGATAATATATCAAAAAACCAAGTTGCATAATTATATTTAAAAATTTAATCAATTAAAATGGCAAAAAAAGAAAAATTAGTTTTTGGAAAATTAAACTTAATGAGAAATGATGTTTTACCAAAAAATAAAAAAATTTGTATAGGTTTTGTAGGTGGAGGGCCCAATTCTTTTATAGGTTACACTCATAGATTAGCTGCAAGATTTGATAATCGTTTTGAATTTGTTGCGGGAGTCTTTTCTCGTGATATTAATAAATCAAAAGAATTTGGAATGGCTTTAGGACTCGACGCTTCTCGATGTTATTCTGATTATCAATCTATGGCAAAAAAAGAATTTAATCGACCTGATGGGATTGAGGCATTGGGTATAATGACTCCGTCTGGTGATCATTATAAAATTGCAAAACCATTTATAGAAAATAAAGTTAACGTAATCTGTGATAAACCCCTAACTGCAACTCTTCAAGATGCTGAAAAATTAGAAAAATTAGTTAAAAAAAATAAAATTGTTTTTGCTTTGACTCATAATTATTCAGCATATCCAATGTTAAGAGAAGCTAAAGAAATCATAAAGACTGGCAGAATTGGAAATATTTTATTAGTTAATGTTGAGTATCCTCAAGGATATACGGTTGGCATTAAAAAAAAGGATGAGGCATCAATTCTAAAATGGCGCTTGGATAAAAAAATATGTGGTCCTTCAATGATAATGGCAGAAATTGGAACGCATTCTTATCATTTATTGAGATATGTAACAGGACTTGATGCTAAAGAGGTTAGTGCAGAAATTAATTCATTATCACCAGAGTTATCAATAGATGATAATGCTTTTATAACTTTAAGATTAAAAAATAAATCAAGAGCATCAATTTGGGTTTCCTCAACGGCAACTGGAGGAGAAAATGGATTAAAAATTAGAGTTTTTGGCACTAAAGGTGCAGTTGAATGGTTTCAGGATGATCCTAATCATTTAAAATTTACCCCCTTAAATAAAGCATCAAGAATTATTACACGAGCTAGCGGCAGTGTCTCAGATTTCTCATTAGAGTCTTCAAGATTAGCTGCGGGGCATCCTGAAGGATTTTTTGAAGCATTTGCCAATATTTATACAGAGTTTGCTGATGCAATTACTTCTTCTAAAAAAACTAATTATACATTTCCTAGCATAGAAGATGGTGTTAAAGGAATGAAGTTTATGTTTGCAGCAAAAGAGTCTTCGAATAAAAATTCAAAATGGATAAAATTGTAAGGTTAAGATGACAGTTAATTTTGGTATTTTAGGTGCTGGCCGAATTGCTAAAATTCATTGTGAAAATATATTTAATAATCCTAAAGCAGAAATAATAAAAATTTATGATATTAATAATAAATTTTCTAAAAATTTAGCAAAAAAATATAACACTTATGCTTGTAGTAAAGATCTGGATATATTTACTGATCCAAACATAAATGCAATTGTAATCGCAAGCAGCACTCCAACACATGTTAAGTACTTAGATTTAGCAAAGCAATATAACAAAGATGTTTATTGTGAAAAGCCAATTCATCTAGATTTAAAAACTGTTGATGTTTGTCTTAAGAGATTGGTAAACCATAAAAATAAAATTCAAATTGGTTTTCATAGACGTTTTGATGAAAATCATATTGAGTTAAAAAAACGATTAACATCAAAAAAATATGGAGACATTGAACAAATAAATATTTCTAGTAGAGATTCAGGTTTGCCTCCAATTTCATATTTAAAAGTTTCAGGAGGAATTTTTAAAGATATGACAATTCATGATTTAGATATCTTAAGATGGCTTCTTAATGATGAGATTGATGAAGTTTTTGCCCAAGGATCAGTAATGATTGATAGTAAAGTAAAAACAGTACCAGATTATGATACTGCCTCAATGATACTTAAAAGTAAGAAGGGAATTTTGGCTCAAATATCTAACTCTAGAAGACAAACTGGAGGATTTGATCAAAGAATTGAGGTGTATTGTAAAAAAGGAAATTTAAATTTAACTAATATTAAAAAAACGAGTGTTCAAGAAATTAATTCTAAGAGCGAAGTATTTGATAACTACCCCCTATCTTTTATTGAAAGATATAAAGAGTCTTATGTACGGGCCATCGATTATTTTATAAATTGTATAAATAAAAATATAAAGCCTTATCCTGGATTATTAGATGGAAGAAATTCTTTGGCAATAGCTCAGGCTTTAACTGAGTCTGCAAAAAAATCTAAAACAGTTAAAGTAAATTTAATATGACAATTAAAATCGCAAATGCGCCTTGTTCTTGGGGTGTGGATTATGCAGAAGATATTAATAATCCAAAATGGAAAGATGTTTTTAGAGAGATCTCTATAGCAGGATACAATTATTGTGAAATTGGCCCATATGGTTTTTTGCCCAAAGATGAAATAAAAACTTTACAGTATTTAAGTGAGTTAAATTTAGATGTAGTTGGAGGATTTATTTTTGATCATTTACATGATCCTAAATATCATTCAAAAATTAAATCAAAAATAATTTCTACATGCTCTTTTTTGCATAAACTAAATGGTAAAGTCTTTGTAATTATTGATCATATTTCTAAGCAAAGAATGAAAACTTCTGGTAAAAAAGAAATTTCGGAAGAGCTTTCTAGAGATTCATATAATGAGCTAGTATTTTTCCTTAAAGAGATTTGTAGTATTGTAAAAGAAAAATATAATCTCACACCAGTTATTCACCCTCATGCTGGAACATATATTGAATATGATTATGAGTTTGAAAGATTGCTTAATGATATAAATAGTAATTATCTAGGTTTATGTTTAGATACAGCCCATCTAACCTATAGTGGTATTAACCCATATAGCGCTATATTAAAGTATAATAAGCTTGTAAAACATATGCATTTTAAGGATATTAAATCTCATGTTTTAACTAATGTTTATGATAAAAATATAGATTTTGATACAGCTGTATCAGAAGGTGTTTTTGCACCGCTTGGTAATGGAATGATTGATTTTAATAAAATATATAAAAGTTTAAAGGAAATTAATTATGATGGATTTGCAACAATTGAACAAGATATTGATCCTACTTTAGGGCTTAATGCAATTGAATATGCAACAAAAAGTCTAAAGTATATAGATCAGTTTAACAAATAAAAAAATTATCTATATTCTAACTCTTTTGCAAGCTTAGTATAATCTTTCTCCATTTGTTTTAAGACTGACTTGGCTTTACCACCCTCATTTAAATAATTCTTAATTGCACTTCCAATACTCTCTGTTAATAAACTTACATATGGACTAACAGGGTAATCTGGAACTCCAGCTTTGATATTTGCATTTAAAGCCAATGCATTAGGGTTGTCTTGTATTTGATCATTTATCCATATTTCAAAATTTGTATTAGATGAAAGATCATCAAAACTGTACCTCATACTATTCATTGCCGCTACAGCTTCAGACTCCACAACATATCTAGCAACAGTAAATCCTTTAAACCAAATAGTTGAAGCTGGAGTGTTCCCATCATTTAAGCTTAACGCGATATGTATTGAAGTATCATCAGTATTTAGATTATTATATTGTGAAGCCCAAAAGAGACCTATTGCTGAATTCCCATCTAACCAATTTTTTTCAATTATTGAAGTTTCAACTTCGAAATGCTCGGGATTTGAGTAATCAACAACAGATTTCATCATTTCTAATGCTTTAATTCCTATTTTATTTCTAATAGTTATTTTTGGACTTTCATCATTTTTAAATAATTCCCCACCTAAACTTAGATACATATTAACAAACATAATCGCTAAATCTCTATTATTATTAAACATACCACTAATTGGATATTCAATGTATGTTCCAGCATGAGGGTGAATAACTG
>JACWEB010000024.1 GCA_014653715.1 Pelagibacterales bacterium SAG-MED31
GCTTTCCTGAATTTTTTCAAAATCCTCATTTAATACGTTCCTAATTTCAATATTATCATCTTCATAATTATCACAAGTTCCATTTATGACATTAATTTCATAAATATTTTTCTCACGTAAAAAAATTTTAGGTTTTTTTTCTTGTGGCTTAAAATAATATTTGAATGAAGTAAGATCAGAAATTGGTAAATTTTTTAAGCTCTCGTTATTTCTTTTATCAAAATTATTAGAATAAATTTTGTTAAAAATTTTTTTTCTTTCATTCAATATGGAAACATTTCCATAAAAATTTGAATGTTTTGAATGTTCATTAAAATTTTCTTTTAGAGACATTAAAATTTTTGGTATCCTGATTCTTCTATTTCTGATGCTAAAGATATATTTCCAGACTTTATTATTTTTCCTTCACGCATTACATGCACAAAATCAGGTCGAATGTAGTCTAAAAGTTTTTGATAATGAGTGATGATTAAAAAAGAATTATTTTTTGTTTTAAATCTGTTAATTCCTTCGGTAACCATCTTTAAGGCATCAACATCAAGACCTGAGTCAGTTTCATCAAATATGGTAAATTCTGGATTTAAAACACTCATTTGAAGTATTTCATATCTTTTTTTTTCTCCACCAGAAAAACCAGTGTTGATTGATCTTTTTAACATTTCTGTATCAATTCCCAATTCTTCAGCTTTGTTTCTCAATAACTTGGCGAAAGATAAGCTGTCAATTTCTTGTTTATTTTGATTTTTTAACTTGGAATTCAGCGAAGCTTGAAGAAAGGGTGTAATATTAACACCAGGTATTTCGACTGGATATTGAAAGGCTAAAAAAATACCTAATTGTGCTCTTTCTTCAATATTAAGTTCTAAAAGATTTGTATCTTTAAAAATTATTTTACCTGAAGTAACTTCATAGTCTTCGTTTCCAGCAAGCACATTTGCAAGAGTACTTTTTCCAGAACCGTTTGGTCCCATTATTGCATGAACTTCTCCTTTATTAATGCTAAGATTAAAATCATTTAGAATTTTGTTTCCATCTATTTCGACATTTAAATTATTAATATTTAAAAAAATCATCCAACACTTCCTTCTAAAGAAATCGAAACTAATTTTTGAGCTTCAACTGCAAATTCCATAGGTAATTCTTGGAGCACTTGTTTGCAAAATCCATTTACAATTAGAGAAACAGCTTCTTCATGGCTGAGCCCTCTTTGTCTACAATAATAAAGTTGATCCTCGTTAATTTTAGAGGTTGATGCCTCATGCTCAACTACTGCAGAGTTATTTTTTGACTCAATGTATGGAATTGTATGCGCTCCGCATTTATTTCCGACCAAAAGTGAGTCGCACTGCGTGTAATTTCTGGCCTTCTCAGCTTTTCTTAAAAAAGATACATTTCCTCTATAAGTGTTTTGTGAATTACCCAATGAAATACCTTTTGAAATAATTTTACTACGAGTATTTTTACCAATATGTGTCATTTTAGTACCTGTATCAGCTTGTTGAAAATTGTTTGTTATAGCAACTGAATAAAACTCCCCAATAGAATTATCACCTTTAAGAATACAGCTTGGATATTTCCATGTTATAGCTGAGCCAGTTTCAACTTGCGTCCAAGATATCTTACTATTTTTTCCTTGGCAAAGACCTCTTTTTGTGACGAAGTTATAAATTCCACCTTTTCCTTCTTCATCTCCAGGATACCAGTTCTGTACTGTTGAATATTTAATTTCAGCATTTTCAAAAGCAATAAGTTCTACATTTGCAGCATGTAGTTGGTTAGAGTCTCTTTGTGGAGCTGTACAACCCTCTAGATAGCTTACATAACTTCCTTTATCTGCAATTATTAGTGTTCTTTCAAACTGACCTGTTTCTTCTGCATTTATTCTAAAGTAAGTAGACAATTCCATTGGACATTTTGTATTTTCTGGGATGTAGACAAAAGATCCATCTGTAAATACTGCAGAGTTTAAAGCAGAAAAAGAGTGGTCTCCAGGAGGGATTACTGAACCTAGATATTTTCTTACCAGCTCAGGGTGAGTCCTTACTGCTTCACTTATAGAGCAAAAAACAATACCAAGTTTTTCTAATTCACCTTTGTAAGTAGTTGCAACTGAAACACTATCAAAAACGGCATCAACAGCTACTCCTGCTAACACTTTTTGTTCTTCAAGAGGTATACCTAATTTATTATATGTTTCGATTAACTTAGGATCTACCTCACTTAAATCTTTTGGCTTTTCTTCAAAGCCTTTTGGAGCAGCATAATAGTAAATATTTTGAAAATCAATCTCCGGAATATTTAAATTTGCCCACTTTGGCTGCGACATCTTTAACCATTTATTGTAACAGTCAATTCTCCAAGTAAGCATCCAATCAGGTTCATTTTTCTTTTTAGAAATGAATTTAATTGTTTCTTCGTTAAGACCTTTTTTTGGTCTTTCAGATTCAATTTCAGTTACGAATCCGTATTTATATTTATCTTGAGCATATTTATCTAAAGTTTGTGTAGTTTCGTTATTCACATATTCTAATTAAGGATTTATTTAAAAAAATCCAGTATTTTCAATTAAAAATAGATAAATTTAGAATGAATTCTAAATATTAAGTTATCCAACCACCGCCTAAAACTTGATCATTCTTATAAAAAACACAAGCTTGTCCTGGTGATGTAGCTGATACCATTTCTTCAAAAATAAAATATCCACTATTAGAGTTTATAACTAATTTTCCAGGTATCTCATTTTGAGTAGATCTAATTTTAGCTGAACATTTAAGTTCTTCATATTTTATATTTTTCTCTAACCAGTTTATATTTTTAAAAAAAATTTTATTTTTTTGTAATTTCTCAATTGGAGCAAGCACTATATAATTTTGTTTTTTATTTACCTCACAAACATAAAGTGGCTGCTCTTGACCTCCAACACCAATTCCTTTCCTTTGACCGATTGTATAATTGGATATCCCTCTATGTATTCCAATTTTATTCCCATTTAAATCAAAAATATTTCCATCTTTATTAATTTCTGGTTGGATTTTGTTTATTAGATCTCTATAGGAGTCAGAAGTTACAAAACATATATCTTGACTATCAGGCTTATCGCTTACTGTTAGTTTGTAGTCCTCAGCCATATTTCTGATTTCAGACTTTAAAAAATTACCAAGTGGAAAACGAACATAATCTAGCTGCTCTTGAAGAGTGGCAAATAAAAAATAACTTTGATCCTTTTTTGTGTCTTTAGCTTTAAAAAGTTTTGATCCACTTAACCCCCCTTTTCTAATAGCATAATGACCAGTAACTAAAGCATCAGCATTCAATTTTTTTGACTCAACTAAAAGATCTGAAAATTTTACTGTTTGATTACATTGTATACAGGGAACAGGAGTTTCTCCATTAGCATAAGAGTTTATAAAGTTGCTAATTACACCATTATAAAACTTATCTTGAAAATCAAAAATATAGTGAGGAAAATCATATTGTTTTGCGACTTTCTGTGCATCATATATATCTACACCTGCGCAACATGTTTTTGATTTTGATATATTTGTTTGGTTATAGAGTCTTAAGGTAACCCCTATAACATTATAACCCTCTTTTTTAAGCTTTACAGCTGCTACCGAACTATCAACACCTCCAGACATAGCAACTATAACCTTTGTGTCTTTTTCAGCTTTATTAAAACCTAGAGAATTCATATTAATTGTTAATCTATATTTACAAACTCAAATTAGTTCAATAAGAGCTTTTTAAAATGGTAGATTTATTAATTCCTGGTCCAGAAGGTAAAATTGAAGCAAAATATTCCCACAATAGTAATTTAGAATCTCCAATTGCTATAATTTTACATCCTGATCCCTCTCGTGGTGGGACAATGAATACTAAAATAGTATTTAAATTATATAAAATTTTTGTTGCAAATGGCTTTTCAACCATAAGATTTAATTTTAGAGGAGTTGGAAAAAGTGAGGGTATTTATGATAATGGAGAAGGTGAACTTAGTGATGCCGCTAGTGTTTTAGATTGGTTACAACAATATAATACGAACTCTAAAATTTGTTGGGTTGTTGGATTTTCCTTTGGAGCTTGGGTTGCAATGCAATTATTGATGCGTAGACCAGAAATTAATGGATTTGTATGTATTTCACCACCTGCCAACATGAGAGACTTTAGTTTTTTGGCTCCTTGTCCATCATCTGGTCTTATTGTTCATGGTGACAAGGATAACATTGCTTCTTTTGATTCTACAAGAATATTGGCTGAGAAATTGCAAAAACAAAAAAAGGTAGATATAAAATTTAAATCAATAAAAGGGGCGGATCACTTTTATGAAAATTATTCACAAAATTTTACTGAAATAGTAGATAATTATATTAAAGAAAATATTAAATAGTTATTCTAACGAATATAATGAAATTAAATTCTGATTTTTTAAGAGAAATACATTCACGTGGATTTATATACCAGTCAACTGATATTCAAAGTTTAGATTCACTATTATCAAAGAAAAAAATAACTGCATATATAGGTTTTGATATTACTAGTGATAGTTTACATGTTGGTAGCTTAGTTCAATTAATGTTACTTAATTGGCTAGATACCTACGAACATAATGCCATTGCATTAGTTGGGGGTGGAACAACATTAGTAGGTGATCCATCTGGAAAAGACTCTTCCAGAAAAATTATGTCACTAAAAGAAATTTCTAAAAATATAATTAAAATAAAAAAAATATTTGGTCAATTTATTAATCTTAATAAAAAAGGCTCAATCATTAATAATTATGAATGGCTTTCTGACTTGAACTATATTGAGTTTTTAAGAGATATAGGATCTAAATTAACTCTCAACAAAATGCTAACTTATGAGTCCGTTAAAAATAGATTAGATAGAGAGCAGCCATTAACATTTTTAGAGTTTAATTATATGCTTCTTCAGTCTTATGATTTTTATTATTTAAGAAAAAACTTTAACTGTGTTCTTCAAATGGGAGGATCTGATCAGTGGGGGAATATTATTAACGGCATTGATTTAATAAGAAAAACGTTAAATAAAAAAGCTTATGCTCTTACCTCTCCATTAATAACTAATTCTGATGGATCAAAAATGGGAAAAACTGCAAAAGGAGCAATTTGGTTAGATGAAACAAAGCTAAGTAATTTTGAATTCTATCAATTTTGGAGAAATACAGAAGACACAAATGTAGAAAAATTTTTAAAATTATTTACAAAAATCGACCTAAGAGAAATTAAAAAATTATCTAAACTAAAAGGACAGGAAATTAATGAAGCAAAAAAAATTCTTGCTTTTGAAGTGACAAAAATAACAAGAGGATTAAAGTCCGCCAATGAAGCTAAAGATATAGCTTTTAATATTTTTAACAAAAAAACATTTGATGACAGAATTACTTCGTTTGAGATTAAATCTTATGAAGTATCAAATGCTAATTTTTCAATATTAGATGCTGTAGAAAAACTTAATTTAAGTAAAAGTAGAAGTGATACTAAAAGACTTATTAAATCTAAAGGTATTAAAATTAATGATGAAATTTTTGAGTCATTAGATTTTTCTCTTAAAAAATATTCTAATAATTCTGAAATTAAAATTAGTATTGGTAAAAAAAATATTGGTATCTTAAAAATTAGAAAATAGTTTTATAATGAAAGTGATTCCTCTAAAAAGCTATCTATCTCACCATTTAGAACATCATTTACATTAGAAGATTCACAATTTGTTCTTAAGTCTTTTATTAACTTATAAGGATGCAAAACATAAGATCTAATCTGACTTCCCCAGCCTATTTGTTGTTTTTGATCATTAATCACATTATCTTTTTCTTTTCTTTTTTGTAATTCATACTCATAAATTCTTGATTTTAACATATTCATTGCATAGGCTTTATTTTTATGCTGTGATCTGTCATTTTGACATTGAACAACTATTTCAGTAGGTAAGTGCTTTATTCTTACAGCGCTATCAGTAGTATTAACATGCTGGCCTCCAGCTCCCGAAGCCCTGTAAGTGTCTATTCTTAAATCTGACTCATTTATTTCTATTTCAATTTTATCATCTACTTCTGGATAAACCCAAACACTTGCAAAACTAGTATGTCGTCTTTTATTGCTATCAAATGGAGATATTCTTACAAGGCGATGGATTCCACTTTCTCTTTTTAACCATCCATAAGCATAATTTGTTTCTATTTTAATTGTAGTTGATTTTATACCTGCTTCTTCTCCCCTTGTTTCTTGGAGTAACAAAATTTTTGCTTTCTGCTTCTCTGCCCATCGAATATACATTCTAAGTAACATTTCTGCCCAATCCTGACTTTCAGTTCCACCTGCACCTGCATGTATTTCAAGAAAAACATTGTTTGGATCGGCGTTTTCACTCATTAAGTTTTCTAACCTTGATTTATTTGAAATTGTTAAAAGTTTTTTAGATTCCAAAAGAAGGTGATCAAAATATTCATAATTGCTCTCAGAAATTGCTAAACTTAGTAATTCCTCTATATATTCAAGATTAGTCTCAATAGTCTCGTAATCTTTTATTTTATTTTCAATATTCTTAATTTTTTGAAATAATGATTTAGCATATGACTTTTTCCATATTTCTGGATTTTCACTTTTTGTTTTTAATTTACTTAATTCTTTTTTAAGTGAGGAAAAGTCAAACCCCCCTCCTTAGTAAATCATAGTTACTTTTTATAATCTCCAAATTAGACTCAATTTTTTCTTTTGAATTCATCAATTATTTAATAAACCGCCAGTTCCAGAAATTATTTCTGAACTATATCCAAGTGAGTCTATAACATTAATTTCATTTTTTAAAATATTTTCTGAAGATTTAATAAATGGCTCCATGATTGCATTCTTCTTATTTGAAGGCATGCCAGTTTTAGGATCTATATTTATAAAAGTTAGGCCATTTGGTATTCTAAAAGGTTTGTTATTTTTATTAATTTCAGAATTTAAAGCATAATTTTTGAAAATAGGAACAGCTACTGATGAACCGGTTTCCTTATATCCAAGAGATTTTGGCTGATCATAACCAACAAAAACACCAACGACTATATCAGGTGAGTATCCTATGAACCAAGCATCTTTGTTTTTATTGGTTGTTCCTGTTTTGCCGGCCATAGGTAAACCCAAATCTTTTAATTTAATAGCAGTGCCTCTTTGCACAACTCCTTCCATCATTGATGTTATTTGATAAGCTATTCTAGAATCAAGTATTATTTCATTTTTTTCTGTAATATTTGGAATTTTTAATCTTTCATCAAAATTTATAACAATACATTCATTGCAAATCTTCTTTGTACTTTTGAATATTTGTTTTCCATCTTTATTATAAATACTTTGTACAAAATTCGGTTGAATTTTTTTTCCACCATTTGCGATAATTCCATATGCATTTGTAATATCAATTAATTTTACTAATCCACTACCTAACGACATGGATAAATTATCATCTAAAAACTTATCTATTCCAAAATCTTTTGCTGTTTCAAGAATTTTTGGAATACCTATTTCATTAGCAAGTCTAATTGTCATAAGATTTCGTGATTTTTCGATGCCAGTTCTTATTGTTGTTAGTCCGTAAAATTCATCTGTATAATTAGCAGGTTTCCATTTTGGTAATCCTGGCCCTTGATCTATGACATAAGGTGCATCAAGAACTAAAGTAGAAGGATTGAATCCTTCATTTAAGGCAGCAATATAAACAAAAGGTTTAAAAGCTGAACCAGGTTGCCTCTTTGCCTGGGTAGACCTATTGAATTGACTTAAATTAAAACTTAAACCTCCAGACATAGCAAGTATATCTCCCGATTGTGGATTTAAGACAACAATTGCTCCATTAACTTCTGGAATTTGCCTAATAATATTTTGATTTTTAATATTTTCTACAAATATTAATTCACCAATTAAAAATACTTCATTTTTTAACCATTGATTTTCAGATAAGTTCAAATTAATAATTAGATTATTTTGATCTATATCAAAAGCATGTATACGGTTTTTTTTTATTTTTTTTATCTGAACAATTTTCCATTTATTAGGAAAAGGATTATTAAATTTAGAAATAAAATGATTTAAATTAGTTCCATTTTCAGTTACTTTCCCAATTGATCCTCTCCATCCATGCCTTTTATCATAATCAATTAAACCCTTAACCAGAGATTCATTTGCAATTTTTTGTAATTTTGAGTCTAGTGATGTTTTTATAATTAATCCATCTGAGTAAAATTTTTTTTGTCCATATTTTTTAAAAAGTTTTTTTCTAATTTCTGCATAAAAATAATCAGCTTTATTAAAAACAGAATTACTTCTTGGATAAAGCTTTATTGGATTAATTTTTGAATTAAGATCATCTTCTTTTATGAACTTATTCGCATACATCCTATTTATAACCCAATTTCTTCTCTCAAAAGCAGCATTATAATTTTTTTTAGGATTATAATTATTAGGCGCCTTTGGAAGAGATGCCAAAAATGCTATTTCACTTAAATTTAAATCAGATAGTGATTTATTAAAATAATTTAGGCTAGCAGAAGCTATTCCATAAGATCTATAACCAAGATAAATATCATTTAAATACAATTCAAGTATTTGATTTTTTGTTAAAATATTTTCAATTCTTAATGCTAGTAAAATTTCTTTAATTTTTCTCTCGTAGCTAACTTCATTTGAAAGTAGTAAGTTTTTTACAACCTGTTGTGTTATAGTTGACGCACCAATTAATTTTTTATCATTTAAATTATTTATTAAATTTGAAATTGATGCTCTAAAAATAGCATAAAAATCTATACCTATATGATTAAAAAAATTTTTATCCTCTGCAGAAATAAATGCATAAATAATTTTTTTTGGAATTCTCTCTATTGGAATAAATAGTCTCTCTTCTTTATGAAAGCTCTTAAGTAATAAACCATCAGAACTATACAGCCTAGAGGATAAGTTAGGTTTATAATTTATTATTTTATCATATCCTGGTAATTCAGGAGAATATCTCCATAAAATTGTCAAAATGACCCCACTTATTGCGAAAAAAGAAATAAATAATAGGGCGAAAGATAAAAATAATAATTTTTTCATTTAGAACGTTCTAGATTGTGAAATAGTTCAAAATATGACATTAGGGTTTAATTAAATTAATTACACATAAAAAATTACTAAAATGAAGAAAATTTTTACAAATTATAATGGAGTTTCCAAGTTATGTCGAAAAAAATACTTATTGATGCATCAAATGCAAATGAAACAAGAATTGCAGTTACTGAAGAGGGAAAGTTAGATGATTTCGAGATTGAATCTAATAAAAAAAACGCAGTAAAAGGAGATGTATATCTTGCAAAAATTACGAGAGTAGAACCATCATTACAAGCAGCATTTGTAGATTTTGGTGCAAATAGGAATGGATTTCTTCCACTTACAGAAATCCACCCCGATTATTTTAAAATTCCCGCCGCAGATGAAAATAAAATAAAAGAGCTTTTGGAAAAACAAGCAATAAATGATGAACTGGAAGAAAATGAAGAGTCACATGAAAATCACGAAGATGAAAAAAATGAGGATTTAGAGAAAGGTGATAGTACCCAAAAAAAAATTAAAATTAGACCATCTAACCCAAAAAAAGATTATTATAATTTTTTTAAGAAATATAAAATACAAGACGTAATAAAACCAAGACAAGT
>JACWEB010000025.1 GCA_014653715.1 Pelagibacterales bacterium SAG-MED31
TAAATGAGTGTGTTTTTGATCCAAATGAAATCACAAATGACAATTTACCTTTCATGGGCGTATTAAAAACTAAACTTAAAGACGGTACACCTTGCCGTGTTGTTAGAATAAGTTTTTCAGGTGAGCTTGCTTATGAAATGTACATTGAATCAGATTATGCTCATGGGATGATGGATATTTTGTGGGAAAGTGCTCAAAAATATGATGGCTGTTTATATGGTTTAGAAGCACTTGGTGCATTAAGAGTTGAGAAAGGTCACGTAACTGCAGCGGAGCTAGATGGAAGAGTAACAATTGATGATGCAGGATTAGGAAAAATGGCATCAACAAAAAAATCTTACATTGGAAGTGCTATGCGAAAAAGAGGTGTTCTGAGTGCGGATGACAGAGACATGTTAGTCGGGTTTTTTCCGATTAATGCAAAAGAAACTTTTAATGCTGGAACAATTGTTTGTGAAAAAAATCATATTGAAGGCCAGGGAGTGGGTCGTATTACTTCTGTGACGCATTCTCCTGAGTTAGGTCATTGGATTGGTATAGGATTTGTCAAAGGAGGCCTTGAAAAATGGAAAGACATCACGTTAATAGGAGCTGATCCTGTGAGAGATAAGCAAATGGAAATAAAAGTTGTGTCACCTCATATGATTGATCCAGAAGGTAAGAGAATGTATGCTTAATAGAAACTCAGCAATTAAAGAAAAGTATAGTATTGGAAAATATCCTACTGAAGACAACATCAAAATTATATTTTCTGTAAATCACAATCTTACAATTCAACAAATAGCCGCTTGGCCTGATGAAATATCAAATATAGAAAAACTTTTATCTGATCAATTAGGACTTCAGCAAAATATTGATTTTAATCGAGGGGAAATTCTAAATAATAATTCAGTCTGGAGAATGGAACCTTCAAAATGGTGGTTGTTAGGCACTTCAATTGAAGTTCCAGAAAATTTAGGAACATCACTAGAGCTATCACACGCCTTTACTTCAATTTCAATTGAAGGAAAAAAAAGTGACATATTACTTAATAGACACTTACCTCTTGATTTACGATTAGATAATTTTCCAATCAATTCATCGGCAAGTTCTGCCATTCATCATGTTAGTGTTAAACTCTTTAGAATTAAGGAAAAAGAATTCAGACTTTTTATTCCTCGAGGTTTCGCTTTATCTATTTGGGAAATTTTGCTTGAGACTGCTTCTCAATTTGGATACGAAATAAAAGACAATTAAACTTATTAGACATTATTCTCATTACATATTAAACAATTCTTTATGATTTTTTCTAAAGAAGAATATTTATTAAAATTAGCAAAAGTTAAAAAAAAAATGGATCAAAAAAATATGGATGTAATCATCCTTACCGATCCATCAAACATGCATTATTTAACAGGTTATGACGGATGGTCTTTTTATGTTCCTCAGGGAATAATTGTGGCGTTAGAGCTGAATGAACCAATATGGTTCGGAAGAAGACAAGACTCTAAAGGAGCAAAGGTAACAACATACCTTCAGGATAAAAATATAATTTATTATCCAGAAGATCTAATTCAATCACCACCAACACATCCTTATGATTTTGTTTCATCTTTTATTCATGAGAATAATTGGGCAAACAAAAATATCGGCGTTGAAATGGATGCATATTACTACACTGCAGAAAATCATTATAGATTAACCTCAACTTGTCCCAATGTTAATTTTAGTGATGCAACGCTTTTAGTAAACTGGATAAGATTAATTAAATCTGAAAATGAAATAACTTATATGAAAGAGGGAGCCAAACTTGTTGAAGCAGGAATGAAAACGGCATACGAAAAAATTAAGCCAGGAGTTAAACAGAGTTATGTAGCTGGAAAAATTCAAAATAGTCTAATTGGTGGAAATGAAGAAATAAATATAGGTGGAGAATATGCAGGCTTAACGACTATTTTAGCAAGTGGTATCTCAGCATCAGCTTCACACTTAACACCTAAAGATAATTTATTTAATAATAATGAGGGCACTATTATTGAACTTGCAGGAGTTAAGAATAGATACCACTGCCCCTTATCTAGAACGGTTTATTGTGGAAAACCTGACTCAAAAACTTCAGATACAATGAAAATTACCAATGAGGGAGTAGATAAAGCAATCTCTGTGACTAAGCCTGGAAATACAGCTAATGATGTTGCTGTTGCTTTTTGGTCAGTATTAGAAAAATATGGTATCGAAAAAGACTCGCGTCTTGGTTATGCTATAGGTATTGGCTATCCACCTGATTGGGGGGAGCACACTATGTCTATCAGGAAAAATGATATGACAGTATTGCAACCCAATGTTACGTTTCATATGATTGCAGGAATGTGGATGGATACTTGGGGTTTGGAAGTAAGTGAGTCAATTAATGTGACGGAAAAAGGATGTGAGCTTTTATGTAATTTATCAAGAGAACTTTATCTTGTTTAAATTTAATCATTAGCATCTCCTCCACCAGCACCTTTTTCTCTAGACTCTTCTGATTCGGGAACATACGTTCTAAAAGCTAAATCAGAAATCTCATCCCAACTAGATTGGTTTGGATTTAATCCATTTGATATATTTTTATTGAGCAAATTATACTCTAAAGATTTTTCATTTTTAGGTATCTTATATTCATTTTTAGATAGGCTTAAAATAAAATTTGCACATTCATTATTTTTTATATCATCATGAATGAAAATCTCATTTTTACCTAAAACTGTATAAATTTTATTTTGATTAATAATTTTTGAAAAAATATTTTTCTTAACAGCTCTATACAAAAGTGGGATTAAAAAAAGGGGGTCAGAGCAATTTTGAAATTCTATGTCAATGTGATTATTCTTTAAAGTATGAAAATTTAAAAAATCAATCAAGCCTGGCCCCATCATGAGGCAAGATCTTTTTTCTAAATTAATTTTATTAATAAATTTATTATTTTCTAAGGCTCCATTAAAATTACTATCAATTTTTTTTTGAATACTAGAAAATAAATGAATGCCATCTAACTCAAATGCTTCTAACCAACTGATTATATATGCAGCATCTTCATCTGCTCCGTATGGGAAACCAAGACCTGAAAATGCTCGTTGAGTATTGGTGTAAACTTCATAATAAGAGTAACTCACAAATTAATTATAAGAACTCATCGTAGCAAATCCCCAGCTATCAACATTTTGCTCATTTAAATTTGACAGAAAAGGCGCTCCTGAAAAAAAACTTACGCGAAGCCACCGATCTGATTTTGGATCATATCTATTGGCACCAAAAAAAGATAATTTAAATCTCAGCATATTAATTGGTATTGTCTCTTTTGATAAAATATTATCCTGAACTTCTGCAAATGGATATTGCTCCAGAGATTGGATTCTTCTTATAATACCTCTGAATTCTGGTTTGAGAACTAGATATTCAGAAACAGATAAATTAAAGTTTTCATTTTGTATTACTGAATGCAGCTTTTGGACCATTTTTGCAATACCAAGATGCTGTTCTAGCTCACTACCTTCTTCATTGTACCTTTCACCCAATCTTGGTTCAAGTTTTGCAGCTGAAATATACCAAAATAAATAATCGTTATTTTGTTTTGAAAAATCAACTTCTAAAGCCCATTGATAATTTTTCTCAATTAAAGAATTTAATTCTTTTAATGTTTGTGACTCATTTATTTTCATTTCCTCAACATCGGACATGTCTTCTGCTAAGTTTTCAGAAATTTCTGGATATAGTTCTAATAACTGAACTCTAGCAATTTCTTGAGTGTCGTAATTACAGTTATTGGTTGAGAATTTTACTATATCAATCCATGTTAAGTCTTTAAATGTATTATGTTCTAAATTTTTAACATGATTGATATATTTTGTTAAATCTTCAACAGTCTTTGTATTTTTTTTAATTTGATATTCATCAAATGTTGTAACTTCTTTTAAATAAAGAAGTGCTTTTTCAAGTAATTGAAAATAAGAAGAAATTTTTTCTGAGTCTATATTTTTATTTATAATTTTATTTAAAGACTCTGTGTATTGACTCATCCACTTGTTTACTAATTTGGGATGTTTAATAATGAAGGGGGCCATACCTAAACCTGTTGAATTACCAATGCCTAGGTGTTGTTTAATTTTATTTTCAAGCTTTACTGCTTTATTGGGATTTTGTTTTTTTGCAACGTGTTCAACTAACTCGACACTAAATTCTCTTATTATAAATACGGCAAGCATTTCTGCTCTAAATGGTTGATTAAAATCTGTAACTTCTTTTGTATTTGCAAAATCAGATAATCCAAATTTCCCACTCCCATAAACTGCAGTTGTTCGTAAAAGATAGCCGACTTTATTTATTTCATTAATATCAGGTTGTAGGCCTTGAGATAAACAATCAGCAACATATTCAAATAAACGAACACTTTTATTTGCTCTACTTAAAATTAATTCTTTAGAAGAGTTGCGTCCAGACTCTTGAAGAGGTACATTTTTTCTTAATCTATAAAGTTCTTGATCATCTAATTTTCCATTTATCAATGAATAGGCAGTATCCCATTTTTCAGCAATGACTCTATCACTTCTATCTGCATTATCTAGATGCTGTGAAAAACAAACTAATGAGTAGATATTTTGGTTGATAGTGATTTCATAAACTACTGTTCCGTAACCATTATCATCAAGATCAAACTTTGATTTTGAAATTTTCCAATTATCAAAAAATAATCTTCTCAGCATACTCCTAGAAAAGCTTAATCTAGATGGGTATCTAGATCCCATTTTATCTAAGGTCATAATATCTGAGAAATTTAAGCTTTGTTGCAACATACACAAATATATATAGTGGATTATTACTTTTTTCACTATTAGAAGTTAAATAAAATGGATAATGATACAATACTCATAGATGGTCTTGAATATGTCAACTGGAATAGAGACTTGCTTGAAAAGGCTCATGCCGGTGGCTTAACAGCTATTCATGCTACTCTGGTCTATTGGGAAGATACAAAAGAGTCATTTGAGAAGATCGATTACTGGGATAATCTTATTCAATCAAATAGAGATATATTGGTTCATGTTAAAAAATCTTCAGACATTATGGAGGCTAAAAAAACAAGTAAAATTGGTATAATTTATGGTTTTCAAAATTCTGCTCCAATTGCTAATGATATTTTTTTGGTAGAGCAGTTTTTTAATAAGGGTCTGCGTTTTATGCAACTAACATATAATAATCAAACTCCTTTAGCAGGTGGTTGCTATGAAAAAAATGATTCAGGTGTTTCAAGATTTGGTGAACAAGTAATTGAAGAAATGAATCGCTTAGGAATGATTGTGGATTTAAGTCATGCAGGAAAAAAAACTTGTTTAGATGCAATAAATTTTTCAAAAAAACCTGTTACGATTTCTCATGCTAATCCTAATTTTTTTCACCAATCAATTAGAAATATTGATGATGAAGTTTTGAATCAGTTAGCAAGTAAAAATGGTTTTATAGGTTTAAGTCTATACCCCTATCATTTAAAAAATCATGGTGATTGCAAGTTAGAAGATTTTTGTCAGATGATTAAGATGTTAGTTAATTTGATGGGGGAAGATAATATTGGTATTGGGTCCGATCTATGTATGAATTGGCCAGATAGTGTAGTTATGTGGATGCGAAATGGAAAATGGACAAAAAAAATTGATTATGGAGAGTCTAAAGATAAAAACGCAAGTTGGCCTAAACCTGTTTCTTGGTATTCTAAACCTGAAGATATATCTATCTTTCTATCAGAAATGATTTTAAATGGTATTAATGAAAAAATTGCTTACAAAATAGCTGGTAAAAATTGGTTAAACTTTATGAAAAATCATTTTTAAATTTTCCTTGTTACAAAAGTAGATGCTGCAAGGCTTATCAAAACAATAGCCGTTCCTAATAATTGAATTGAAGATAATTGTTCATTGAGAATTAAAACAGCCCCGAATATTCCTGTAATAGGTTCTAAATATAAAAATAAGGCAGTATTTGTTTGCCCTATTTTCGGAATTGCTAATAGTTGAAGAAACAATGCAATTGCATAAGAACAAGAAGGTATTAGTAAAATTAAAAAAGCATTAAGACTTACATCAACATCAATTTTAAAAAAAATACTTAAAATCACAAAAAAGAAAATTGTATTAAAAAAATTAATAAAGATATTTATTTGTATAGGTGAAATATTTTTTTTTGACATTGTTTGATTTGTTACAATCATTATTGATGCACCCAAAGATGCAATTAAAGCAAAAATTATACCTTGAGCTTTAAGACTTTCTGATGAAGGACTTAATGCAAGGAAAAGTCCAATAAAAGTAGTAACAAATAAAAATTTAATTATATTTTTTATTTTTTCTTTAGTAATAAATATTGATATTATTAGAACTATTATTGGATAGGTGCAAAAAATAATAATTGTTAAACTTACATTTATATAGGTTACTGATATTAGCAATCCTGTTGTAAGCATTATTGAAGCGATTGTAATTAAAAGGAAGTTATTTAAATTTTCTTTATATGTTTTTATTAAATTTTTTTGATAAGGAATTAAAGGGGATACAATTAATAAAGCAATAATATAACGTAAGAATATAGCTAGACCAATACCTGCGCCAAGATTATAGGCAGTTTTTGTAACTGGACCTATAATGCCAAAAAAAACTCCTGCTGCTAAAGCAAATACTATTCCTAAAATATTCATATTATATCAATTTTTTTTTGACTATTGCTCTTATGACAGGTATTCACACTACAACAACTAAAAAATAGTTTAAAATAATGAATTTAGAAATAGAAAAAACTTTCGTAAAATTTGAGAAAATTGACAAAAGTTATGATGGTGAAGTACTTGTAGTTAAAAATTTAAATTTAGATATCGCAAAAGGTGAGTTTGTAACAATGCTTGGTCCTTCAGGGTCAGGAAAAACTACAACACTTATGATGCTTGCTGGTTTTGAAACTCCAACAAATGGAGAAATTTTTCTTGATGGAATGCCGATTAGTAAAATTCCTCCCTATGAAAGAGAGATAGGAATGGTTTTTCAAAACTATGCCCTATTTCCTCATATGAGTGTTCAAGAAAACCTAGCTTTTCCACTTGAAGTTAGAAAAATGTCAAAGCAGGAAACAAAAGAAAAAGTTAAAAAAGCACTTGATATGGTTGAGCTTGGTGAATTTGGTACTCGTTTTCCTGCACAATTATCTGGTGGACAACAACAACGAGTAGCATTAGCAAGGGCTCTTGTGTTTGAGCCAAGACTTGTTTTAATGGATGAGCCTCTTGGTGCCTTAGATAAAAATCTTAGAGAACAAATGCAATATGAAATAAAACACATACATGACAGAATAGGTATTACTGTAGTTTATGTAACTCATGATCAAAGTGAAGCTCTTACTATGTCAAACAGAATTGCTGTTTTTAATGACGGTGTAGTTCAACAATTATCCACACCAGATATTTTGTATGAAAAACCAGAAAATTCTTTTGTTGCTCAATTTATTGGTGAAAATAACAGGATGACGGGTACAATAAAAAGTATGGAAAATAATTATTGTTCTGTTGAGCTTGATAATGGAGCTGGCACTGTTAAAGCATTAAAAATAAATGTTGGTAATGTTGGAGATAAAACTCAACTTTCTGTTAGACCTGAGAGAGTTTCATTATTATCTGAAGGCAATGGTGAAAATGTTTTCACTGGCAAGGTTGAAGAACTGATTTATTTAGGAGATCATATCAGGGTTAGACTTGATGTATGTGGAAATAATGAGTTTATTGTAAAGGTTCCAAACGAAGGTTCTTTTAATTATAATGAAGGTGATTCAATTAAATTAAATTGGAATCCTAACGATATAAGAGCTTTAGACCTTCCAAAATAAAAATATTACCAAAAACTGCGCTATTTTTGCCCTTTTTTTTAGTTTTCCTACATGTTAATAGGTTCTTATATATCGACATATAATCTTAAGATTAAATAATTTAAAACAGGAGGAAACATATGTCAAAATTACTTAAAGTTTTCTTAATAGCATCTTTTGCCGTTGCATCTTTTTCTGCTAAGGCAGTTACAGTTGCATCATGGGGTGGTGCTTATACAGAAAGTCAACAAAAAGCTTATGCTGATACTTATACAGATCCAAGCTCTATACAATTCGAAAACTACAATGGTGGTCTAGGTGAAGTTAGAGCTCAGGTTGAAAGTGGAAGTGTAACATGGGACTTAGTAGACGTTCTTCCAGGTGATGCAATCACTGGTTGTGATGAAGGTTTATTTGAGGACATTACTTCAGAAATTGCTGATCTATCAACTCCAGGACCTGACGGTGAGTCAATGTTGGAAGATATGGAAAATAATGGTCTAGAATATCACTCTGGTTGGGATTGTTGTGTTCCACAAATTTTCTGGACTTACGTTGTATTTTATGATCCAGATGCTTTCCCTGGTGATAAACCATCTAGCATGGCTGACTTCTTTGATGTAGAAAAATTTCCAGGCAAAAGAGGTATTC
>JACWEB010000026.1 GCA_014653715.1 Pelagibacterales bacterium SAG-MED31
TGTTTTTGATGGGGTTGGATCTAGTATAAGAGTTGATACTAGAGGGAAGCAAGTTTTAAGGGTCCTGCCTCGCATCAATGAAGATACAAATGAAGAATGGATAAGTGATAAAACAAGATTTGCCATAGATGGTCTTTCAAGGCAAAGATTAGATAAGGTTTACATAAAAGAGAATCATAAATTAAATGTTTCCGATTGGGACAGTGCGTTAAACAAAATCAAAGATGAAATTAATATAAGGGGAAAAGATAAAACAATAACTTTATCTGGAAAATTTACAGATGCTGAGACTATAATTGCATCAAAACTTTTTTCAGAAGGTTTAGGTTCTGATATGTATGATTGTAGATTTGATAATGCACAAATTATTCATGGTCAAAATGAAAGTTATAAATTCAACTCTTCTATTCAAGAAGTTGAAAATGCTGATGCGATACTTTTAGTTGGGTCGAACCCTAGATGGGAAGCAAGTGTTTTAAATGCAAGAATAAGAAAAGCTTTTATAGATAATAACTGTAAAGTAGGGCTGATTGGACCAGCCCTTGATCTCAATTATGCTTATGATAAAATTTCTGAATCATTAGGCGGGCTTAATGAAATTTTAGATAATAAATCTGAATTTTCAGAAATACTTTTCAATGCTAAAAATCCAATTATTATTATCGGCACATCAGCCATTAATACAAGTGAGGGTTCCTCAGTATTAAAAACTTGTGCTGAAATTGCAAAAAAATTACCAAATTTTTCAGAGTCATTCAATCCTCTTAATATATTAAATCAAGATATATCAAGAGTAGGTTCATTAGAGCTTGGTTTTGTAAATAAAGTTTTTGATGGAGATTTGGAAAAAAAACTTAAAGAAGAAATTGTTTTAAATAAACCTGTTGTATTTTTATTAGGTTTAGATGAGATAAATCCAAAATCTTTAGAAGAATCTTTTGTGGTATACTTTGGTCATCATGGAGATGTTAATGCCCAATATGCAAATATTATTTTACCTACTCCAGCTTATACCGAAAAATCTTCTACTTTTATAAATATCGAAGGTAGGACAATTCAGACATCACGTTGTCACAATCCACTTGGTGACGCTAAAGAGGAATGGAAAATATTTAGAGTATTAAGCGATCTTCTTAATTGTGATATTCAATTTAATAATCTTAATGATGTAAGAAAGGCATTAATTAATGAAAATAAAATTTTTCTCGAATTATTAGAAATTAATAATTCTTCAAATTTATCTTTTTCATCTAAAGAGGATATAAAAGACCAAAACTTATCTTATAATATCAACAATTTTTATATGAATGATTCAATATCTCGAGCATCAGAAACTATGGCTAATTGCACGCATGAAATACTTAATAAGGCTAAACTTCATGAATAGTTTTTCACTATTAAATGATTTAATATTTCCAGGATCTATTATCATTGCTCAAATATTAGCAGTTCTAATGCCTGTATTAATTTCTGTAGCTTTTTTAGTTTATGCAGAAAGAAAAGTGTTAGCTCTTATTCAGCTTCGTAGAGGTCCAAACGTAGTAGGTCCTTTTGGTATACTTCAAAGTTTTGCTGATGCTCTTAAATTGCTAACAAAAGAAAATATTGTACCTGCTAATTCCAATAAAGTAGTTTTTTTATTAGCACCTATAATTACTATGGTTCTTAGTTTAGCAGGATGGGCAGTAATTCCTTTTGCTCCTAATTGGGTTATAGCAGATATAAACGTTGGAATAATGTACTTGTTTGCTGTTTCATCCTTGGGTGTCTACGGAATTATAATGGCAGGTTGGGCGAGTAATTCTCAATATCCTTTTTTGGGAGCTTTGAGATCAGCTGCTCAAATGGTGTCTTATGAGGTATCAATAGGTTTCGTTATTATCACAGTACTATTATGTGTTGGTTCATTAAATCTTTCTAAAATAGTTGAGGCTCAACAAAATGTTTGGTTTGCAATTCCTCTACTTCCTATGTTTGTAGTTTTTTTTATTTCAGCTTTAGCTGAAACCAACAGACTTCCATTTGATTTACCAGAAGATGAGTCAACTTTAGTTGCTGGATTTTTTACCGAATACTCATCTGCCTCGTTTGTTTTATTTTTTCTTGGTGAATATGCAAGTATGATATTGATGAGCTCTATGACAGTCATATTGTTTATGGGAGGTTGGCTACCACCATTTGATATATTTCCTTTAAATGTAATTCCTGGCGTGGTTTGGTTTACTTTAAAGGTTATATTTATTTTGTTTTTGTTTATATGGGTTCGAGGAACTTTTCCAAGATACAGATATGATCAACTAATGAGACTTGGTTGGAAAATTTTCTTACCTCTTTCACTGTTGTGGGTGGTTCTAACTGCTGGTTTTTTAATGATCTTTGATATGGTACCTAATTCACTATGATTAAATATATTAAATCTTTTACTCTATTTGAACTTTTTCAGGGTATGTTTTTAACTTTAAAGTACATGTTTAAAGCTAAGGTAACTATTAATTATCCTCATGAAAAAGGACCTTTGAGTCCACGATTTAGGGGAGAACATGCTCTTAGAAGATATCCAAGTGGTGAAGAGAGATGTATTGCATGTAAGTTATGTGAAGCAGTGTGTCCTGCACAAGCTATTACCATAGAGGCTGAACCACGAGACGATGGTAGTAGAAGAACTACGAGGTATGACATTGATATGAGCAAATGTATTTATTGTGGATTATGCCAAGAATCATGTCCTGTTGATGCAATTGTAGAAGGTCCAAATTTTGAATTTGCAACTGAAACAAGAGAAGAACTCATGTATACCAAAGAAAAACTTTTGGAAAATGGTGATCGTTGGGAGCAAGAAATTGCGCAAAATATCTATTTAGATCGAAAATATCGTTAATGTATCTTTACTCAATTACATTTTATGTTTTTTCTCTTGTTGCGGTTATCTCTGCATTAATGGTTATTAGTGCAAGAAATCCAGTTCATTCAGTTTTGTTTTTAATTTTAAGTTTTGTTAATGCATCTGGTTTGTTTGTTTTATTGGGAGCAGAATTTTTAGCTATGATTTTAGTCGTAGTCTATGTTGGTGCAGTTGCAGTACTCTTTTTATTTGTTGTAATGATGCTTGATATAAATTTTGTAAAATTAAGAGAGGGTTTTCTTCAATATTTACCTTTCGGAGCTTTATTAGGAATAGTTCTAATAATTGAATTAGGTATTTTATTTCTTACAAAATCATTCTCTGTAAATTCATTATCAAAATTTGTCGAGTCACCCGTTATGAATGAAATAGAAAATACTAAATTAATTGGTCAAGTTTTATATACTGAGTATTTTTATTTATTTCAAATTAGTGGCTTAATCCTTTTAGTAGCAATGGTTGGTTCAATCACTCTAACATTAAGAGATAGAGGTCAAGTTAAGAGACAAAATATATCTCAACAAAATTACATAAATGCCAACAACGCTATTGAGAAGAAAAAGATAAAATTAGGAGAGGGAATTTGAATGATTTATCTTGAGCATTATTTATTTCTTGCAGCAATCATTTTTACAATTGGTGTGCTTGGTATTTTTCTTAACAAAAAAAATGTTATTATTATTTTAATGTCAATTGAACTTATACTTTTATCTGTAAATATAAATTTAATATCTTTTTCTGCATTTCTAAATGATATTTCAGGACAAATATTTGCAATGCTAACGTTAACCGTAGCAGCAGCAGAGGCAGCAATTGGTTTAGCCATTTTGGTAGTTTTTTATAGAAATTTAGGTTCTATAGAGGTTAGTAAAATAAATAAATTAAAAGGATAAAAATATCTTTATGGCTCATTTGGTTATTTTTCTTCCTCTTATTAGTTTTTTGTTTTGTTTCTTTTTTGGAAAAAATTTTAATTTTAAAGTATCTCAAATAATAACAACTTCTTTTTTATTTATATCAGCTATTTTATCGTGGATTTTATTTTTTTCTTATTTAGGTGAAAAGGATACTCAGGTTATTCATATTATTAACTGGTTTACTTCAGGAAACTTTGTAGCTGATTGGTCAATAAGATTAGATGCGTTAACTACAACAATGTTTATTGTTGTTTGTAGTGTATCTGCTTGCGTTCATCTTTACTCAGTAGGTTATATGAATGAAGATCCCTCTAAAGTAAGATTTATGGGATACTTAAGTTTATTTACCTTCTTTATGTTGATGCTTGTATCCAGCAACAATTTATTACAAATGTTTTTTGGATGGGAGGGTGTTGGTTTAGCCTCGTATTTATTAATAGGATTTTGGTATCATAAGTCGTCAGCTAATAATGCTGCTATTAAAGCTTTTCTTGTAAACAGAATAGGTGATTTTGGTTATGCACTCGGTATTGCAGGAGTTTTTTTTATTTTTGGCTCAATAGAATTTGATGTAATTTTTAATAACGCTGAGGATTTTAAAGACCACAGTACCCCTTTTTTAGGATTAAGTTTTAGCACCATAGATATTTTATGTTTTTTATTATTTATTGGCGCCATGGGAAAGTCAGCTCAATTAGGTTTGCATACCTGGTTGCCAGATGCCATGGAGGGTCCTACCCCAGTATCTGCTCTTATTCATGCAGCAACGATGGTAACCGCTGGAGTCTTCTTGGTTGCAAGAATGAGTCCTTTATTTGAATATGCAGAAGTTACAAATTTATTTATTACATTTATTGGAGCCACAACTGCAATTTTTGCTGCAACTATTGCTCTTACTCAAAATGATATAAAAAGAGTAATTGCCTATTCAACATGCAGTCAACTTGGCTATATGTTTTTTGCTGCAGGATTAGGAGCTTACAATGCTTCTATATTTCATTTAATGACACATGGGTTTTTTAAAGCTCTATTATTTTTATCTGCTGGCTCTGTAATACATGCAATGCATCATGAGCAAGATATGCGCAAAATGGGAGGACTATTTAAAAAAATTCCTTTCACTGGCACCATGATGTGGATTGGTTCTTTGGCAATTATAGGCTTCCCATATTTTTCTGGTTATTATTCAAAGGAAAGTATTTTAGAAAATGCTTACTATTCTGATTCTTCAATGGCAACTTTTGCTTATACGATAGGAATTTTGACAGCTCTATTAACTGCCTTTTATTCTTGGAGATTACTTTTCATGACTTTTCATGGAGAAAAAAGATTAGATAACAAAACCTTTGATCATGTTCATGAATCTCCTTTAGTAATGACATTCCCATTATCATTATTAGCATTTGGTTCTATATTCATGGGAATCTTTTTTTCTGATTATTATATTGGTAAAATGCAATATGTGTTTTGGGGGGACTCTCTTGTTCTTCATGAAGGCAAACACTACTATTTACCTTTTATTCAAACACTCATTGTAAAAAGTTCAGTGGCTATGGGCGTAATGTTAGCTGCACTAATATATTTTTATAAAAATAATTTACCAAAAAATTTAGCTCACAATTTAGACCCTCTTTATTCTATTTCTTTAAATAAATGGTATATAGATGAGCTTTACAATTCAATTTTTATTAAACCTTATTTTTTGCTTGCAAATTTATTTTGGAAAAGAGGTGATGAAAAAATTATTGATGGATATGGGCCAAATGGAATTTCTAAAATAGTTGCTTTGACTTCAAACTATTTAAGTCGTTTTCAATCTGGATATTTATATCATTATGCATTTGCCATGTTAGGTGGCTTAGTAATAATTTTAACTTGGTTCATATATTATTAAATGACTGATATTCCTCTATTATCTCTGACAATATTCCTCCCTCTTTTAGGTACCTTGGTAATTCTTTTAATAAAAGAAGATGAAAACTCTTTAAATAATATTAAAAATGTAGCTTTGTGGACTTCAGTTGGCGTTTTTCTTTTAAGTTTATTAATTTGGCTTCAATTTGATAACAGCAAACCTGGTTATCAATTTGAAGAAAAATTTAGATGGTTCAGTGATTTTAATTTTTATTATCATGTTGGAATTGATGGAATATCACTTTTTATGATTATCCTGAGTACTTTTTTAACGCCTCTATGCATCCTGTCAAGTTGGAAGAGCGTTAAAAAAAGAGTTAAGGAATACATGTTGGCTTTTTTATTTCTAGAAACTGTAATGATAGGGATGTTTGCTTCCGTAGATATTCTTCTTTTTTATATTTTCTTTGAAGCAGTTTTGATTCCAATGTATTTAATAATTGGTATTTGGGGTGGCGATCGAAGAATTTACGCATCTTTTAAATTCTTTTTGTATACCTTGCTGGGCTCTGTACTAATGCTAATAGCTATTGTTGTTATTTATCAATTATCAAACTCTATGAGCATAGCAGAATTACAGGGAAATTACTTTGCAAGAAATATTCAGCTATACCTGTGGTTGGCTTTCTTCGCATCTTTCGCAGTAAAAATACCTATGTGGCCTTTTCATACCTGGTTACCAGATGCTCACGTAGAAGCACCAACGGCTGGATCAGTAATATTAGCTGGAGTACTCTTAAAAATGGGAGGTTACGGTTTTATTAGATTTTCTCTTGGTATGTTTCCTGAAGCATCAGAATATTTTGCTCCCATGGTGATGACACTAAGTATAATTGCTGTGATCTACACCTCGTTAGTTGCTCTAGCTCAAACTGATATTAAAAAACTAATTGCTTATTCTTCAGTGGCTCATATGGGTTTAGTAACTATAGGAATTTTTGTTGTAAATTCACAAGGTCTTGAGGGAGCGATGATTCAAATGATTAGTCATGGAGTAGTATCTGGAGCACTATTTCTTTGTGTAGGTGTGATCTATGACAGAATGCATACTAGAGACATTAATTTTTATGGTGGTTTGGTTAATAGAATGCCAATTTATGCAACTGTATTTATGATATTTATGCTAGGCTCTGTTGGCCTGCCTGGCACAAGTGGTTTTATTGGAGAATTCTTGGTGATAGTTGGCGCTTTTAAATATTCAAGTATCGTAGTAATTGGAGCTGCATCAGGAATTGTCTTATCAGCAGTTTATATGCTTTATTTATACAAAAGAATTATATTTGGCGTGATTGAAAATGAAAAATTAAAGGAAATATCAGATTTAAATCTTAGAGAAAAATTTATACTAATACCATTAGCGATAGCAGTAATTTTCATAGGCATCTTTCCAAATATGTTTATTGACCCAATGAGATTGCCTCTAGAATTAATTATATCTAACTATGAGATAGCCAATGGAAAATAATTTAATAAGTATTTTAATTGTTCCTGAAGTTAGTCTTGCGATACTTGCTATTGCTTGTTTGATGTACGGATTATTTTCTAAAAAAAATTCTTTTAGTAATGCAACTAATTTTGCTATTATATCTTTGATTTTCGTCAGTATCTTAGCTTACTTTGATTTCACTACAAATTTTGCATCATATGGTTGTGAACGTCTCAAATCCCACGCCACACCAGCACTTCTTAATACTGGACCTGTGCATCCCCATTCAATAGCTTCTTTTTTTGATATAACTCCAATATCGACAGATCTTTGTCTTAAAATTCTATTGTTTGTTAAAAGCTCTTCAAGATCATCAATAAATTTAGGTAAAATTTTAAAATGAGCATTAAGCTTTTCTTCCATACCTTCAGGCATATCTTGATGTACACCTCCAGGTCTAAAGTAAGCAGCATGGAATCTTGCTCCAGATACAGCTTCATGAAATTGAAGAAGCTTTTCTCTTTCTTCAAAACACCACAAGAATGGAGTCACTGCACCAATATCTGCTGCATAAGCGGGGATATTTAGTAAGTGATTTAATAGTCTAGTAATTTCAGCAAAAATAACTCTTATATACTGAGCTCTTTGAGGGACTTCTATTTTTAATAGATTTTCTGTAGCTAATGCAAAAGCATGTTCTTGGCACATCGGTGAAACATAATCCAATCTATCA
>JACWEB010000027.1 GCA_014653715.1 Pelagibacterales bacterium SAG-MED31
TTGAAGACTGATTGTTAGCATACATTCTAACAAGTAAAACATTAACAGCTAAAATAATTGCCCCTATAAATAAAAGAAACAAACTAAAAGTAAAATGCATAGTTCCTGGTCTACTAACTATTAATACACCAATAAAACCAACTAAAACTGCTGCTATTCTTCGAGGTCCAACTTTTTCTTTTAAAATAAAATAAGAAAAAATAGTTAGAATTAGAGGTGCGCTAAATAATATTGGGTATATTTCACTAAACGCATGCTCTCTAAAAGAATTGATAATAATAGCAGCACAAATTAAACCCAATATTCCTCTGAGTACTTGAATATGAATTTTATTATTATTTAAGACTTTCCATCCACTAATAAAATGTAAGGCTAAAGAAATTGGAATTAAACTAAAAAGACAAATATAAAAATTGATTTCTAAAACTGGGTAATCTTGAATTAAATATTTTTTAATTATAGAGTCTAAAAAAACAAATATAGTATAACCCACAAAACCTAAAAAAATACCAATAAAATTATTATTCACTAAACAAATTTAATACTAATTAGGTGATAAATTAAATAAAATAACTTCATTAAAAGTTCCTAATCTCATTTTAGGGCCCCATGGACCTGATCCAGAAGAAACATAAAGATTGGCATTATTATAATTGTAGAGATTGTATTTAAATTTAAACTGTAATCTAACAAAAAAATTAAAAGGGAAAATTTGACCATTATGAGTATGTCCAGAAAGCATCAAATCAATATTATCTCTAATGCTTAACCAAATAGATGGCTTATGAATTAATAATAAGTTAAAATTTTCTTTCTTTATATTATTATTTACTATTTCAATTTGTTTATCATTAGAAATATTATCATCAATACCTATCAAATTGATATCGTCAAACAATTTTGAATTATTTGATATATGTTGAATATTATATTGGTTTAAATTCTGAATGAAGTCATTTGAATTTTTAATATAATACTCATGATTTCCCGTAACAAAATAAATGGGACAATCAAACTGCTTAAATTCTTCTAAAAAATTTAAATCAACTTTAGAAGAGTCAATTAAATCACCTCCTAATAAAATGAAATCAAATTCAAACTTTTTTATTTGTGATATAATTTTGATTAGATGTTTTTTATTATTTGATCCTAAATGAATATCACTTATGAAAATGAATGAATGATTTTTTTGAAGCTTATGAGAATTAATATTTAATTCCTTTGTAAATATTTTGCTTCCATAATAGAAAGATATTAAAGTTAAAATAATTATGACAAATAAAGAAAGTAAACCAAGTAAATAAGCGTAATCTGGCATAAAAAAACTAAGAAAATAAAAAAAAGTTACTACCCAGAAGCTAATAAAACCAATACCCATGCCTTCAAAAATAAAAAAACGAAGTGGTTTTAATGATTCAAAAGATCGAAAATAAAATATGATAAGAATAGATATTATAATTGTATAATAAAAAGAAACTCTTCTATTAGATATTTCATTAAAAAGTAATTCATTTAAAATTTCAAATGGGTACACATAAATAAAATAAGTAATAGAAAATACAACAACGTAAAAAAGACTATTCTGAATAATTTTGTTCATAATTTATAGGTTAAGAAAATAATTTAAACAAATAATATAATGATAATATTATTAATATTAGTGAAACCCATATACTAAGATTAGTTAAAAATGTTTTTAAATTATGATTGGATTTTATAAAACTTGGAAGAACTAATAAAAATACACCTATCATGTATATTATTGGGATTAATTTGCTCATTAATAAATTAATATTCTTTTTCAATAAGTTCACTTACTAGAAGATCGCCCATACCTTTATCTTTAGCTGAAGAATAAAAATTCATAGCTATTTTTGATAATTTCTCAGCATTATTTGAATCTTTTAGTAAGTCATTAATATAGGTTAAATCTTTAAAGGCATTATTTACAGAAAATACATAACCTTTTAAGTCACCCTGAAGAGCTTTATCAGCAATTCTGTTTAGTGCACCTGAGTTTCCAGATCCCAATTTAGCAACATCACATAAAAGATTTATATCAATATCAAGCTTTTTAGCAGATCTGAAAAATTCAATAACTGCAGTAGTAGTTAATAGTGCTAAAAAATTAGATAATAATTTAGCCTTTGCTGCTTTCTCTACAGATCCAAAATTAAAAACATTTTTACAAAAAGATTTAAGAAAATTCTTTGATTCTATAAAATTTTTAGAGTCACCACCCCAAATACCTCCAAGTATACCCTCTTTCGCTTGAACTGGTCCACCCATTACGGGGTTAACTGTGTATTTTATTTTTGGAGTATTAAAAATTTTTTTGATTTTTGAAGTACCATTTTTATCATGTGTTGTTAAATCAATAATTAGTATTTCGTCTTTAATTAAAAAAATTAATTCTTCAGCAATTTTAATAGCAATAGGAGTATTTGTTACACAAATCATTAAACAATTGATATTATGTTCAAAAAATTCCTTATAACTTGAAACTTCTTTTGCACCTTCATTTACAAGTTTATCAATAGGCTCTCTATTTTTATGAGCTATGACGTATAAATCAAAATCTTTTATTAAATTGCTTGCCATACCATACCCCATATAGCCAGCTCCTATAAAACCTACTTTCTTATTGTGCATTTTTTACTTTCTTTTTATTAAATAAGGAAAACAATAAAAGAATAATTAATAACGGTAAACACATTAAATTAAGAGACTTCCAACTTGTTGAAAAAAGAATTATTCCGGCAGATAAAGATCCTAAGGCTTGAGATGAAAAAACTACAAAATCATTGAGTCCTTGAGCTAAAAATTTGTCCTCTTTATTATAAGAAACAACTAGAAGACTTGTTCCAGAAACAAATAAAAAATTCCATCCTAATCCTAACAATATTAAACCAATCATATATCCGTAATATGTTTCAAAATTAAAATGTATAATAATTGTAATAAGTAATATAAAAACACCAGCATATATCATTTTTTTATGTCCAAAATTCTTAATCAAGTCACCAGTAATTAATGAAGGTAAAAACATTCCTACAACATGCATTTGAAGTACTATTCCAGTAGAGAAAAGACTGAAACCATGCATCATATTCATAGAAATTGGAGTAGCAGTCATTAACGTGCTCATTGTAGTGTAACCTACCCCTGCACTTAAGATTGATAATTGAATATTTTTATTAGATAGTAATTCAAATATTGATTTTTGTGACTTAAATACTTTTGATTCAATTTTTTCTTCATTTATGTAAAAAATAAAAAAGAAGAAAGGAATAATGGTTAAAAGTGACATTGAAATATATGAACCTACAAATGTTGTGTAATGAAAATCTTTTGTAACTGAGACAATATTAGCGCCTAACAATGAAGAAACAATTCCTAATAATAGAATTAGAGAAATAGCTTTGGGTATATTAGATTTTTCTACTGACTCAGTAACTGCAAAACGATATTGTTGAGCAAATGCAACTGAAAAACCAATTATTAAATTACCTAAACAAAATAAAGTAAAACTATTAATTAAAATTGCATAAGCACAAAATAAGGAAAATAAACTATTTATTATGGCAGCTAGAGAAAATCCAAATTTTCTACCTTTCATTTTCATTATTTTAGAAGCTATTAATGAGCCAAATGCAGTACCCACAATCATGAGAGCTGTTGGTAAAGTTGCCAAATAATTTACCTCTGTCATCGCAGATCCAATAATACCACTTAGTAAGATGCTAACAACTGGTGAGGTAAAAGAGAAAATCTGACCAATAGATAAAATAAATAAGTTTCTATTTATCATTTTGGCTTTGTATATTTTAAAAAAAATTACTCAAATAAATAAATTAAACGAAATTTAATGGATATTTATCGCTTTTTTTAATTGTTTGAAGAGAGATATGTGAAGACATATTTGTGCACTCAATTTCTTTTATCAATAATTGCTGAAATTTATCATATTCTTCTATTGATGGAGAAAGAATAGTTATTTGATAATCGCTATTACTTCCAGTCAATCGATGAACTTCAATTATTTGGTCATATTTGTGTACGACTTTTTGAAAATTTTTTAACCATACCTCAGAATGATTTTGGATAGATATAGATAAAAAAACAGTAATAGATAAATTAATTTTTTTATTATCTATAATAATTGATTTAGATTTTATTATTTTATCTTCTTCTAATTTTTTAATTCTATTCCAGCAAGGCGTATTAGATAAACCAACTTTTTTAGAAAGCTCAGACAGAGGTTGGGAAGAATTTTTTTGAAGTTCTTCTAGTATTTTTTTATCTATATCATCCATGTTTTAGAATATTATTCTTTTTTTAAGTTATATATAAGAAAATATAAGAAATATATACTTATTTATCTATATTTTATAAAAAATATTTCTATAAATAAATAATCGGTATTTGATTTTCAGATTGTACGCCGTTTAACAATATAACTAGTACTAAAGAGAAAGGACTCAAAATGACTACAAAATCTTTACACCCAGAAACAATTGCTCTTCATGGTGGTTCTTATAGAAGAGACGAAACAACAAACTCAGTAGCTGTACCTATTTATCAAACAACAAGTTATCAATTTAATAGTCAGGAACATGCAAGTAACTTATTTTCCTTAAAAGAGCTTGGTAACATCTATACACGTATAATGAATCCTACTACAGCAGTACTTGAAGAAAGAATTGCTCAATTAGAAGGTGGATTAGCTGCATTAGCTGTATCATCAGGTCAAGCTGCTTCAGCTTTTGCTATACAAAATTTATGTAAAGCTGGTGACAATATAGTTTCTTCAACAGATCTTTATGGAGGAACTTGGAATCAGTTTGCTAATACGTTTAAGCAGCTCGGAATAGAAGTGAGATTTGCAGATCCTAAAGACCCTGAATCATTTATAAAATTATCTGATGAGAAAACACGAGCTTTTTATGCAGAAACGCTTCCTAATCCTAAACTAAATGTGTTTCCTATTGAGGAAGTAGCATTATTAGGCAGAAAAATTGGTGTGCCGCTTATTGTAGACAATACGGCGGCACCAATCAGTTGCAAACCTATTAAGCATGGAGCGGCAATAGTTGTGCATTCACTGACTAAATGGATTGGAGGGCATGGAACTTCTATTGGTGGGATAATTGTTGATGGTGGTAATTTTGATTGGACACAATTTCCAGAGCGTCAACCATTGTATAATCAACCAGATCCAAATTATTGGGGTTGGGTATTAGGTAAAGTTGTGCCAGAAGTATTAGGAGCGAATATTACTTATGCTGTAAGGGCAAGATTTGTATTATTGCGTGATTTAGGGGCTGCACTTTCGCCAACTAATGCTTTTAATTTTATTCAAGGATTAGAAACACTTCCAATACGTTTCAAAAAACATCAAGACAATGCAGAAAAAGTTGCAGACTATCTTACTAGTAAAAAAAATGTAAATCGAGTAATTCATCCAAAATATCAACTTGGAATAAATAAAGAAAGAGCTGAAAAATATCTTGAGGATGGTAATGGCCCATTAGTAGGATTTGAACTAGATGGTGGCACAGAAGCAGGAAAAACATTTATAGACAGTCTTGAATTAATTTATCATGTTGCAAATATTGGAGATGCAAGGACACTTGCAATACATCCTGCATCAACAACGCATTCACAATTAAGCACTGAAGATCAAATTCGTGCCGGAGTAACACCTGGTTATATTAGATTATCTGTCGGTATAGAGCATATTGATGACATTATTAAAGATATTGATCAAGCCATTAATAAAGCTCAAGATAAAGTTAAGAACGTGGCATAAACTCCTTGTATTTGTAATATCTCGTTCTTTTGAAATAAAGGGTAGATTTCTACCCTTTATTTTATTATTAATATCTTTATGCCATCAAGTCATGATTACATTAAAGATAAAAGAAATAAAAAAATAAAAATATTTGTAAATAATAAATTTTATACCAGAGACAAAGCTAAAATTTCTGTATTTGACTCAGGATTCTTGCTAGGTGATGGTTGTTGGAGTGGAATAAGATATCATAATAAAAAATTTTTATTTCTAAAAGATCATTTAGATAGGTTATTTGAAGATGCAAAAAAAATCGATCTTAAAATTCATTTAACAAAAAAAGAAATAAGTAAAATTTTATTTGATACAATTAAAGTTAATAGTATGAAAACAGATGTGCACTTGCGTTTAGTTGTCTCAAGAGGTATAAAAAGTACTCCTTATCAGGACCCTGCATTTACTATTTCAAAACCTACCATAGTAGTTATACCTGAATATAAACAGCCTCAGGAGTCAGTTTACACAAAGGGATTAGTTTTAAAAACTGTAAAAACCATTCGTGGACCTCATAATGTTCAAGATCCAAGGATAAACTCATTAAGTAAACTTAATTGTATCATAGCCTGTATTGAAGCAAAAAAACAAAATGCAGATGAGGCATTAATGTTTGATATAAATGGAAACATTGCTACAAATAACAGTACACATTTTTTTTACATTAAAAATAATGGTGTTTATACTTCTACAGGTCAATACTGCGTAAAGGGAATTACACGTCAAAAAGTTGTTGATTTATGTAAAAAAAATAAAATTAAAGTTTATGAAAAAAACTTTAAGCTTCGTGATGTTTTAAAGGCTGATG
>JACWEB010000028.1 GCA_014653715.1 Pelagibacterales bacterium SAG-MED31
AAAGAGAGAAATTTTTGTATCTTCAAAACCATATGGTTCTACGGCATATGATTTAATACTAGGATATTTATATTTCAAATAAGTTGATGTACCTGCTACTAGACCTCCACCTCCACAACAACATAAATAAATGTCAGGCATAATAGATAAATTTTCTAGATCTTTAGAAATCTCGTATCCGGCCGTCCCTTGTCCAGCTATAATATCATAATCATCATAAGGTTTTATAAGTATTCTATTTTCTTTCTTTTCAATTTCTTGCCCTATTTCTTCTCTTATTTCTTTTTGAGGATCATACAAAATAACTTCTGCTTTATATTTAAGAGTATTTTCAATTTTAATTTTTGGTGCATTATTTGGCATAATAATTTTTGCGCTGATATTATTTTGTAATGCAGCATAAGCTACAGCTTGCGCATGATTACCTGAAGAGTATGCGACAAGACCTTTTAATTTTTGCTCTTTAGAAAGTTTACTGATTTTATAAGTAGCACCTCGAAATTTAAATGATCCTGTTTTTTGTAAGTTTTCTAACTTAAAATAGATTTTTGCATCCAATAATTGATTTATGTAGTCATTTGATATTAATGGAGTTTTATCAAGCAAATGCTTAATTTTTTCATAAGCTGTTTCAATATTTAAATAATTAAAATTTGCCATTAATTTAGTATTTTATTTGAATTGATGAAAAAAAAATATATTTATTTAACTATGATCCAAAAAAACATTGAATCTCCTTGTATTAGTGTCTGCAAAACAGATCCTGTAAGTGGGTTTTGTTACGGATGTGGAAGATCTAGTGATGATAAAAAAACATGGAAAGATGACAATACATCAAATGAATGGAAATTAAATAATATAGAAGAATTAAAAAGCCGTCTTGGTGGATGGCAATTAAAAGCTTTTAATGAGTCTTATAAATCAAAACAAGAAACTGGATTATCACTAATTAAGAAGAAATTATTAGAGTCTCGAAACAATTAATTAATTATAAAATTAATATTCAATTTCTTTTAGATATAAACCGTGCGCAGGAGCCGTTTGACCAGCACTCTCTCTATTTTTAGAATTTATAATATCTAAAACTGTCTTGTTAATATTGCTCTTAGCAATGTCAACTAGTGTGCCTACCATTATTCTAACCTGAGAATGTAAAAAAGATTTAGCACTAACTTCAATGATAATATGCTCATCTTTATTTTTAATAAAAACACTATCAATTGTTTTAATACTATTTTTAGATTGGCAATGTGAAGAACGAAATGCGTTCAAATCATTTTTTCCTAAAAAAGAGGATGACTCACTTTTCATTTTTTCAATATCTAAATTTTTATAAACGCACCAAGCACGATTTGCATCGATAGTTAGTGGGGGTCTTCTATTAATAATTTTATATTCATACCATCTTTTTTTTGCTGAAAATCTTGCATGGAAATCATCATCAACTATCTCAGCATTTTGTACTGCAATAGGTTGAGGCCTTAAATATTGATTTAATCCATCTCTAATTACATATGTGTCAATTTTTTTACTAAGAGTGAAAGAAGCTACTTGACCATAAGCATGCACACCTGCATCTGTTCTCCCAGCTCCAAAAATTGTTACTTTTTCACTTGATAGTTTGACTAGGGCCTGTTGAATAGCAGCTTGAATAGAGTGACCATTTACTTGTTGCTGCCAACCAACAAAATTAGTTCCATCATACTCGATAACAATTTTATAATTATACATTTAATGTGTCTTGAATTGAAAAAGTAAAACCTCGCAAAAAATCATTCAGGCTGACTATTTTTTTTCCTTCTCGTTGAATAAGTAAAGGTAGAATAGCTCCATCTTTACACGCTATCATAAATTTTTTATTTAAAATTGTTGAGCTTTCACCCAATTCATTGGTTTTTTTTGCCTTAATAATTTTTATTCTCTCCCCTTTATAAGTAAACCATGATCCTGGTTTTGGTCCATGGGCACGTATATGATTATAAACATCATCAGTTGAATTATAAAAATTAATTTTTCTATCTTCGGGCAAAAATTTATTTGAATAAGTAACTTTAGTTTCATTTTGTTTTATTCCAATAAGTTTATTTTCAAAAAAAAGTGGGAGGGTTTTTATTAATGTTTTTTTACCAAGATTTGTAAGGCTTAAAGTTAAATCTTCACTGCTCATATTTTTATCAATTCCAAAACTCTCTTGCATCAGAATATCCCCCGCATCAAGCTTTGAAGAAATACTAATTATACTGATTCCTGTTTTTTCATCACCTGCCAATAATGCGTGCTCTACAGGGGTTGCCCCCCTCCATCTAGGCAATAAAGATACATGAACATTAAGACATCCATATTTGGGAATATTTAAAAATTTTGCAGGCAAAATTATGCCATAGGCTACAACAATAATTAAATCAGGCTCTAAACTTTTAACTTGTTGTATAACTGTGTCATCAATTGTGGACGGATAAAAAACCTCTATGTTATTTTTATTTGCAATTTGATGTACATCACTTTCTTCAATACGCATTCCTCTATTTTTTTTTCTTGGAGGTTGTGTAAAAACACCCACTATAGTTAAATTTTTTTCAATTAAGATATTTAAATGTTGAGCAGCTATATCAGGAGTGCCCATAAAAATAATTTTTTTATCTTTCATTTATTTTTTTAAATTTTTTAATTTCTTAACTTTTTTTATTAACATGTTTCTTTTCAAAGAAGATAAATAATCAACAAATAATTTTCCTGATAAATGATCTATTTCATGTTGTAAGATTCTTGCCTCATAACCATCTATTTGCTTCTTTATAGTTTTTTCATTGTCATCAATATATTCTAAAACAATCTCTTTTGGTCGCTCTATATCTGCATATTGCTCTGGTAGGGATAAACATCCCTCTTCCATGATTACAGTTTCTACTGAATATTGAATAATTTTAGGATTAAAAAGAATATAACTAGCTTTTTTATTATTATCCTTATCTTCGAAATTAATTGTAACAATTTGCTTTAAAATCCCAACTTGATTTGCTGCCAAACCTACACCTGGGGCTTTAAGCATAACCTCCATCATAAGATTAGCAAATTTAATATCCTCTTTAGTTACAGATTTCAGTTTATTTGCTTTTTGGCGCAAAACTGGATGAGGAACTAATAATATTTCCATAAATATAACTAAATAACTTTTTTTCTAGATTGAAATGCAGTATTGAGAGTATTTTCATCTAAATAATGAACCTCACCTCCAATTGGTATTCCTTGTGCTAATCTAGTAACTGTCAAATTTTTAAATGACTCTAATTTATCTGCAATAACATGTGTAGTTGTTTGACCTTCCATAGTGGTACTTAAAGCTAATATAACTTCACTGATTTCATTTTCTTTTATTCTATTTATTAGTTTTGTAACTGTAAGTTCTTCTATCCCAACACCATTTATTGCCGATAAAGAACCTCCTAATACGTGATATAAGCCTTTGTAAAACCCTGTTCTCTCAAATGTCCACAGATCAGATACATCTTCAATTATACAAATCGACTTCTTGTCTCTATTTAAATTTTTACAAATATTACATGGATTAATCATATCTACGTTTCCACATTTTGCGCATTCACTTATAAGTTTATGAGAAGACTCTAATGTTTGTATCAAAGGTAATAATGATTTATCCTTATTTTTTAACAAAAAAAGTGCAATTCTTTGTGCTGAGCGCCTTCCTAAACCAGGTAGTTTAGAAATATCAGTAATTAATTTCTCTATTGCAGATCCATCCATTATTTAAAAGGGCAACTTCATTCCAGGTGGCAAAGGTAATCCACCTGTAACAGATTTCATTTCTTCTTGAGCTGCTACTTCACCTTTTTGTTTAGCATCATTTATTGCAGCAACTATTAAATCTTCAGTTATTTCTTTATCTTCTGGTTTTAATAAACTCTCATCAAGTTTAATTCTTTTTATTTCTCCTTTAGCTGTTGCTGTCACTTTTACTATTCCACCTCCAGATACACCTTCAACTTCAATGGAATTTAACTTTTCTTGAGCATCAGCCATTTTTTTTTGGAGTTGCTGAGCTTGTTTCATCATATTACCTATATTTACCATTATACCTCCTTTTGATTTTCTGGCCTTAATTCATTTATTGTCTCGTCAACAGTATCTGTAATATCAGTAATGGAATATATACTCAAACCTGGAAGGGCTTCCAATATTTTTTTTACCTCTGGATGGTTTTTCATAGTTTGAATTTCATTTTGTTGATTAATTATATCCTCCTCACCTAAAGAGCCACCAATATTACTGTCCGAAGAATGAACTTGCCAAATTCTGCCTGTCCATTTAGAAATAAGTTTTGCAACATTTCTATTAAAATGCTGATCCCTAATTGATGAACTATTTAATACAACCTCTCCTTCTTTAAATGAAATAAGCTTGACTGAATTATATAACTGAGTATGCAGTAAAGCTTCTCTTTTTTTATAAAAAAAATCAACAAACTCCCTAAAATTAGAAATCTTCAGTAAAGAAGATTTTGTTATTTCGTCTGTTTTGATTGAGTCATTAGTTTTAAAGTTATTATTTAAATCATTTTTTTTTTTTATTTCTTTATCTCCTAATAAAGGTTGAATATTATCTTTTTGATCATTCAAAGTTTTTTTTTTAAAATCTTCAGGCCTTGGATTATCACTTATATATATAAGTCTAATAATTATCATTTCTCCAAGTTGAAAAAGATGATAACCATTTTGTAATTCTTGAAATCCTTTAAAGAGAACTTGCCACATTATTCCAAGAACACTCATAGATAATTGATTGGCAAAACTATGTCCTTTAAGTCTTTCAATCTCAGGTATCGAAATATCATTTTTGATATCTGGAGATATTTTAATTTGTGTTATAGAATGAATTGCATTTAATAATTCTTCAAAAATAATCAAAATATCGGCACCTGAATTATATAAATCTCTATAAATTAATAGTGATTTAGAAGCATTTCCTTCAGCTATATACTCCACAAGATCATAAATTTTTCCTTTATCAGCAAGTCCTAACATATTTGTTACTGTCTCAGCTGTAACATTAATGTTAACATTAATTATTGCTTGATCAAGCAAGCTAATAGAGTCTCTTACTGACCCATCACCTGCTCTAACTAGCAATGCAATGGCTTCATCATCAATTTTAATTTTTTCAAGATTTGAAATTTTTTTTAAATGTTTAACTAGGTTTATTGACTCAACTCTTTTAAGATCAAAACGTTGACATCTAGATAAAATTGTTACTGGAATTTTTTTAACTTCAGTTGTAGCAAAAATAAACTTAACATGTTCTGGAGGTTCCTCTAGTGTTTTTAATAAAGCATTAAATGCACTTTTAGAGAGCATATGAACCTCATCAATAATAAATATTTTAAATTTACAATTTACAGGCTTATATTTAACATTATCTATAATTTCTCTGACATCATCAACTCCAGTTTTGCTCGCAGCATCCATTTCAATTACATCTAAATTATGATCAGATCTAATTGATTTACACGAAGTACATTTTCCACAAGGTTCACAGCTTGACTCATTTCTGTTTTCACAGTTTAAGCTCATTGCAATTAGTCTTGCTGTTGTAGTTTTACCAACACCACGTACACCAGTTAAAAGATAAGCGTTTGCAATTCTATTACTGGTAATTGCATTGGTTAAAATTTGAACTAACGTCTCCTGACCAATCAAATCTGCAAATCTTTGCGGTCTATATTTTCTTGCCAGTACTTTATATTCTAAATTTTCTGTCATAATTTTAAGGAAGGTTATAAGACCCAAATAGACTTGTTACAGCTGCTTCTTTTCAGACCTGACTGAATTGGCAAGATATTCGCCCTCAAACCTTCCATACCTACTATATCATTAAAGAATAAAAAAATAACTTGTGATTTACCTTTTATGTTTATTTTTTTCTAAATTTGGACTTTTTATAAACACCTAAAACTTTAATTTCTTTACAAAAAAATTTCATTTCCTCTAATGCTAATTTTACAGAATTATCATCTGGATGTCCCTCAAAGTCTATATAAAATTGCGCAACATCAAAACCTTGAGGATGAATATAGCTTTCTAATTTCGTAATATTTATTCCATTACTTGCAAAACCACCAAGGCATTTATACAAAGACGCAGGTATACTTCTAACAATAAACACAAGAGTTGTTAAAAGGTCTTTTTCATTAGATTTTATTTCACTTTTGTTTTTAGACATGATTAAAAATCTTGTAACATTATATTTTGAGTCTTGAAAATCTCTCTCAAGAATTTCTAAATCATAGATTTCAGCTGCAAGTTCAGATGCGATTGCTCCATCTTCCTTACTACTCAATTCAGATATTTTTTTTGCAGATCCTGCAGTATCTGCAGCTACAACCATCTCTTTTTTTAATTTAATAATTTTATTACGACACTGAGCAATTCCTTGTTCATGACTATGTATTCTTTTAATATCATCTAAACTTGTTCCCGGTATTGCAAGTAAGTTATGTCTAACCTCTAGGAAATATTCTCCTATAATGTTAAGATCTGAGTCAGGAATAAGTCTTTGAGTGTCAGCAACTCTGCCAGCTAGTGAATTTTCTATTGGTACTAAAGCAA
>JACWEB010000029.1 GCA_014653715.1 Pelagibacterales bacterium SAG-MED31
AGCTTTTGCTTTTTATGGCTTTTTAACTGGACTTTTTCTTAGTGCTTTTTTTGTGTATAATGTTTATGTTCCCTTAAAAGGTTCTGATATCTATATTTTTTTTATCTGTGGTATAATTGCAGGTACTGGTGGTTTATGTATAACTGCAGCTTCAAAAACTTTAGAGTCAAGTGTATTTGCCCCACTTCAATATTTTCAATTAATAGCTGGTTTTATATTTGGTTATCTATTTTTTAGTGATTTGCCTGATATTTATGAAGTAACTGGTTCTTTAATTATTTCTTCAAGTGGTTTATTTATTATCTATAGAGAATATAAAGTAGGTGTAAGTCAAGATGTCCTAGTAAAAGATATTATTAATAGAGGTAACTAAAGTAAATAAAATTTTAATTATAAATTAAGATGCTTTTTTTCTTTCATGAGGAATTAAAAATCTTTTTCTTAATCTTAAGTTTTTAGGTGTCACTTCTAGTAATTCATCTTCTTTAATATAGGCTATCATTTGTTCCAATGACATTTTTCTTGGAGGCATAAGAGTGACTGCTTCATCAGTTCCAGATGCTCTTACATTAGTTAATTGCTTACCTTTGAGAACATTAACATCCAAATCATTTTCTCTTGTGTGTTCTCCAATAATCATACCCTGATATACTTTTGTTTGCGGATCTATAAACATTGGCCCACGATCTTGTAATTTCCATAAAGCAAAAGCCACTGATATTCCTGTATCTGTTGCAATTAATACACCAGTTCTTCTGCCAGCAAATTGGCCTTTATGAATATCATAAGAATGAAAAATTCTATTTAAAACGCCTGTTCCTCTTGTTTGAGTCAAAAACATACTTTGATAACCAATTAAACCTCTTGAGGGTACGCGAAATAAAATTCTAGATTTATTAGAGCCAGCATTTTTCATATCTAACATTTCTGCTTTTCTTTTATTCATACTATCAATAACAGAACTTGAAAACTCTTCATCAACGTCAATCGTAACATCTTCCATCGGCTCTAGTTTATTACCTTTATCATCTTCTTTATAAATTACTCTTGGTCTTGAGACTGACATTTCAAATCCTTCTCTTCTCATAGTCTCAATTAACACTCCTAATTGCAATTCACCTCTGCCACCAATTTCAAAAGAGTCTTTATTGTTATTTTCCATAAACGTAATTGCTACATTTGATTCTGCTTCATCCATTAATCTTTGACGTATCATAGTTGATGTTACTTTTGTGCCATCTAAACCTGCTAAAGGAGATGTGTTAACAGTAATTGTAATTGACATTGTTGGTGGATCTATAGGAGTTGATAAAAGTGGATTCATAACTGATGGGTCAGAAATTGTATCTGAAACAGATGCATTTTTTAAACCAGCAATACAGATTATGTCTCCAGCTTGTACTTTTTCAACTGGCACTTTATTATTACTTTCAAAACGAAATAGTTTTGTCATTCTGCCTTTTTCAATAATATTTTTGTCTAAATTTATAGCATGTACATTTGCGTTAACATTTGCACTTCCTTGCTCAACACGACCAACTAAACACCTGCCTAAGAAAGGGTCAGAGTCTAATAATGTTACAAGCATTGCAAAAGGTTTATTTAATTCAACTTTAGGAGGGGATACATAATCAAGTACAAGATTAAGTAATGGGTGTAAATTAACTCTAGGATCTTCTAATTCATTTGTGCACCAACCATCTCTTCCTGAGGCATATAATATAGGAAAATCAAGTTGATCATCATTTGCTTCAAGTGCAACAAAAAGATCAAAAACTTCATTTACTACCTCTTCTGGACGTCCATCACTTCTATCAATTTTATTAATTACAACAATTGGCTTTAAACCTTGTTTTAATGCCTTACCCAAAACAAATTTAGTTTGTGGCATAGGACCTTCAGCAGCATCAGTAAGTAAAATCACCCCATCAGCCATACCCAAAACTCTCTCCACTTCACCACCAAAATCTGCATGACCTGGAGTATCAATGATATTTATTCTTGTACCTTTCCATTGAATAGATGTTGGTTTTGCTAAAATAGTAATACCTCTTTCCTTTTCTAAATCTCCAGAGTCCATTAATCTTTCATCAATAGATTGATTTGCTCTAAAACTACCACTTTGTTTCATAATATTGTCGATCAAAGTAGTTTTTCCATGATCAACATGAGCAATTATTGCTATATTTCTAATATCTTTAGTCATTGTAAATTATATTAATGCTGACAGGCCATTAAATTAATTATTATAAATTCGCAACAATTACATCGGGTTTAGTTGCTACTGGATTAGGGTCAGATGCCGGTATTATCGATTTTGATGACTGTATTAATAAAATGAATAGTTATAAGATTAAAAAATAATTTATTTAAATTTTATTAATCGTATATAAAGTTTATTTATTAATATCTAATAAAAAAAAGTTATTTAATTAATATGAAAAATAAATGGAACAATATTGAAGCAAAAAATTATATTAAAAAATATAAAGAAAAAAATATTTCTGAGGATTTAGCTTTACGAATTTATACAACCCACTTGCTTGGTAAAAATAACCAATTAGTATTACATGGTGGAGGAAATACTTCTTTAAAAACAACTACTAAAAATATTTTTAAACAAAATATTAATGTTATGCATGTAAAAGGAAGTGGTTGGGATATGGGTAATATAGATTATCCAGGTTTACCAGCTGTTGAATTAGAGCCTTTACTTAAAACTAAAAATTTATCTAAACTTAATGACTTTGATATGGTTAATCTTCAAAGAAAATGTCTTTTAGACTCAAAATCTCCTAATCCTTCTGTAGAAACCTTATTACATGCATTTCTCCCTTTTAAATATGTTGATCATACTCACGCTAATGCAATTTTAAGTTTAATTGATCAGCCTAATGATGTTGAAATTTGTAAAAAAATATTTGGCACTAAACTTGGAATTGTTCCCTATGTTATACCTGGATTTGATTTAGCAAAACTTGCCTATCAAGTATTTAAAAAAAATGAAAATGTAGAAGGTTTTATTTTATTAAATCATGGAATTTTCACATTCGGTAATACGGCAAAAGAAAGTTATGATCGTATGATTAAATATGTAACTAAGGCAGAAAGCGAATTAAATAAATATAAAAATAATATTATCAATATTAAAAAAAATATTAAAAAAAATAATAATTTTGATCATGAAATTATTTTACCAATAATTAGAAAAAATTTGTCTACAAAAAATACAGATGGCACTTACATAAAGTGGATATTTGACATACGAGTTAATCAAAAAATATTAAATTATTTGGATCATTCAAATTTGAGAAAATTTACTAGTAAAGGAACTGTTACTCCAGATCATGTCATAAGAACTAAATCAAAACCTCTTATACTTGAAATTAACAATATGGATGAAAAAAAACTAGATAATTTTATAAATAAAGAAATAGAAAAATATAAAAATAATTATAAAAAATATTATATAAAAAATAAAAAATTTGTTAAAAATACAATTGAACTTGATGGAAATCCTAGATTAATTTATATTCCTAAATTTGGAATAGTTGCAATCGGCCGATCGAAAAAAGAAGCTAAAATTGCTGGCGATTTATCAGAAGCAACAGTTGATATTATCTCAAAAGCTGAATCATTAGGTAAATTTACATCCATACCTAATAAAGAAATTTTTAAAGTTGAATATTGGCCCTTAGAGCAAGCTAAGCTTAAAAATGCGACAAGAGCTATTTTAACTGGAAATGTCACGGTCATCAGTGGAGGTTGTGGCGCTATTGGTTTATCCATTGCAAGAGAATTTATTAATCATGGTTCAGAAGTTGTTCTTTTGGAGAATAATACAAATAATATAAATAAAACCCCTGAAAATATTGCTAAATCTACATCTATTATAAAATGTGATGTTACAAATAAGAATGACGTTAAAAATGCTATTTCTAATATTGTTACTATGTATGGTGGCATAGATATAATGATTTCTAGTGCAGGTGCAGCTTGGCAAGGGGCGATGGCCACAGTTAATAATAAAATTTTAAAAGAAAGTTTTGATTTAAATTTTTATGCTCATCAGTATCTCTCTCAATCATGTACTAATATAATGTTAAAACAAAAAACTGGTGGAGTTCTTTTATTTAATATTTCTAAACAAGCTATTAATCCAGGGAATAATTTTGGTCCTTACGGTATACCAAAAGCTGCGACTTTGTCACTGATGAGACATTACACTATCGAGTATGGAAAATTTGGAATCAGATCAAACGGCGTAAATGCAGATAGAATTAGATCAGGACTTTTAACTGGGAGTATGATTAGTTCCAGAGCCAAAGCAAGAAATGTTTCTGAAGAAGAATACATGTCGGGAAATTTACTAAAAGAAGAAGTGTTAGCAGAAGATGTTGCAAAAGCCTTCTTGTACCTTTCTTTAGCTAAGAAAACTACCGGTGATATTATGACAGTAGATGGAGGTAATATCCAGGCAGCTTTACGTTAAAAAATTATTTATATGCCTACTATAACGAAATTATTTTTTAGTCCTGTTAAATCTCTCTCATTTCAAAGTACTAAACAATGTGAAATAATAAAACACGTTGGAATTAAAAACGATAGATTAATAGCTTTTACAAGAAATGCAGATATAAAGACTTCTAAAATATTAGAAAAAAAATCTGACTCGAGAAATCATAAAGATTTTTTATCATTAAAAAACACAATATCATTAAATAAATATTCATTTTATTTAGACGGAAGAAAACTAATCTTATCGAGTAAAGACTCAAAAATTTTATCTATAAATTTAGATAACAAAAATGAACATAATCTTTTATGTAAGAAATTAATAGAGCTAGAAGACTCAATAAAAGAACCTACATACCTTTTACAAAATAGAGAATTCCCTTTTTTTGATACAACACACTCAAAAGAAACACATAATACAATATCTCTAATAAACTTAAACAGCATTAAAGAATTTTCCAATAAAATAAGTACTGAAATTGAATTTCAGAGATTTAGGGGAAATATATATATTAGTAATATTGGTCCTTGGGAAGAGAGGAAGTGGATAGGTAAAATCATATCTATTAATAATATAAAATTTAAAGTAGATATGCATATACCAAGATGTAGCGCAACAAATTTAAAACCTCAAACTGATATAAATACTATTAACCTTCCTTTAGAAATTAAAAAAATTTATAAACATTCAGATATGGGGGTTTATTTAAAACCTTTAGAAAGTGGCATAATAAACATTAATGATAAAATTATTATCTAATCAAAAAAATAAATTAATTAATCTAATAATTTTTTTATTAATATTTTTGTTCTTAAAAAATATCCATGCAAACGAATTGAGACCGTTAAAAGAGTTATTAAATGAAAATCGATCATCTGATGTAAATTCTTTAATCACTATGAATAGATGTGCTGCAATATATGGGGCATTATATTTTATCAATCCATCAGATACAAATAGTAAAGAATATGAAAATAGATATAAAATTTTTTTACAATCAGCTGTTCTAGAAGATATTAAAATTTATAATACAAATGAGGAAGAGTCTTACAAAAACCATATTGAAGAATTTAAATCTTCTATTAAGTTTTTTATACAAATTTATTTGCAGAATTATAAAAAAAATAACTCTTATTTAAAGAACCATTGGCTTGAAGATGATTTTTTACTTTGTGAAAAATATTAATTTTATTTTTAATGAATACTTTACTAGATAAAAAAAGTGTTAAAAAAGTTCAAGTATTTCTTGAAAATTATAATAAAAAAATAAAGTTAATTGTTCTTGATGAAACTGCAAGAACAGCTGTTGATGCCGCAAAATCATTAAATACAGAAGTTGGATCAATTGTTAAAAGTTTATTATTTAAAGACTCTATTAATAATTTTCATCTTTGTTTAGTTTCAGGTGATAAATATGTATCATTAAAAAAATTATCCAAAATTATAAAATCTCACACAACTAAAGCGAATGCAGATGAGTGTAAAAAGTTTACTGGTTATAGTATTGGTGGCATTGCCCCAATTGCACATGATAATGAACCAAAATCAATATTAATAGATATAAACCTTATAAAATATAAGAAAATTTTTGCAGCTGCAGGTCATCCATTCGTAGTTTTCGCTATTTCATTTAGTACTTTATGTGATTTAACAAAAGGAATTAAAAATGACTTTACTGATTGAGTATTCTTAAAAAATAAAGTTAATAGTAGCGAATTTATAATAATTAATTTAATGGCCTGTCAGCATTAATATAGGTTAAATCTTTAAAGGCATTAT
>JACWEB010000003.1 GCA_014653715.1 Pelagibacterales bacterium SAG-MED31
ATACAAATGTTGCTGGTTTTTTTAATTCCTTAAAGGATGGCTTAAATGCACCTCTGCAAGGAATGAGTATAGCATTTAGTAGTTCGTTACTAGGACTAGCAGGTTCATTAATTCTTGGTTTTATGGATATAAATCTTGGCCAGGCTCAAAATAAATTTAGTTTATTTTTTGAAAAAATATTAGAGAATAACTCTATTCCTGATTTTCTTAATTCATCATCTTCAGATAACTTAAATCAACAAGCGTTGCAAAAAATATATGATAATCTGGATAGCATTGTTTATTCATTAAAAAAAACCTCTGAAAATCAAAATGATATTAATAATAATTTATCACAATTAAATTCTCAAATTAAAAATATTAATAACCATTCAGTTGCAATAGATGAAAAACTATCAAATTTTTTATCTACTCAATTAAATACTCAATCAAGTATTTTACAGCTTATAAATAAAATTAATGAACAAGGTATTTTAGATAATTCAACTAAAAAAATATTTGAAGATTTAAGTCTCAGTATTCAAGAACTTAACGCTAATAATAAAAAATAATAATGGCATCAAGGTCTTTAAGAAATAGACTTGGTGAATCAACTAATATTTGGCCAGGGTTTGTAGATGTTTTAGCCACATTATTGATAGTTATTATCTTTGTTCTGATGGTTTTTACTGTATCTCAAATTTATTTAAGCGATGCTATATCGGGAAGAGATAAAGCATTGCAAGAGCTTAGAATACAAATAAGCGAATTATCCAAAATTATTCAATCTGAAGTTGGTGAAAAGAAAAAGGCTCTTGAAACTTTATCTGAAACAGAGTCATTATTAAGTGGGGTTCAAACAGATTTAGGAAAGCAAGAGTTAATTACTAAAGGATTACAAACAGATCTTGCCAAAAAAAGTGCTGAAATATTTATTCAAGAGCAAAATATACTTGCTCTTTCTGGTCAAATAACAGAACTTTTAAGTGAATTGCGAATTGTTGCAAAAGCTCTTGAAGTTTATGAGGGATTAGATACTGCTGTATTAGACACAGAAGGACTAGGTCAGAAAATTAATAAAGCTTTAGCAACTAGGATAGATCAATTAAAGAAACTTAATACAAAGCTAGATGAAACAAATAAGAAACTTGCAATAAGCCAAACAAATCTAAATGAAAAAGTTAATGAATTAAACATAACAAATAAAAATTTAAAAGAACTTAATAATCAACTAGATGAAACAAATATAAAACTTGAAATAAGTGAAAATGATCTTAATCAGAAAATCAATGAATTAAACATAACAAATAAAAATTTAAAAGAACTTAATAATCAACTAGATGAAACAAATATAAAACTTGAAATAAGTGAAAATGATCTTAATCAGAAAATCAATGAATTAAATATTAAAAATGAGAACTTGATTGCGATTAATGAAAGTTTGGGTTTAGAGGATGGGGATATAACTGAGCAGTTACAAGCTATTAAAAATAAAAATCAAGAACTTTTGGATTTAAATAAAAATTTATTAATCTCACAAAAAGAAACTCAAGAAACTCTAAGTTTGTTAGAACAAACAAATTTAGAGCTTTCACTAAGAGATGAAGAACTTCAAAATCAAATAAGTCAATATCAGGCTCTTATGAATGATTTATTAGAAATTAATGATAGTCTTGGGCTTAAAGATGCGACACTTAAAGAACAATTAGATGCAATTAGGTATAAGAATCAGGAATTAGCTAGGCTCAATCAAAATCTTATCAATAAAGATAATACTATATTTGACTTGAGGGGAAAAATTATTGAATTGAATAATGTTTTATCAATTTCGGATGCAAAAAGAATAGATCAGGAATTGGAAATTGCATTACTAAAGAAAAATATAGAAAACATTGAAAATGTTAGAATCCAAGAAAATGAAATCTCTAATAACCAAATAGAAGAAATGGAAATTCAAGCCTCTCAAACTTTTGAACAAATTGCAATATTATCAGATGAAATTGAAAATTTAAAAAATGAAATAGTTACATTGAATATGGCCTTAGAAGCAAGTGAAGAAGAAACTGTTTCTAAAAATCTTGAAATTGAAATATTGGGTGAAAGACTTAACAAAGCATTAACTTCTAAGATATTTGAGTTGCAAAAATACCGATCTGAATTTTTTGGTAAATTACAAAATTTATTAGGTGATAGGGATGACATTAAGGTTGTGGGTGATAGATTTATTTTTGAGTCTGAGCTGTTATTTGACTCAGCATCAGCAAATCTGCAAGAAAAAGGAAAACAAAAATTAAAAGAAATAGCAATGACCTTAATGGAAACAACAATACAAATACCAACAGATATTGATTGGATTATCCAAGTTGAAGGACATACTGATAAAAGACCAATTAACACTAATCAGTTTCCTTCTAACTGGGAGTTATCAACTGCTAGAGCAAATTCTGTTTTAAAATTATTACTTGAGATAGGCTTTTCACCAACAAGACTTGCCGCAGCAGGTTATGGAGAGTTTTATCCTATTAGTGATGGTGAAACCAAAGAAGATTATCAGCAAAATAGAAGAATTGAATTAAAATTGACCTCTCGCTAGCTGCCTTAAATTAAACATAAAGTTTTCTTATTTCAATTATTATGAAATTATTTTTAGGAGTTTTGTTTTTACTTTTTTCAAATTTTTCTTATGCAGGTTGTGATGATCAACCTTCCAATGAAGTTGATTGGACAAATTGTAATTTTGTAGAAAATCTTGATTTGATTGGTGTTGGTTTAGCAAATGCTAAAATGTCAGGTGTTAATTTATCATTAGCTAATTTAGAAAAATCTCAATTAAATAATTCTGATCTTTCTGTTGGAAACTTCATATTTGCTAACTTTAGTAATTCTAATTTATATGCTTCAAATCTACAGGGCGCTAACTGTAATAATGCAAATTTTGAAAATGCAAACTTAGCAAAAGTAAATTTTGAAGGAGCAAATCTTTTTACTTCATCATTCAAAGGTGCTAATCTCTACGAAGCTAACCTATTAGGCGCAAATATTTCAGGAGCTGTTTTTGATGAAGCTAATTTATCCAGTGCCATCTGGATAGATGGGAAAAAATGCGCTTTAGGATCAATAGGTATTTGTAATTAACAAAGAATTTATCCAATAGGTTTGATTTATAATTTACATTATGCATAATTTAATGCAGAAATTCATTTATTATGCATTCCAATAATTATTTTAATGCTTTTATCTTAGTTTTTCTTGCTGGTTTATTCTGGAGTTTTGGAGTTGTAACCGTAAGATATATGGTTGATGCTCATGATTTTGTTTTTCAGTATCTATTTTATAGAGGAATATCTATTGCAATTATCTTATTAATTTATCTATTTTTAAAAGAAGGCTTAGACTTTTATAAAAATTTTTTTCGAATTGGGATTTCAGGTATTTTAGGTGGTATATTTTTGGCTACAGCTTTTACAGGTTTTATTTTCTCTATAACAATGACAACTGCAGCAGTTACCTTATTTATGCTTGCAGCAATGCCTTTTATTGCTGCTATAGCTGGATATTTTATTTTAGGAGAAACACTTCGAAGAACAACATTATTTTCTATGGTTGTTGCTTTTTTTGGTGTTTGTATAATGATTTTTAATGATAGTATTTCAGGAAGTGCACTTGGGGCAATTATTGGTTTTATTTCAGCAACAGGTTTTGCTCTATATTCTGTTACTATAAGATGGAAACCTGAAACTCCTAAATTTACTACTGTTGTTTTAGCTGGCTTATTTTGTGCTTTGTTTTCTTTTTGCGTTCTAGGTTTTTCTTTTAAACCTTTTACCTCAATGCCATCCATAAATAGTTATTTGAGTTTATTGCATGGTCTCATCGTTGCAACAGGTTTGATTTTATACACCTTGGGTGCAAAATATTTACCTTCTGCTGAGTTAACACTATTATCATTAATGGAAGTTGTAGGTGGTGTTATTTGGGTATGGATACCTATCTTTGGAATTAATGAAGTTCCAAGTTTTACTGTTGTTCTTGGAGGAGTGGTTATTACTTCTGCTGTTTTATTTCATGGCTATGGCGCTAGGAAAAAAAGAGAACCGGTTTTACCCTAGTTGTTTACTTGAAGTTTAGTGGAATTTTTTCTTGGTAAACTTAAATCAGACCATACTTTATCAAGACATTTTACCATATTATCAATATGTTCTTTTCGATGTTTAGGGGTTACTGTAATTCTTAATCTCTCTAAACCTTTAGGAACTGTAGGATAAAAAATTGGTTGAGCATAGATGCCATGATCTTCGATTAGTTTTTCGGATACTTTTTTACATAAAAACGGGTCATTAATCATTACAGAGATAATATGACTATTTGTATCAATATACGGAATAGCTATTGATTCTAGAAGCTGCCTAATAGTTGAAGCGTTTTCATGAATTTTAATACGTAGCTGGTCTGCTAAAGATACAATATCAACAGATTTGCTAGCTCCTGCAGCTATTGAAGGACATATAGATGTTGTGAAAATAAATCCTGGGGCAAAGCTTCGTATATAATCTATGATTTCTTTACTAGCAGCTATATATCCACCCATTTGTCCATAAGCTTTAGCTAATGTTCCATTGATAATATCAATTTCATGATCTACTTTCATTTCTACTGCGATACCTTTTCCTTCTTCTCCATAAAGTCCAACAGAATGAACTTCATCAAGATATGTCATTGCTCCATATTTCTTTGCAAGCTCAACAATTTTGATTATTGGTGATCGTATACCTTCCATTGAGTAAAGACTTTCAAAAACAATAAGTTTTGGGTGATCTGTATTAGCTGATTTAAGAAGTTCTTCTAGATGATCAACATCATTATGATTAAATATATGGCAAGTCGCACCGCTATTCTTTATTCCTTGTATTAAAGAAGCATGATTAAGTTCATCAGAAAATATTTCTAAATTTTTAATTTTTTTGCCCAATGTCCAGAGAGTAGATTGATTAGCTGTGTATGCTGATGCAAATAAAAGGGCATTCTCTTTGTTGTGCACATTGGCAAGTTTTTCTTCAAGCGCTGTATGATATGAGCTTGTTCCAGAAATATTTCTTGTTCCACCAGAACCAGAACCGATTTCTAAAAGTGTCTTAACTGTTTCATTGACAACTTCAGGATGCTGACTCATATTGAGGTAGTCATTTGAGCACCAAACCTCAACATCTCTTTCATTTTCACCTTGAGTTTCATCTGCTTTTGGGAATTTTTTTATTGGACGGTCAATTTCTCTAAATTGACGATACAAGCCTTCTTCTTTTAATTTTTTTAATTCTGAACGAAAGAAATTGATATATTTCATTAACTTGTAGTTAAAGGTTAATTTTAAAAAACCAAGGTTATAATTTGCAATATTGTCACAGTGGTAATTACTTAATCCTTTCCCCAAAAACTAATTCTATTCCAAACACCATATTTGTCTCCATTTATGAATCGATGGTATAAACCTGCACTTAAATGAATTCCAAACACAATTATAAGAGCAATCATTGATTGATAATGAAACTGAACAAAAGTTGGATACATTTCAAAATTAGTTTCTATAAATTTAGGCACAGTTATTAGTCCAAGTAGTTGAACATCAAAACCACCTGCTTGAGTCATCATTGTGCCTTGAACCGGTATCCAAATTACTAGGGCATAAAGTAAGGTATGAATAACTCTTGAGGCATATCTGTGAAATTTAGAGAGTGTGGAAGTATCTGGTTTTGAATTAAAAAATTTCCAAATTAGTCTCAAAACTACTATCGTAAATATAATTGTTCCGATAATTTTATGGATTCCAATAAATCCTATTTTAGCAGGGGAGAATTCCATATTGTGAAGGTTAAAACCTGTAAATATTTGCCATATTAATAATAAAGCTAGAACCCAATGGAAACTTTTTGCTATTAAACCCCAAGAATTTTGAGTTGCTTTGATACTTTTCATATTAATCCTTTTTTTGGAATTTATTTATAAACTAATTTAATAGAGTTATAATTTTTTGCAAGAAGGCTATATTTTCATACTAGTCTATATTAATATTAATTAGTCTAATAGATTAGTGTCTAAAAAAGTTTATATACAATTATGGTTTTGGAAAATTTAAATATACTCTCAAGAAAAAGTGATCTTGCTGTAATTCAAGCTCGTGAATTTGGACAAATTTTATCATCTAATTTTCCATCTATAAAATTAAATTATATTACAAAAAGTACTTCAGGGGATAAAGATTTAAAAACACCGTTATCAGAAATGCCAACTGAGGGTGTATTTACTGATGATTTGAGAGATGAATTAATAAAAAAAAATTGTGATATCATAATCCATTCTTGGAAAGATTTACCTCTGGATGTTGGAAGTGATACTGAAGTTGCAATTACTTTAGATCGAGCTGATGAAAGAGATTTATTATTTATAAAAAAAAATAGTACTAAAAAAATTAATCAAAAAAATTCAATTTCTATCTTCTCATCATCACCTAGACGACAGTATAATTTAGAAAATTTTATTAAAAACTATTTACCATTTAAAATTAAAAATATTAAATTTGAAAATATAAGAGGTAATATACTTACAAGATTTAAAAAATTTACAGAGGGTAATGTTGATGGCTTTGTTGTTGCAAAAGCTGCAATTGATAGACTTCTTAACGCAGATCAAATTGATTTTCCTGATACTAAAAAAAACTTACTTTCATACATTAATGAATGTTTATGGAGTGTAATACCACTCTCCATAAACCCATCATCACCAGGTCAAGGAGCATTAGCAGTTGAGATTCGAACCGAAGATACTGATTTAAAAAAAATTTTGTCAAAAATTAATAATATAGTAGACTACAAAAATGTAACTCTTGAAAGGGACGAGCTTCAAAAATATGGAGGTGGCTGTCATCAAAAAATTGGAGTATCCTATAAAAATACTCATTTTGGAAAAGTTAAATTTAGTAAAGGGGAAAAAGAAGACGGATCATCATTTTATGAAAAAACTATTTATGAAAATAATAACCCCCTATATGTGAAGCCAACATCTATCACTGAGATATTTCCTGAACATCTGAGTGATTATAATTTCTTTAATAGAAAAGTAATTGAGAGTAGTGTTAAAGAATTATCTGAAACAAAAGACAAATGTATCTGGGTTTCAAGACAAAGTGCTTTGCCTAAAGGCGCAAGTATAGATAAATCTAATATTATTTGGGTCAGCGGATTAGAAACTTGGAAAAATATTGCAGAAAAAGGAATATGGGTAAATGGTTCTGCAGATGGTTTAGGTGAAGACATAGATCCCAAAACTAAATCTTTAACAAATAATGAATGGATAAAATTAACACATTTAGATTCACCTGTCTCAAGAATCAGAAATGTTATTCATACATATGTGTTAGAAAAAAATGAAATTTCTTTAAATCTCGAAAATAAAAACTATTTTTATTGGATGAGCTCAAGTGCCTTTAAGTATGCAATTACTAAATATCCAAATATACTAAATAAATTTCATTTTTGTGGGCCAGGGAATACCTATAATGAGATTAAAAAAATATTGGGTGATGGTTCTAAGAATTTATTCATAGAACTTTCATACAAGGAGTGGAAAAATAACATTCTTCCTTCAATTGATTAATGGCTAATAATAAATTTTATAACGCATTAAACAAAGTGCCTCAATCAACACCACCGATATGGTTCATGCGTCAAGCAGGAAGATATCATTCGCATTATCAGCAACTTAAACTCAAATATACTTTTGAAGAATTATGTAAAAATGCTGAACTAGCCGCAGAAGTTGCCTGTGGGCCAGTTGAAGAATTTGATTTTGATGTTGCGATACTTTTTAGTGATATATTATTTGTCTTAGAGGGTCTTGGTTTAGAATTGGAATTTAATCCTGGGCCAGTATTTAAAGAAGAACTAAATCCAGAGAATTACAAAAAATTTAATGATATAGATAAAGCTATTGAACATATGTCTTTTCAAAGAGATGCAATAAAATTTACAAGACAAAAACTTGCCAAAGATAAAAGTCTTATAGGGTTTGTTGGAGGTTTATGGACCATTTTACGATTTGCCACGGGACAAAATAAAGAAAAGAAAAATTTTCAAAATTTTTATACAGATTTTATGGAAACAACTCTTCTTGAGGTATTAAAGAGAAATATTAGATTGCAGCTGGATGCTGGGGCAGAAGTAGTAATGATGTTTGATAGCGGGATATCGTCTTTAGATAATGATCTTTTTAGAGGGAAGTATCAGCTTCTCTTGAAAAATATATCTAATTCATTTCCTAATAAAGTTGGTTATTATGCTAGAGGTAAAAACTATAATGAAATTTCTTATTTATCAGATCTTCCTTTTGCTGGAATTGGTGTAGATAACGGCATTGACTTGCAACAAATTTTTTTGAATTCTAAATTTGGTTTCATTCAAGGTAATTTTAATGAAAATCATCTATTACTTGATGCTGTCGAGCTAGCGAGTGAACTTAAAATATATTCAGAGTTTATGAAAAATATGGATAATTTAAATGGATGGGTTTGTGGCTTAGGTCATGGCATTAACAAAATTACTCCTGAGAAAAATGTTCATTTATTTATAGAAACAATCAGAAAAAATTTTAGTTAATTAATATGAAATATTTTGGTGAAAAAAACTATGAACACGGTAGCAAGGATAAAACGGGAGTTTTGATTACAAACCTAGGGACACCTGATGCTCCAAATGCTAAATCACTTAAAATATATTTAAATCAATTTCTTTCAGATCCAAGAGTAATAGAAATTCCAAAAATAATATGGCAAATAATTTTAAAACTTATTATCTTACAAGTCAGACCAAGAAAATCTGCTGCTAATTATAAAAAAATTTGGACAGATAAAGGTTCTCCACTTTTAGATATTTCGCAAAGACAATTGGAAGGTGTTAAGAAAATAATATCAGAAAAATATCCGAACGTTGAGTTTGCTTTAGGAATGCGTTATGGCAATCCGTCTATTGAAAAGGCTTTAAACGATTTGAAAAACAAACAAGTAAGAAGACTACTAGTTTTGCCTTTATACCCCCAGTATTGTGCAGCTACAACAGCCAGTACATTTGATGAAGTAACAAACACTTTACAAAAATGGAGATGGATTCCTGAACTACGTTTTATTAATCAATATTTTGAAGAAGAAAAGTATATTGAAACTTTAGCGTCTTCTATTGAAGATTTTTGGGGGAAAAATGGAAAGCCGCAAAAAATAATTTTTAGCTACCATGGCATTCCTAAAAGATATTTATCTAATGGTGATCCTTATCACTGCTTTTGTCTAAAGACGACTAGGTTAGTTAAAGAAAAAATGAAACTTAGTGATGATCAAATTATGACAACTTTTCAAAGTAGATTTGGAAGAGAGGAATGGTTACAACCTTATACTAGTGAAACATTAAAAGAGTTACCTGGTAAAGGTATAAAAGATATTCATATTATATCACCTGGGTTCAGCGCCGATTGTCTTGAAACACTTGAGGAGCTTGAGGAAGAAAATAGAGAATATTTTATTGATTCTGGAGGGGAGAAATACAAATACATTCCTTGTCTTAATGATAATAAAGAACATTTAGATTTTATTTCACATCTTATTTTAAAAAATACTCATGGGTGGAATAAAGAATGACAGATTACAATTTTAATGAAGCAAAAAATTGGTTTGAAGAATTACGTAATCAATTAATAAAAATAGTTTCCGAAATTGATGGCAGTGATTTTATTAAAACTAATTGGACCCATCGTCATCAAGGGGGAGGAACAATGGCAAAAATTAAAGGATCAGTTATTGAAAAAGGTGGAGTGAACATATCATCTGTATCAGGAAAATTTAGTAGTCAAATGCAGGATAAAATTCCTGGAGCAAAAGATAACCCTAATTATAAGGCCACTGGTATAAGTGTAGTATTGCACCCTATGTCCCCTAAAATTCCTTCTATGCATTTTAATACTCGTTATTTAATGACAACTGAACAATGGTTTGGTGGGGGAATGGATATTACTCCTTGTATGGATTTTAAAAATTTAGAACTTTACCATCAAGGATTAAAAAATATATGTGATACGCATGACTCAAAAAAATATTCTGAATATAAGAAATGGTGTGATGATTATTTTTATCTTCCTCATCGAAAAGAAGCAAGGGGTGCAGGAGGTATATTTTTTGATTACTTAAAAAATGATTGGGAACAAGATTTTGAGTTTATTATGGATATTGGAAAATACTTTAGAGATTTCATTCAATCGACATTTTTGGAATTAAAAAATGAGAAATGGAGTAATACAGAAAAAGATTTGCAACTAATAAAAAGAAGTCGTTATGCAGAGTTTAACTTACTTCATGATAGGGGAACTAAATTTGGTTTAGAGACAGGTGGTAATATTGATGCCATATTAATGTCTATGCCTCCTATTGCTAAATGGGATTAAAATGATTTTTAATATTTTAAAATCTTTACATATTTTTAGTGTTATTGCTTGGATGGCTGGGTTGTTATATTTACCAAGAATCTTTATGTATCATGCTGATTCAAATATAACTAAAAAGACCTCAGAGACTTTTAAGGTTATGGAAAAAAAATTATTTACTATTATAATGACACCTGCTTTGTTACTGACATGGGTCAGCGGTCTATCTATGACGCATTATTTGGGTTTTGATTTTTGGTTAATATTAAAGTTATTTTTTGTTGCATTATTAACTATTTATCATTTCCTATGCAGAAAATGGTTAAAAGATTTTGCCATTGATAATAACAAAATTGAATCTAAATTTTTTAGAATCACCAATGAAATTCCAGCTATTTTTTTAATTGCTATTATTATTTTGGTTGTTTTTAAACCTTTTTAACTTAAGGTTTTTTAGTTTTTATTTGCTTTCCTCTTTTAGGATTGCAAGATTTGCAAATTTCACACTCAATACCATAACAGCTCCTAGCTTGACAATATTCTCTTCCATAAAATATTATTTGAAGATGTAACTTATTCCATGATTTTTTTGGAAAAAGAAATTTTAGATCTTTTTCAGTTTGAACAACATTTTTGCCATTTGTTAGTCCCCATCGTTGTGCCAGTCTGTGTATATGAGTATCTACAGGAAATGCTGGATGGCCAAATCCTTGTGACATCACTACACTTGCAGTTTTATGACCGACGCCCGGTAATTTTTCTAATTCTTCAAAACTTTCAGGAACTCTCCCTTTAAATTTTTTTACAAGTATTCTTGATAGCTCATAAATTGCTTTTGATTTTTGTGGAGCTAAGCCACATGGACGAATAATTTTATAAATAGTATTTTTTTGGATACCTATCATTTTCTTAGCTGTATTTGCTTTTTTAAACAATATTGGTGTTACTTGATTAACTCGTTGATCGGTACACTGAGCACTCAATAATACAGCAATAACTAATTCAAATTTATTTCTATGCTTTAGAGGAATTGGAACTTTTTTATAAATTCTATTTAATATTTTATGGACTATGTGTGCTTTTTCAGATCTTTTCACAATGCTTATTTTCTCCTAAATATAGTCACTTTCTAGTAATACAAAAAATTAAGACAAAATATAGCATTTATTCAAACTAATAATATTGAATATTTTTAGTGAAGTAGTATGGGTTCATTATCAAATTTCTATGGAGGAAATAAAAATGAAAAAATTAATTAATATTCTTTTGGTATTGGTTATGTCAGGTTTTGTTTCAACTTCATTTGCCGCTTCATTAAAGTGGTCAATGCCAGGTGACTCATTAACCTTAGATCCACATGCTCAAAATGAAGGACCAACACACATGGTTTCTCGACAAGTATATGAAGGACTAGTAACTCCAGGTATTAACATGGAAATACTCCCACAACTTGCAGAGTCATGGGAGGCTACTAGTGCAGATATTTGGATATTTAATATTCGTAAAGGAGTTAAATTTCATGACGGCTCAGATCTTGATGCAAGAGATATAGCCTTCAGTATTAATAGAGCTAAAACAGCACCATCTGATATGGTAGATTTAATCAAAAGTATTAAATCAGCATCAGCAATTGATGATCATACTGTTGTAATTAACACTAATGGACCAAATCCACTTCTTTTAAACCAACTTACACAAATATTTGTAATGTCTGAAGCTTGGGCAAAAGCCAACAGTTGTGAAGTATCATACAACTGGGATGCTGGCGAAACTTCTTACTGTGCTTCCAATGCAAACGGTACTGGACCTTTTAAAATCACTTTTAGAGAACAGGACGTAAGAACTGTTTTCGAAAAAAATAATGATTGGTGGGGAGATCATAGCACTCATAATTTAGATCAAATAGAACTACTTCCAATTAAAAATGACGCAACAAGAGTTGCAGCACTTCTCTCTGGTGAAATTGATTATACTAATATTGTACCAGTTCAAGATATAGATAGAATTAAATCTTCTTCTAGTCATACGGTAAAATCAACACCATCAAATAGAACAATATTCTTTGGAATGGATCAAGGCTCAGCTGAACTTAACTCATCAAATATTAAAGGTAAAAATCCTTTTGCTGATAAAAGAGTTCGTTTAGCAATGTACCATGCGTTAGATATGGAAGCTATTAAGGATAAAGTTATGAGAGGACAAAGTGCTCCTGCTGGTATTATTACTGCACCAGGTATCAATGGGCACACACCGGAACGTGATCAAAGACTTCCTTATGATCCAGAACTGTCAAAAAAATTATTGGCAGAAGCAGGTTATCCTGATGGATTTGAGCTTACATTAGACTGTCCTAATGATCGTTATATTAATGACGAGGCTATTTGTGTAGCTGCTATTGGTATGTTTGCGAAAATTGGTGTTACAGTAAATCTTGATGCCAAAACTAAAAGTCAACACTTCTCTGAAATTAAAGAAGGTGATTCAAATGGTATGACAAGTGATATGTATATGTTAGGTTGGGGAGTTCCAACTTTTGACAGTGAATATGTATACTCATATTTATTTGATAGTGCTGGTAGCTGGAATAAAGTAAATTTTAGTAATGCTAGAGTGGATGAGTTAGTTGCATCAATGAAGATTGAAACAGACTTAGATAAAAGAAATGCTATGATTGCAGAAGCTTGGGATATTACTCAAGATGATGTAACATACTTACCTTTACATCACCAAGTTGCAAATCAGGCATCTAAAAGTAATGTCGATGTTCCAATTAGAATGAACAATGAACCATTATTTAGGTTTACTAACGTAAACTAAAATTAACTTATAATTTTTGGCCAGAGTAATACTCTGGCCAAAATTCACACAATGATCAGCTATTTTTTCAAAAGACTACTCCAATCTATTCTTGTTATGTTTGTTGTTGCTTTTGTTTCATTTTCACTTTTTAATTTTGTTGGTGATCCTGTTAACAGCATGACAGGGGAAGATGCTTCGGATGAAAGAAGGGCTGAAGTAAGAGAGATATTAGGGTTAAATGATCCTGTCTATATTCAATTTTCTAGATTTGTTGGCAATATAGTTCAAGGAAATTTTGGTATTTCTTATCAATTAAAAAGAGAAGTTTCTGATTTAATAGGTGAAAGATTACCAGCAACTCTTGAGTTAGTTTTTGTGTCTGCAATGCTAGCTATAATAATAGGAACAATTTTAGGAGTCTATACAGGTATTCATAGAGATAGTTATTTATCAAATATTATTCTCGTTGTGTCTCTAGCTGGTGTTTCCCTCCCCACATTCATCATTGGTATTATGCTAATATACTTATTCTCAGTTATCTTAGGCATTCTTCCATCTTTTGGAAGAGGAGAGGTTACTGATTTGGGTTTTTGGACAACAGGATTTTTAACTATCTCTGGTTTAAAAGCTCTTATACTTCCATCCATTACCTTAAGTTTATTTCAAATGACTTATGTAATAAGACTAGTCAGAGCTGAAATGATGGAAATATTACAAACTGATTATATTAAATTTGCAAGAGCAAGAGGAATAAAAAATAACATAATTAACTATAAGCACGCACTCAAAAATGGCTTAATACCTGTCATAACAATAACAGGTATTAATATTGGTACTTTAATTGCCTTTTCTATAATTACAGAAACAGTTTTTCAATGGCCTGGTATGGGCTCCCTATTTATTAACGCCGTATACTTTGTCGATATACCCATCATGTCTGCTTATATGATTATGGTGGCTTTTATTTTTGTAATGATAAATTTTATAGTTGATATCACTTATTATTTTATTGATCCAAGAATTAGACTTAAAGAAGAAAGCAATTAATTATGATTAAGCAAACTTTTAATAAAATTTATGATACTGATATAGGCTATAGTTTCTTTAATTCAAAAATTGCTATTATTTCATCAAGTATTTTTTTTATAATTTTTCTTTGCTCTTTTTTTGCAGGAATAATTGCACCTTACAATCCTTTTGATCCTGCAAGTGTTTCTTTGATGGATGCTTTTACACCACCTGTATGGTCAGATGGAGGAAGTGCAAGTTTTTTTCTGGGAACTGATCAGCAAGGACGGGATATGTTTTCTACAATGATTTATGGTTCAAGAATTTCTCTGATCGTTGGTTTTGCTTCAATTTTGTTTGCTATGATATTAGGGGTCTTTCTTGGTGTAACTGCAGGATATATAGGTGGTAGATATGAAATAATTATAATGCGCATTACAGATATACAATTAACAATACCAACCATTTTGATGGCTTTATTAGTAGATGGAATAGCTAGAGCAGTAATTTCCCGATCAATGCATGATGAGATGGCAATTTATGTTTTAATCTTTGCCATTGGTATTTCTGAATGGCCTCAGTTTGCTAGAGTTACCAGAGCATCAACTCTGGTTGAAAAAAATAAAGAGTACGTTTCTGCATCTAGGATCATTGGTTTATCAAATATAATTATAATGTTTAAACATATATTACCTAATATTCTTAGACCTATTCTAGTAATTGCAACAATTGGTTTAGCTTTAGCTATTATAACAGAGTCAACATTGAGTTTTTTAGGAGTTGGGGTGCCACCAACAACACCTTCTTTAGGAACACTTATTAGATTTGGAAATAATTTTTTATTTTCTGGTGAGTGGTGGATAACTTTTTTTCCTGCTATTTTTCTTGTAGTCTTAGCTTTATCTATTAATCTTTTAGGAGATTGGATGAGAGATGCCTTAAATCCAAAATTAAAAAAGAGATGAGTTTATTAGAAATTAAAAATTTAAACATTAGTTATAAAACTAGAAAAGAAACTATAGTTGCTAGTAGTAATGTTAATTTTACATTAGAGAGAGGTGAAATACTAGGTATCGTTGGTGAGTCTGGATCTGGTAAATCAACTATAGCTAATGCAATTATTAATTTAATTGATCCACCTGGGCAAATTACTGACGGTATAATAAAAATAGACAATAAAGAATTACAAAATAATGAAGAAATCATTCAAAAAATAAGAGGAAAAAAAATAGGATTTGTTTTTCAAGATCCACAAACCTCATTAAATCCACTTTTTAAAATAAAAGATCAATTAATAGAAACAATACAAACACATCTAAGTGTATCTTACGATGAGGCTCTAAAAAAATCTATTAATCTTCTTGAAGAAGTTGGGATAGAAAACGCAACTAAAAGAATTGAAGATTATCCTCATCAATTTAGCGGAGGTATGCGTCAACGGGTTGTTATTGCTTTAGCAATAAGTTGTGAGCCAGATCTAATAATAGCAGATGAACCAACAACTGCATTAGATGTTAGTATTCAATATCAAATCTTAGAATTATTAAAAGAACTTACAATAAAAAGAAATTTAGGAGTTATTATTATTACTCATGATATGGGGGTGATTGCTGAAACTACAAATAAAGTGATTGTTATGCGTCATGGATTAATAGTGGAGCAAGGCAAGACTAAGGATTTGCTAACTAACCCAAAATCTACAGAAGCACGAAGTTTAGTTATATCAGTTCCGCCAACAAATAAAAAAATTGAAAGATTTAAACTCATTGGTCCTGATGGTTCAGAAATTACATCAAGTTCTACTAATTTAACAAAAAATATTATTAAAACTTGGGGGGTAAGAAAAAATACTAATCAAAAATTATTAGAGTTAAAAAATATAACAAAGGTTTTTGATGATCAGTCTATCTCTTATAGAAAAAAAATAGATGAAAATGCAGTTAAGGCAGTAAATAATGTTTCATTTAAGTTATTTGAGGGAGAAACACTCGGTTTAGTTGGAGAATCAGGTTCTGGTAAATCAACAATTGCTAAAATCATTACTGGGCTAGTTAGGCCATCAGTTGGTGAGCTGGAGTATAATGGTTTGCCACTTTATAACTCAAAAAGAAAGTATCAAATTGACAAGAGTAGGGGTCAAATACAAATGATTTTCCAAGACCCATATTCATCATTAAATCCAAGATTTAAAGTAAAGGATATTATCGCTGAACCAATTAAATTTTTTCAAAAAAGTATTATGAAAAATGACTTGGAGCAAAACGTTAATGATTTAATTGATATTGTCGGAATGACTAGAAAATCTTTGGATCGATACCCCCATGAATTTTCAGGTGGACAAAGGCAAAGAATTTCAATTGCAAGAGCACTAGCAACAAGGCCAAGATTATTAATATGTGATGAACCAACATCAGCTCTAGATGTAAGTATTCAAGCACAAATATTAAACCTACTAAAAGATATTCAAGACGAATTACATTTAACAATGCTATTTATTAGCCATGATCTTCCTGTCATCAGACAAATGTGCAATAGAATAATAGTATTAAAAAATGGTATTGTGTGTGAGACAAATGAGACTGAAAAGTTATTTAATGATCCTACACATAAATATACAAAAGAATTAATAAACTTAATGCCAAAAATTGAATCAATTATTTAATATAATTTGCCCATAAAATGATTTACATTTCTTTATTTACAGTTGCATTTATGGTTGCAACAATAATACCTTTTGGATCTGAGGCATACTTTATTGCTTTACTATCTTTAGGAGATTATAATAATTTACTTTTATTGTTAGCTGCCTCATCTGGAAATGTACTTGGCTCATTATTTAATTGGATTTGTGGATTTTATGTTAACTATTTTATTAAAAAACAATGGTTTCCAATAAATAATAAAATGATAGATAAAGGTAACAAGTTATTTAACAGATATGGCAAATGGTCTCTTTTGTTATCTTGGGTGCCGTTTATTGGAGATCCAATTACCTTCGTAGCAGGAACTCTACGATATCCAATAATTCCATTTTTAGTTTTGGTAAGTATTGGAAAAGTTGGAAGATATTTGCTAATATATTTGTCCATAATATGGGCAATTAATTATTTTTAAAATGAATAATACGTTTTTTCTTTTAGTTTTTTTTATCGGTTTTTTTTGTGGAGTTGGTGTGCTAATTTCTATTAGATTTTTTTTACCCAAAAATAATAATAAACAAAATGAAAGTGAAATTGTTTCACTAAAACAACATATGGAGTCAATTCAATTATCATTACAAAACTTTAATTTAGCTCAAAATAGACTAGAAAACACTCTAGTTCGTGGAGGATCACAACAACAAGGTTCGTGGGGTGAATTTGTTCTAAAAAATATTTTAGATGGTGTTGGATTAAGAGAAGGGCATGAATATGAAACTCAAAAAGCTTTTACAGATGAAAATGGAAATCTTCAAAAACCAGATGTCATTGTGCGCATGCCAGGTAATAGAGATATTGTAATAGACTCTAAGGTTCCTTTAAGTGCATGGCATGATTTTTCTAATTCTAATGATCATAATCAAAAAAAAATATTTTTAAAAAAATTTTTAGAATCTATCAAAAATTTTGTCAGAGACTTAGGTAAAGATGATTATGCTTCTTTATATCAAATTAATTCTATTGACTCTGTGTTAATGTTTATTCCTATCGAACCAGCTTTGTTGACATTGTACAATGAATCAGAGGATTTAATAGAAAAAGCTTGGCAAAAAAAAATTATAATTGTCGGACCTTCAACTTTACCTTTTCTATTAAAAGCTATTGAAAATATGTGGCGTATTGATAAGCAGTCTAAGACTATTAAAGATATAGCAGCTACAGCTAGTGAAATTTATGATAAGGCAGTTAATGTATATGAGTCTTTTAATACCGTTAACCTATCTTTAGATAAAGCCAGATTAAAAATGGATGAAGCTAAATCCCGTCTTCAGGACGGACCAGGTAGTCTAACAAAAAAAGTAGAAAAGATGAAAAAACTTGGAAGATTAAATACAAAAAAACAGTTGCCAGAAGATTCTGGCAATGCAATAGATTGAATTAAATATGCCAAGTTTTGATATTGTTAGTAGAGTAGATTTTCAAGAGATTGATAATGCTATTGCCAATGCCCTTAGGGAAATTACTAATCGCTATGATTTTAAAGGCTCTAATACTACCCTTGAGAGAAGCGAAAAAGTAATTACAATAGTCACTGATGATGATTTAAAATTATCTCAAGTAAATGATATTTTAATATCACATTTTGTGAGAAGAAAGTTAGATCCATTAGCATTAGGAAAAAAAGATAAAGAAAAAGCTGGTGGTGATAGAATTAGACAAACCATATCTTTAGTTGAAGGCATTGAGCAAGATATTGCTAAAAAAATAACTTCAGAAATTAAAAGTTCAAAAATGAAAATTCAGGCTAAAATAAATGGAAATGAACTTAGAATTGATGGAAAAAAAAGAGATGATTTACAATCTGCAATGCAATTGATTGAAGATTTACAAGTTGGAATACCAGTTCAGTTTATAAATTTTAGAGATTAATTGAAGTGATAACATGGGAGTTAATCTTAGCTTTAGCAGTATATAATTTTATTATGTATGCCACCCCAGGTCCCAATAATAGTATTCTGACAACTTCTGGAATTAAATTTGGATTCACTAAATCGATTCCAAATATATTTGGAATACCTACAGGTCATGGATTGCAGTTAGCTTTAGTGTGTCTTGGTTTAGGAGCATTGTTTATAAAATACCCAATTCTTTTTGATATTTTAAGATATGTAGGCTCTGCTTATATACTTTATCTTGCTTATAAAATGTTTGGTTCCCTTAATATTGCCAAAACAGAAGATAGATCGCGTCCATTAAAATATTATGAAGCTATTCTTTTTCAGTTTGTTAACCCTAAGGCTTGGGTAATTTGCTCTACAGCAGTAACTTTATATTATCCAAAAAATGAAAATATTATTATAGGAACTCTGTTTATGGTCATCATGTCGACTGTAGTTAATATCCCTTCAATTAGTATATGGGCTTATGGTGGGAGTGTTATTAGAAATTATTTGAGTAATAAAAGACTAAAAAAATTTATTGAGTCAATATTGGCAATACTTCTGATTGCTACAGCAGTTTCAGTATTTTTTTATAATCCTTAAGGAATTGGTATTTCATTAAAATCGCCAATAACATTATAACCTTTTATAACAGCAGCTCTTTTAGATATATTAATATACCAACGAAGCACGTTGGGATAATTTTTTAAATTAATTTGATGTCTTTCAAATCTAGCAACCCATGGCCAAACTGCAATATCTGCAATTGAATAATTATTACAAATATAATTATTTTTAGATAACTGACCATCTAAAATTTGATAAACATTTTTAGAGTACCCTTTAGATTTTTCCTCAGCAAATTTACTTTTACCCTTGTGATAAAAAAGATATTGATGAGCTTGACCAAGCATTGGACCAACATATGCCATTTGAAAGAATAACCACTGAACTACATTCCAATAATCTTTTTGATTTAAGAATTTATTATATTTTTTAGCAAGGTAAAGAAGGATAGCACCTGATTCGAAAATGGTTTGATTACTCTCTTTATCAACGATTACTGGAATTTTATTTGTTGGAGAGATTTTTGAAAATTCAGGTAAAAATTGTTCTTTTTTATCTAAACTGATAAGTATGGGGTTATAATCTATTTCTAATTCTTCAAGCAATATGGTAATTTTTCGACCATTTGGTGTGGAAGAGGAATATAAATCTATCATTTTTTAGAATTTAATAATTTTACGACTATATAGGATATGTGGAATATTCAACAGATAATATAATTAAACTTGCATGGAGTGATAGAGTTTCATTTGAAAAAATTGAACGACTACATGGAAAAAATGAATCAGAAGTAATCAAAATAATGAGAAAAAATTTAAAGCCAAAATCTTTTAAAATATGGAGAGAGAGGGTAAGTGGCAGAACAAGAAAGCATGAAAAAAAAAGGTCTCTTTCATTCAAACCTTTTCGATTTGATGACTATGTATAAGATTATATTTACTTATTTATTTTTTTTAACAATATCATCATTTTTATATGCAGATCAAAATGATAAAAGATTAAATTATTTATTTGATAAACTAGTAGTTGCCGAAGAAGAAAAAGAAATAAATAAAATAACCAATCAAATTTGGAAAATTTGGCATGAAATTGATGATCCTAAAACAACTAGAGAGTTTGAAACTGGTGTTCAAATGATGAATTTAGGATATTTCAAAAGATCAATTGATTATTTTGATAAAGTAATAAACAAAAATCAAAACTTTGCTGAAGCTTGGAATAAGAGAGCAACTGCTCATTTTATGATGGGTAATTTTGACTTATCAATGCAAGATATTAGCAAAACTTTACAGTTAGAACCCAGACATTTTGGAGCTTTAGATGGTATGGGATTAATATATATTCATCTTAATCAACCTGATAAAGCAATTGATATTTATAATAAAATGTTAGAAATTTTTCCTAACAGTATTTCAACAAAAATGAAAATAGAAAGAATTTTATCTCGTAAAACTCAATCCACTTAAAAAATAAATTTTATAAAATTACAATTAAGAAAATAGGTCTACTTAAAATTTACTGCTTTCCTCAACAATACATCATTATATTTTTCACTTTTACTTAGTTGATTGTAAGCAGTAATAGTATTTAGGCAATGTAATTGAATAGTTGGTGGCATACCAATCTTCGCTAATTCTTGGGAACTTTTTTGTTTAAAAGTTTTATTAAAGAGATTTACACTATTTGATTTCAGGAAACCTGTTAACGTTGTTGCAGATACTGCAAAATTTACATTCTCTGGAATATAAGGTGATTCTTCATCAAGTAACATTTTAACTTTATTAAGCCCAGACGAAGCAACACCAACTACCTGACCATTATAATTTAAGACTGGACCACCACTATAACCTGGTTGGATAGCAGCATCTATTTGTATCAGAGATATATCATTATTTGGGCCACTTAATGAACTCACAATTCCTCTAGTAAGCTTAACACTAGAGCTTAAATTTTCTGCTAAGGGAAAGCCAAAAGCCATAATATCTTGACCAAATTCTGCTCCAGAAGGATTTATAATGATCGATATCTTACATCTCCCAACACGTGATATTATTTTAAATCCAATACTTTTTACCACTTAGTTAACACTTGATCTTCGATGCCATTTAGTTGAGGTGTTTGGTTTGCTTGTCTTGATACGTTTTTGTTGATGAATGCAAAAAGCTCTCCATTTGTAATTTTATTATCACTATTTGCATCTGCCTCCCCTTCTAGTCCCTTCATCATGTAATACGAGAATAAACCATGCTCAGCCTCTTTTAATACCTTTGCGGTTTCTGTATTTGAAGATGCACTAAATATTGTAAAATTTGATGGTATATCTTGCTCTTGAGCATCGATAAAGATAGGTCTTGCTGCAACCAAGAGTTCTTCGGTACGTGAAGCTCCACTATAACAAGTATCTAAGAAAACGGTGACATGCTTTGGGTTTAGTTCTGCTATTTGATCAAATAATTGATTACGCATTAAAGATGTTAATTCTAGTAATTCTGGATCACCATCGGTTGGAAGTAAAAATAAATCACTACCATCTTCTGAAGCTAATCCATGACCAGAAAAATAGACATATAAATGAGTTTCATTATCTCTAATAACTTTAGGAAGCCATTTTTTGACTACACCTAAGGTATCATTTCTCCCAGCATCATTATTAATTAAAAGCTTTATATTTTCCTTCGGCACTCCAAGAGAGGCGAAGGCAAAATCATTAAAATAAAGTGCATCATTTTCAGCATATAATGCAGAGAATGTATTTTTATAATTCTCTACACCAATAATAAGCGCTGCTTTATTTGTGCTTATCTCACTTTTTATTTTAGTTGGATTAAGACTATCAAGTTTCACTTGTTGAATAACTACTTTTTGACGTTTTAAGCTTACTATCTTAGAAGATTTATTTCCGTGAATATCAATAGCCACAATTTCTACATCTTGTCCTTTTGGTTTCACAAAAAATTCTTTTTTGAAATTTGAATTGTTAATGGAAACTTCATATCCATCAATAGTTAGACTAGCAATTTCACTCTCATCATTAATACTTCCAGATATCTCTGCCATTAATTGACTATTAGACTCAAACTCTTCACTTACTATTATGTTTGGACTTGAACCATCCTCTGAAACTTGAATACTAAGATTAGTCTCAGTAACTTCTGTTGCTTTTGTTTTATTAGGTTTAGTTTTTACAATATTAGTTTCTTCTATGTTATTGCCATCTGTTATTTTTTTAAGAATAAAATTACCTTTTACACTTACCTCAAAAATATTATTACCTAAAGAAGAGTATCTACATTTAATTCCATCAGAAGTTTCTAAAACATTTCCATCAGAAAATTCTAAAAACTCAGAATGAATTATTTGAATTTTTTCACTACCTCCAGCTTCTTTTTTTACTTTATCAAACAATGATGTTTTTGCTAATTCACAAGCCTCACCAAAGGTAGTATTCCCTCCAATCTGCACATCCATAGTAATATCATTTATTGTTATTTCTCTTGCTTCCTCTTCCTTCTTCTTTGCTTCTGCTATACGTTTTTCTTCTTCCTCTTTTGCTTTTTGCTTTTCTTTTGCAATTTGTTCTTCTTTTTGTTTTTTGAATAATGCCTTATCTCCAACAATTGCATATCTAAATAATGGTTCATTGTTCATTCTAATTGGAACATCAACATTACTTTTAGATGCTTGGTTAATAACTTGATGATGTAATGGTAAATAAGTTACATTATCTTGAGTAATATCCCAAGCTTCTGCAATCATAGCATTTCTTTTTTTCATATTTGTTTCCATACCCATGGACGCTACTAACTCATCTACTCTAGCATTACTGAAATTTACTTTATTCCAACTGCCAGAACTTTCAAATAGGTAGGAGTACACATAATGACTATCGTATGTTGGAACACCCCAACCTATCATGTACATATCACTATAGCCATTTTTTACCTTACTGAAATGGAACGATTTGGTTTCCCCATCAGGCTTAACTTTCACTCCAATTTTTGCAAACATATCAACAACAGCCAAGCAAATTGCTCCATCATTAATATAACGATCAGTAGGACAATCAAGAGTAACACTGAAACCATTTGGATAACCTGCCTCTGCCAATAGTTTTTTTGACAGTTCTGGATCATAAGGAAGTCTTTGATCTCTATCTGTAGTATAACCTTGAACACCAGGTGGAATAATAATACCTGCAGGAGCACTTTGTCCTCTCATTATCTTGTCTCTAATAGTATCCATATCTAAAGCATGGTACATTGCTAGACGAACTCTTTTATCAGCAAAAGGATTTTTTCCTTTAATGTTAGAAGAATTTAATTCAGCCGAACCTTGATCCATACCAAAAAATATTGTTCTATTTTGAGGAGTCATTTTTACATCGTGCGAAGAAGAAGATTTAATTCTTTCTATATCATGAACTGGAACAACATTGGTGTAATCGATTTCTCCAGATAAAAGTGCTGCAACTCTGGTTGCATCATTTTTAATAGGAAGTAACTCAACTTTATCTACATTGAATGTACTTTCTTCACCCCACCAATTATCATTCTTTTCGAAGACAGTTCTTACGTCTTGTTCTCTAAATGTAATTTTGAAAGGTCCAGTACCGTTTGCATTGGAAGCACAATAAGATGTTTCTCTTGCATTCCAATTATATGAAACTTCACAACCATTTGCTTTTGCCCAAGCTTCAGACATAACAAAAATTTGAGTTAATTGGTTTAAAAGAATTGGATTTGGTCCATTAGTGTTAATTGCAACTTTATAATCATCAATAAATTTTATAGATTTAATACCCTTTAATAAATTTACCATATCAGATGGGGCAGTTTTGGCTCTATTGATACTAAAAACTATATCTTTTGCAGTTAGAGCTCTTCCATCATGAAAATAAACTCCTTTACGAATATTAAATATCCAAGTGTTAGAATTTATTATTTCCCATGATACTGCAAGCTGAGGAAGTATTTCCATGTTAATACCTTGAGTAACTAATCCTTCATATACTTGTCGAGAAACCATATGAGTTGGTCCTTCATTTTGTGCATGTGGATCTAAAGTTAATGAGTCATCTGGCATTGACCATCTGATCGTATTAGATAAAACTGATGAACAAAAAATAATTATAAAAAATGATACTGAAAATTTTATAACATATTTACTCATTTAATAATTATATCATTTAAAATGAAATATTCTGATATAAAATTTTAAAAAATAAATATAATCTTATATAAAATGTTAGTAAAATACTTAAAATCAAATAAAGTAACTTTTTTTCAATTTTTAAATAAGTTTCATAATTAATTAATAAATAAAAAAATTAAAATAGATAAAGTAAAAAAACTAATAAAAGTACTCAATACAATATTTGACGAAATTAGATCTTTTTGTGCATTATATCTATAGGCAAAGTAATAAGATTGCGAACCACTTGGTAGGGCTGATGCGATAGTTATAGTTACTACTAATAAATCTTCTAGGTTAAAAATATATTTTGCAATTATAAAACCTATCACAGGGTGAATGATATTTTTTAAAAAAGTAAAAATTATTGATTTTTTAAATGATAATATTAAATTAAATTTTGCTAGAGAAATTCCTAAAGATAAAAGAACGCAAGGTAAGGCAATGACTGAAACACTATTTAAAATATTCATCAATATATCAGGTTGCATAATTTTAGTATAATTGAAAAATATTCCTATAAAAATGCCTACGAGTACAATATTTTTAAATAACCCAGTTATTGTTGATAAAATCTTTTTGCTTAAGTTAAGACTTCTATTTCTATACGACTCTATTATTATGGTGGTGTATGTGAAATGAACAAATCCATGAAATAATACAAGTATCATATATGGCATAACATTAGCTGTCCCCAAAAGGGAATGCATGAGGGGTATTCCGAGAGCAACAGAATTTCCAAAACAAGCAGAAAGACCTAAAAGTGCATTATCATCAGTTTTGTACTTAAATAATAAATTGCCAACTTGAAAACCAATTATGAAAACTAGAATTCCGCTACCAAAAAATGAAACTAATAATAAAACGGTATTTATTCTTGGAAATTCTATTTGCCAAAAATAAGTTATTAAAGCTAATGGGAGTAGAATATTGAAACTCAAATAATCAAATTTAGAGGTGATTTTTTCAGATACATTGATAAATTTTTTTATTATGAAACCTATAATAACATAACCAAATACTGAAAATATAATATAAATTAAGCTATTCATTAGTTAAGAGATTTTGAAAAACATCTTCAAAATTACCACTTAAAATTTGATTAATATCATTGATATTAAAACTCATATCTATTGATTTATCCGAAGATAAAACTTGTATTTCAGGATTATCTAAATTTCCTAAGGAATTAATTTCGAAGATCTTTTCTTTTTCAATTTCTACAATTGCTTGAATATTTGCAAAGTTGTTTTTCAAATTATATTTTCCAGCTATTTCAATATTATATTCCTTATTTAATACCTTAAAGTAATCAATATAAATATATTCATCATCATAAATAATTTTACTATTGAAAGAAGATTTATCATTTAGGTAATTATAAAGTACATTTGATAATTGTTTATAAGTTTTAGGAATATTTAATTTTTGTATGATAATATTAACAAATTGTAATGATTGTTTATCCTCATCGTCTAAAGTAAACGATAAGTTTCCTTCGGGTAATAAAGTTAATTTTAATAAATTATTTAAATTATATTTATTAATTTCTCCTGACATAGATAAATTGTCAAGCAATACTCTATCAATTTTTAAATTTTTAGAATAAAAATTAAAAAAAGGTTTTTTAAAATTGTAATTTTTCTGAATAAATATTTCTCCATCTTCAAGAAATAATTTATTATTAATTTTTTCTAAATTAAAATTTACCAAAAGTGAAAGATTAGGAATAATTTTTAATTGGTGGATTTCTTTCAAACTAATATTTACATTAAAGTTTTCTTCTAAATTTTTTATATATTTATTTACGTAAATTTTATCAACTAGATAAAAGACGAAAAAAAATATACAAATTATAAGAACTATAAGAAGTAAAAATATTTTTTTTATCATCAAATTAATTTTTACTGGAATGTATACTATTTTGTAATTTTAGTTCATTATCTATGGGATCATTTAATAAGCTACTTAATTCATTATTATTTATTTCATCAATAGTTTTTGGTTGCCATTTTGGGTTATGATGTTTTTCAATTAAAACTGCTTCTATTCCCTCTCCAAAATCATGACGATTAGTCATTTTTTGACTTAACCTATACTCTATTTCTAGACAATTTTTAAGAGATCTGTTGTTTGAGTTTTTTATCAATAATGTTGTTACTGCTAAACTCATAGGGCATTTTTTTTGAAGCTTTTCCAATACGCCATCTTGATTATTAACATTTTGAATATTATTAAAAATTTCATGAATATCTCCTGAAAAATTCTTATCTATGAAATCTAATTTTTCATCAGTAAAAAAAGAAGAATTGTCTATTTCATAATTAGTAATTGATCCATCAATTATAAACTGGCTAATCAAATCATTTATTTTGTTCTCTGGGCAATAATGAGTTGCTAAATTAAAATTAATTAAATCTTTCCCTTGAACAATTTCACCGGTCAGACCTAAATACTTTCCAAGATTATTTTCCATTCTTGATAGAAAAAAACTTCCACCAACATCTGGGAAAAAACCTATAGAAGTCTCAGGCATTGCAAATTTAGTGCTGTCAGTTGCAATTCTATAATCACCATAAATTGATAACCCTACACCACCTCCCATTACAACTCCTTTCCAAATTGATAAATAAGGCTTTGGAAAATTTTTAATTTGTAAATTAAGAGAATATTCTTTGGAAAAAAATTCACGTTTTAATTCTGAAAATGGACCTGAAAGATGAACACTTTTTACATCTCCACCTGCACAGAAATGATTTCCCTCACCGAGTAAGATAACTCTTTCAACTGCATTATCATCTTCCCATTCTTTTAATTTCTTTGAAAGCTGTATAGCCATATTTAAGTTAAGAGCATTCAGTGCTTTTGGTCTACTTAAGGTAATGACTCCGGTAGAATTTTTTACTTCAAACAATATTTCCATTTATTTTCTTTTGAATTTCAAAATTTTATCTGATAATCCAACTTCTTTTGCCTTAAGTCTGTTTATTTCATCACGTATTCTTGCAGCATCTTCAAATTCTAGTTTAGATGCAAACATATTCATCTTATCTTCAAGATGTTTTATATGTTTGCTAAGATCCTTCCCAACTAATTCTTTTGCGTTTTCAATTTCAACAGTTACATGATCTTGCTCAGCAGTATTTTCTAAAATTACTTCAATATTTTTTTTAATACTAATAGGTGTTATATTGTTTTCCTTATTATATTGGAGCTGTTTTTCTCTTCTTCTTTCTGTTTCATGTATTGCTGCTTTCATACTTTTTGTAACTGTATCTGCATACATTATTACCTTGCTATCTACATTTCTTGCCGCTCTTCCAATTGTTTGAATTAAACTTGTTTTAGATCGAAGGTAACCTTCTTTATCAGCATCTAGTATCGCCATAAGTGCACATTCCGGAATATCTAGACCCTCTCGCAAAAGATTAATGCCAATTAATATATCAAAAACTCCTAATCTAAGATCTCTTATAATTTCTATTCGTTCAAGAGTATCAATATCAGAGTGGAGATATCTCACTTTAAGTCCTTCTTCGTGCATATATTCAGTTAAGTCTTCTGACATTTTCTTTGTTAATGTTGTTATTATAACTCTATATCCATTTGAAATTGTTGATTTACATTCATCAATCAAGTTATCTATTTGATGTTTAGTTGGTCGTATCTCAATTGGTGGATCAATTAGTCCAGTAGGTCGGATAACTTGCTCAACAAACACTCCTCCAGTTTTTTCTAATTCATAATCACTAGGTGTTGCGCTAACGAATATTGTTTGAGGTCTCATTGCATCCCATTCTTCTCTTTTAAGTGGTCTATTGTCAAGACAGCTAGGAAGCCTAAACCCGTATTGTGATAAGGTAGATTTTCTTGAAAAATCACCTTTATACATTCCTGATATTTGACTGCATGTTATGTGGCTTTCATCAATAAATAAAAGTGAATCCTCAGGAATATATTCATATAATGTTGGAGGAGGCTCGCCTGGTTGTCTTCCTGATAAGTATCTTGAATAATTTTCAATACCACTACAACTGCCTGTTGTTTCTATCATTTCTAAATCAAATGTAGTTCGCTCATCAAGACGTTGTCGTTCTAACAATTTTTTTTCTTTTTCAAAAACATCAAGTTGCTTTTTTAAATCTTCTTTTATTTGTACCAATGCTTTTTTTATTGTTGGCTTAGGAGTAACGTAGTGAGAGTTAGCAAATATACGTATTTGTTCAAGATCACCTAAATTTTCTCCAGTAAGAGGATCAATCTCGGATATTTTTTCGATATCATCTCCAAAAAATGAAATTTTCCAAGATCTATCTTCGTGATGTGATGGAAAAATTTCTAATACATCTCCTTTAGCTCGAAAACTACCTCGCTTAAAATCCATATCTCTTCGTTTGTAGAGAAGTTCTACCAATCTTCTAATAAGACTGTCCCTATTAATTGATTGATTTTTTTCAATAGTAAATGACATAGATGAATATGCTTCAACAGAACCAATTCCATAAATACATGACACTGAAGCTACAATAATTGTATCTCTTCTCTCAACCAGTGATCTGGTGGCTGAGTGACGAAGCCTATCAATTTGTTCGTTGATAGAAGATTCTTTTTCAATAAAGGTGTCACTTCTAGGCACATAAGCCTCTGGTGTGTAGTAGTCATAATAGCTTACAAAATATTCAACAGCATTATTGGGAAATAGAGTTTTCATTTCTCCATATAGCTGGGCTGCCAAAGTTTTATTTGGCGCCATAATAAGAGTGGGTCGTTGCATCTGTTCAATAACTTTCGCCATTGTAAATGTTTTACCTGAGCCAGTTACTCCAAGAAGAACTTGTTCATTTTCATTATCATTTAAGTTTTTAACTAGAGTTTTTATTGCTGCAGGTTGATCACCACTAGGTGTAAAATCACTTACAATTTTAAATTTTTCATTAGATTTTGCTAATTGATTAATAGTATTAGGTAAATTCATTTATGAGTTAATATACTCATTTAAATAGTCATATTTTTTTAAAAAACGACCTTCAGCAGTAATTGTGGAATTTAAAATTCTACCGTCATCTTCTTCTAATATGTAAGGTATAACTTCATTAACTATTCCATTGCCAAATTCAGTACTAGAGTCTCTAGGTAATTCAGATGGTAGATTGTCTACAGCCATAATTGCTAAATTGCTATCAGTTTTTTTTGTTTCAGAAAATATTTTAGTGTTGAGAAAAAAATTAGGTTCTTCAATCGTTGTAGATTTTATAGTTGTAGGTACAGATCCATCAACATCGCATGTTATGTCACCAATAATTTTAAGTTTTGAAAATTTCTTCATTTCTTCTTTTGTAAAAATTTTTGGAGAACTTGGATCCCAATAATGAGCGCTAATGAAGAGATCACTTACTTCTAAGTATTCATAAGTTTGTGACTCATATTCTCTTGGAAATTCAATAAAATGTTTGAGTTCAAAAGGTTTTTTATTTTTGTGAATGACATAATCTTTAGTTTCTAGGTTGCAATATACAGGATATTCAAAATTTGATTTTAAAAACTCTTCAGCTGATACTTGCTTTATATTGGTATATTTAAGAAGTTCTTGAACACCATTATTAACCCTTCCATCACCTGTGACTAGAAGTTTAAAATTTGGAAAACGTACTTCAGATAAATTATTTTTAATTCTTTCATAATCATTGATTTTATAAGCTCGAGCCAAAGGTTGGAAATTATTTTGTAATAAAAATAAATTCAAAGTATTATAACAGCCAACAATTCCTGCAAATCTTCCAAATCCTAGATATCTAGCTCCATTTGCAGCACGAATATTCTCATAATCAATTAGCTTAATTTTTTTACTTAAAATACTTTTTAATAATTCTTTTTTATCCATTCCAGGAGTACCTTGGGCGTTAGATAATGTTTCTCTATTTAATTTATATGTATGGGAAAAAAAAATATAATCTTTGTGTGGAATAAGTTTGTCCACATCTACTTCTTTCACCCCAAATAACAAATCACAACTATCCAAATTCTCAGATATTTTTGCACCAAATTTTGAATATTCATTATTTTTAAAGGTACGGTTATCACATGGTTGAACGGTAATATTTATATCAGGATATTTATTGATAATTAGTGATACTTGGCTAGGTGCTATTGGAGCACGACTTTCATCAGGTCTGCTTTCTTTAAGAATTCCTATAGATTTTATTTTTTTTATCATAAATTATTTTTTATAAAAATTTTATATTCTTCAAAAGTTTTAAAAAAATAATTTATTAGATTTTCATCGTGAGGTGCAGCTTGAACTCCACTTAGCATTTTATTTTCTACTATTAAATCAATTGCGCAAGATAAAGTAATTGATACTAGTTTGCCCATTGCTGTATTTTCCCCAGATCCTTTTTCATCCAATGCATAAAAACTATTAAATACTTCTTTACTATCTTTACGAGCTAATAATTTCACAAAAAGAACCACGCGGTCTTTCTCATCTTGGAGATATGGATGTTTTTTCCATAATTCTTCCCCTAAAATATCAATTTGTTTATTTAATTCTGGTGATTTATTATCAAGCATCTTAAATATATCAGACCAAGCATTTTTCCATCCGTTTAATCTTAGAGTTCCTCTTACAAACTCTTTTGTTCTCCATTTTGAATCAAATTTATATTCTGAAATATAGGGAGTAGAGTCTCTGTTTGGGTATGCTTCATAAATTTCATTATTAACAGTGTATTTCCCAATATTTTTGTATGGTGTTTCAGCGACTTCAATAAAATCTCTTATGAATTTTGCATCATTATTTAATGCCTTAATGACCCCTACTGGAGACCAGCTAAATTTATATCTAAAATCATTGGGTATAGCAGGAAAACCACCGCAGTATGAATGATATGTTACGTCTAAATTACTTATGTTCATATCCTTTAATTTTTTAACGAGTAAGTGAGAAAAGAAATGATCTATACCTGGATCAAGACCAACCTCATTAACAAAAACTAAATTATTTTTTTTAGCATCACTATCTAAGTTTTGCATATCAGGAGAAATATAACTACTAGTTGCAAAATGACATTTTTTTTTTAGGCATAATTTTGCAATGTCTACGTGTTGATTAGCAGGTAATTGTGAAACAACTATATCCCCAGCTTTTAAGGTTTGACTGAGAGAGTCAATATCAAATTTTTTTGCTACCACATTTTGTTTACTTACATGGTTAATGCTTTGCTCAGCTTTTTCTATAGTTCTATTCCAGATAGTTAAATAGTCATAGTTTTGAGCTAATCTTCGAATACCTGGTATAGATGATAGGCCAGTTCCTAACCAATGAATATGTTGCATAGTAATAATTTACTTTTATTTTAAAAAGATTACTACAATAAAAAGTAAATCAAAGCGGTAAAAATTGACAAGTTTAATAATTATTTTTTTAGTAACTGGAATTATATCAGGTTTTGTGGCCGGCCTCTTAGGAGTAGGCGGAGGTATTATAATTGTTCCAATTAGTTATTTTGTTCTTCTATATTTAGATTACTCATCAGATTATGCTATGCATATTGCAATAGCATCTTCCTTGGGCGTAATATGCTTTACTTCAATTTCTTCAATACGTTCTCATATAAAGCTTAGAAATGTTAATTTTTCTATATTAAGAAAGTGGTCTCCAGGTATAGTTCTGGGTTCTGTATTAGGTTCTTATGGCGCTAGTCTAATTTCAGGTCAAGTATTAGTTAATATTTTTATTTTATTAGCTTTTCTGATTGCATTAAATATGGCCTTTCAAAAAAATCCTATAATCATTTCTAAAGATCTGCCTAAATTTAAGCTGGTCAATTTAGTAATTAGTTTTCTCATCGGTTTTATGTCTGTACTAATAGGAATAGGAGGAGGAAGTTTTAGTGTTCCAACATTAACAATGTTCTCAAAAAAAATATATGAAGCGGTTGGTACTTCTGCAGCTTTAGGTTTCTTTATTGCATTTCCTGGTGCTATTATCCTTATGTTATCAGGTTCTGACATAGATAATTTACCACCATTTTCCATTGGTTATCTTAATATAGCTATTGTTTTATTAATTTCTTCGACAAGTATATTTACTGCAAATTTAGGAGCAAATGTTTCTGTAAATGTTAATAAAGTAACTTTAAGAAGAATATTCTCAATTTTTTTATTGTTTACATGCATAAGTCTAATTATTGAACATTATATAATATAACAAATATGAATTTTATTGCTGATAGACTTAAAAGAATTAAACCTTCAATGACAGTTGGTATTAATGTTAAAGCAAATGCTCTAAGAGCAGAGGGTAAAGATGTTTTAGTTCTTGCTGCAGGAGAACCTGATTTTGATACACCTTTAAATATTAGAAAAGCTGCTGTTACGGCAATGGAAGAGGGGCAAACTAGATATGTGCCTGGCAAAGGAACCCCCGCATTACAAAAAGCAATACAATCAAAATTTTTAAAAGATAATAATCTGAATTATAATTTAGACGAAATAATTGTAGGAGTTGGGGGAAAACATATAATTTATAATGCGATGATGGCAACAATTAACCCTGAAGATGAAGTAATTATTCCTGCACCTTTTTGGGTAAGTTATCCTGATATAGTTTTGCTAGCTGAAGGAAAGCCTGTCATAGTACCTTGTCCAGAGGATCAAAATTTCAAGTTAACCGCTGATCAGTTAGAAAAAAGTATTACTGATAAAACCAAATGGTTAATGTTGAATAGCCCAAGTAATCCAACTGGTAGTCTTTATTCTAAACAAGAGCTTAAAAAATTAGCAGATGTCTTATTAAGGTATCCGCAAGTTTTAATTATGTCAGATGATATTTATGAAAAAGTAATTTATGACGATTTAGAATTTTCAACTATAGCTTCTGTTGAACCAAAACTTAAAGATAGATGTCTAACATTAAATGGAGTGTCTAAATCATACTGTATGACTGGTTGGAGATTAGGATATTGTGGTGCTCCAAAAGAAATTATTGCTGCTATGAATAAAATTCAATCTCAAAGTACTACCTCTACCTCTTCAATTTCTATGGCCGCTTCTGTAGAAGCATTGAATGGCTCTCAAGATTTCATTGATGAACATAATCAGGCATTTGTTAGAAGAAGAGATCTTGTTGTAAATTTACTAAATCAAATTGATGGTTTAAATTGTCTAACACCACAAGGGGCTTTTTATGTTTACCCATCATGTGCTGGTGTAATAGGCAAGGAAACTCCAGAAGGAAAAAAAATCTCTAATGATGAAGATTTTATGAGTTACCTTTTAGAAAGCGAAGGTATAGCTGGTGTTCATGGAGCAGCTTTTGGTTTATCTCCCTATTTCAGATTGTCGTATGCAACTAGTGATGAAACTCTAAAAGATGCCTGTGCAAGAATTAAAAGAGCGTGCGAAAAGCTTAAGTAAGATCTTTATCATCAATTATTTTGGCTATTCTCAACAAATTAGTCGAGCCTGCATTTCCAAAAGGAACTCCTGCAGTAATGATTACACTATCATCTGCTTTAACTAAGTTTTTATTTTTAACTACACTACATGCAATATTTACCATTTCAGTTGTATTAGCTGCATCTTTAGTAGAATAACAAGAATTAACACCCCATATGATTTGCATTTTTCTTGCAGTTTTAATATTTGGAGAAAGACCTATAATTTGAACAGGAGCTCTTTCCCTTGCCATTCTCATTGTGGTTTTTCCACTAACAGAAAAAGTTATTATTGCCTTTGCACCTGCATTATTTGCAATTGAATAAGCTGCATTTGTAATTGCATCTGTATTATCAATTTTTCTATCAGAGTCTAAATTGTCAATTTCTAGATTAAAATTATTTTTATCTTTTTCAACATTCTCAATAATATTATTCATTGTTGATACTGATTCTAATGGGTAATGCCCAACTGCAGATTCACCAGATAGCATCACAGCATCAGTTCCATCATAAATTGCATTAGCAACATCAGATGCTTCAGCTCTTGTTGGAACTAAATTTGAGATCATACTCTCTAACATTTGTGTAGCAACTACTACTGGTTTACCAAAATGACGGCATCTTTTGATAATATTTTTTTGAACAATTGGAACTTTTTCAGTAGGCATCTCAACACCAAGATCACCTCTTGCAATCATAATACCATCAGCAACTTTAATGATATCATCAATATTTTTAACGGCAGATGGTTTTTCTATTTTAGCCATTATCATGGCCTTTCCATCAACAATTTTCTTTAATTTAATTATATCTTCAGATTGTTGCACAAAAGAAAGTGCTACCCAATCGACATTCATTTCAAGAGCTTTTTGCAAATCTGCCCTATCTTTATTTGTCATTGAGTCTATTGGAAGAATTATGTCGGGAATATTTACACCTTTATTGTTTGAAATGACTCCATCATTTAAAACTTCAGTAATTAATTGATTTTTATGTTGTTCAATGACTTGTAGTCTTATTCTTCCATCATTTATTAATAGTGTGGTGTTAGGCGTTAAATGATCATAAATTTCAGAGTGAGGAAAATTAACTCGTTTGTCATCACCTAATACTGAATTTGTGTCTAAGATAAATTTTTGTCCTTTTTTTAGAGACTCTTCAGTATTTTTAAACTCTCCAACTCGCAGTTTTGGGCCTTGTAAATCTGCTAAAATACATGATGCATGATCATATTTTTTCTCTAAAGCTCTTATACTTTCTAAATTTTGACGGTGAGTTTCTACTGATCCATGGGAGAAGTTTAGTCTAAAAACATCACATCCAACCTTAAACAGACTCTCAATTATATCACTTGAAGATGATGCAGGACCTAAAGTTGCTAAAATTTTAGCTTTTCTATTACGTTTCATTTTTTTTATATATGTTTATATATTTAATTTAACTAAATTTAAACTTAATTGAGTCATTATGAATGAAAAATTTGATAGAGAATTATTGGCAGATGTTGCTGAAAGATTAATAACACATTTGCAAACAAGAACTGATGTTCAAAATATAGATTTAATGAATCTATCAGGGTTTTGTAGAAACTGTTTATCTAAATGGTATTTAGCAGCTGCTGAAAAAAAAAATATTTCCTTAGATTATAATCAATCAAGAGAATTAGTTTACGGAATGCCCTACGATGAATGGAAGAGTAAATATCAAAAAGAAGCTACTGAAGAACAAATAAAAGATTTTAATAATAAATAATATTAATAAAGTTTTTCTAATTGATCTCTATATTTATCTTTTACAGCAAAACGACGAACTTTCATTGAGACAGTCATCATACTATTCTCAATTGTAAATTCATGATCTATTAGTATAAATTTTCTTACTTGCTCAATTACAGATAAATTTTTATTTACCTTGTTCACAACTTCTTTCATTGTTTTATTAAAATTTTCATCCTTAACAATTGATTCAAAGACCTGATCTTTGGAATTTTCTTTTGCCCAATTTATTGCAAAGTCTTTATCAGGAACAATAACTGCAACAAGATAATTTTTATAATCTCCATATAGCATAGATTGAGCTATCTCTGGCTCTATATCTAGTTTTGCTTCTACTCTTGTAGGTGAAATATTGTCTCCACCAGCATTAACTAAGATATCTTTTTTTCTATCAGTAATTTTAAGGTAATCTTCATCATCAAATTCACCTATGTCTCCTGTGTGAACCCAGCCATTGATGAGAGTTTTAGATGTTGCATCTGGGTCATTCCAATATCCATTCATGACGTTTTCCCCACTGACTAATATTTCTCCATCTTCAGCAATCTTTACTTTAACTCCATGAAAAAGTGGTCCAACAGTATCTAATTTAACTTTTTCTGGAGGATTGGCAGAAACAACTGGAGCAGTTTCTGTTTGACCATATCCTTGCAATAAGGGCAAACCAAGAGCTGTCAAATACAGACCTACTTCAAAGTTAAGAGCTGAGCCTCCTGAAATAAGAGCTTTTAATGCTCCGCCAAATCTTTTATTTACTTTCCTTCTAACTAATTTATCAAGAATATTATTTATCAAATTTTCAATAAAGCTTAATTTTTCTCCATTATATTTTTTCTTTCCTAATCTAAGAGTTGCTGCAAAAAGAGTTCGGCTAAGTTTACCTTGTTTTTTTAGACCTTGTGAAATTCTTGTATGTAAGGAGTCATAAAATCTTGGTACAGCAGTCATAAAGTGAGGACTAACTTCACCCATATTAACAACTAGTTTATCAATTCCCTCAGAATAGTAAACTTGAGCCCCAATACCTAAAGTAAAAAACTGTAAAGTATGTTCATATGAGTGCGATAAAGGTAACCATGATAAAAATTTAATTTCATCCATACCTTCTAAAAGATTTTTTAATAATATTTGTGCTCCTGTGCAATTAGCTAACATCGCTCCATGACTGAGCATCACACCTTTTGGATTTCCACCTGTTCCTGATGTGTAAATAATGCATGCAGTATCTGATCTTTTGATAGATTGAATTTCACTATCAAAGTCATAATTTTTATAATCCTCACTCTCAATATTTTTAAAAGCATCATCTGTATTTTTTTCAATAAGCTTGTGCCACTGGGAAATATTAACAGGATTATTATATGATTGACCATCTTTATTAATCTTTATTACACTCTTGCAGTCTGCAGAACTCTCCACAGCTGGTAGAGCTTTAAGACAAAGCTCATGAGATGAGATGATTATGCATCTTGCACCTGAATGATTGATTATATGCCTATAATCGGCTGTTGTACTTGTAGTATATACTGGGACAGTTATTGCTCCAATCGACATAATGGCTAAATCTGAAATTTGCCATTCAGGTCTATTCTCTGATAATATTATAACTCTATCTCCTTTTAAAACACCTAAATCTATAAGTGATCTTGCTAAAGACTTTACTGATAATTCAATGTCTTCCCAAGACAATGATTCAAATTTATTTTTATTTTTTTTCCATAAATAAGGATTGTCTTTCATCTCTTTTGATTTTTCGAAAAACATACTGACAATGTTATTATAATTATCAAAATTGATGGACATTTGACTTTACCTCCCTACAAACACTATAATTAATACCTATATTAATTTCATACTATGAATACAAAAAATAATCAAACTAATGCATCAAAAAACTTTGGAAAATTGCCAATTTGGAACCTGAAAGATTTATATCTTTCTCAAAATGATAAGTGCCTATCTAGAGATTTAAACAATATTAAGAATGATACTCTTAAGTTTGAAAAAAAATATTTAAATAAAGTTAAGAACTTATCAGCTGAAAATTTGTACACAGCCATTAATCAACTAGAACAAATAGATGTATTGATGGATAAAGTGTTATCTTATGCTCATTTATTAGTTGCTGAAGATGGTAATAATGAAAAAAATAAAATTTTTTTTCAGCAAATGCAAGAAAAGATAACTAATTACGCTTCTTCAATAATTTTTTTCACACTAGAATTAAATCAAATTCCTGAAAAACAAATCAATAAATTGGTTAAAAATCAAAAATTACAAATATATAAAAACTGGATTATTAATAAGCGCTCCTTCAAACCTTATCAGCTAGATCTAAAAATTGAAAAAATTCTTCAAGATAAAAGTATTACTTCTCACTCAGCATGGGTAAGATTGTTTGATGATTTAATAGCATCTTTAAAATTCCCATTTAAAAAAGAAGAGTTAAGTAGTGCACAAATATTTAATTATTTGTCTGACAAAAATGAGTCTACTAGAAAATTGGCAGCTAAATCAGTTGGAAGAGTGTTAGGGAGTAATATTAAAGTATTTTCTACAATTACAAATACCTTAGCAAAAGATAAGTCAATCAACGATAGTTGGAGAAAACTTCCAACACCCGTAAGTGCAAGAAATTTATCAAATGTTGTTGAGGATTCTGTTGTAGATAGTCTTGTTAGCTCGGTTATTGAATATTATCCAAAACTATCACATCGATATTATGCACTAAAAGCAGAATGGTTTAAAAAAAAATATCTTATGTACTGGGATAGAAATGCCCCCTTACCTTTCCAAAGTTCTAAAACTTTTACTTGGAGCGAGGCACAAAATACAGTTGTTAATGCATATTCAGGATTTAATCTGAATATAGGAAATATTGTAAAAAAATTCTTTGATAAAAAGTGGATTCATGCTCCAGTTCTTGATGGTAAATCACCCGGAGCTTTTGCAGCTTCTACTGTAGCTTCTTCTCACCCTTTTATTCTTGTTAATTTTCAGGGAAAAACTAGAGATGTCTCAACTTTAGCTCACGAACTAGGACATGGAGTTCATCAATATTTAGCTGGTAAAAATCAAACACATTTTAATGCCTCAACCCCTTTAACTCTTGCAGAAACTGCTAGTGTATTTGGAGAAATGCTTACATTTAAATTAATACTTGAACAGGCAAACTCTAAAAAAGAAAGAAAAGCCCTTCTGGCAAATAAAGTAGAGGATATGCTTAATACAGTTATTAGGCAAATTGCTTTTTTTCAATTTGAAAAAGAAATTCATACTTTTAGAAAAAATTCAGAATTGAGCATTGATCAAATATGCACAATTTGGATGGATGTTCAAAAAGCAAGCTTGGGACCATCCATCAAATATGAAGAAGAATATAAATATTTTTGGAGCTATATTCCTCATTTTATTCATTCTCCATTTTATGTGTATGCATATGCGTTTGGAGATTGCTTAGTTAATTCTTTATTTAATACTTATGAAAAAGGCCTAACTAATTTTGATGATAAATATATTAACCTTCTTAAAAGTGGAGGTTCTAAAAAATATGATGAATTGTTTAGTCCGTTTAATTTAAATTTATCAAAAAAATCTTTTTGGAAAAAAGGTTTAAACGTCATTGAAAGTTTTATTGACGAATTGGAAACTTTGTAAATGGCAGATAAAGAGTCACGATCGATTGCTAAGCAAGTAAAAAGATATGCCCAAGTTGGTGGAATTGTAGGTAAGTTAGCTACTAAGTTAGCAAGTCAAAAATATCTTGGTGTAAAACTAGATAAAGAAAAGCATGCATTAGAAATTAGAGAAGCTCTTGGAGGGATAAAGGGCCCTCTTATGAAAGTGGCACAGCTTTCTGCGACAATACCCGATTTATTACCTGATGAATACACAAAGGAGTTATTGCATTTGCAATCTAATGCTCCACCAATGGGTTGGTTATTTGTTAAAAGAAGAATGGCAACGGAATTATCTCACAATTGGCAAAAACAATTCAAAGAATTTGATAAGGAGGCAACTAGAGCAGCTTCCTTAGGTCAAGTGCATAAAGCAGTCACAAACAATGGTGAAACAGTAGCATGCAAACTTCAATATCCAGATATGCAATCTGCTGTCAGTGCTGACTTATCACAATTAAAAATGATTTTTTCCATTTACCAAAGTTATAACAAGGCAATTAAAACTGATGAAGTTTATAAAGAAATTACAGAAAGATTGACTGAGGAGTTAGATTACGAAAGAGAAAAAAAATTAATGACTGTTTTTGGAAAAATTTTTTCAAAAAATAATTTCATTCACGTTCCAAAAACTTATGATAAATTAAGTTCAAAAAGATTGTTAACTATGTCTTGGTTAGAGGGGAAATCTATTTTAACTTATAAAGATGAAAAAAAAGATATAAGAAATTCTCTTGCAAGAAATATGTATTATGCATGGTACAAACCTTTTTTTGATTATGGTGTAATACACGGAGACCCTCATATGGGAAATTATTCAGTTCAAGATAATCTAGGTATTAACCTGTATGATTTTGGGTGTATGAGAATTTTTAAATCAAAATTCATTCAAGGAGTTATAGATCTATATTTTGCCCTTCAAAAAAATGATAAAGCTCTTGCAGTGCACGCCTATGAACAATGGGGTTTTGATGATATTACTAAAGAAAAACTCGATATATTAAGCAAATGGGCAAACTTTTTATATGCACCTTTAATGAAGGATAAGGTTCAAAAAATTCAAGAGAGTGATAGTGGTATATATGGTGCTCAAATAGCATCTGAAGTTCATAAAGAATTAAAAAAAATTGGTGGTGTTAAACCGCCAAAAGAGTTTGTGTTTATGGATAGGGCGGCTGTTGGTCTTGGTTCTGTATTCATGCATTTAAGAGCTGAAGTCAATTGGTATAAAGTATTCCATGAACTAATTGAGAATTTTAATCAAAAAAAATTAACAGAAAGACAACAAAATACTTTAAAACTAGTTAACCTATAATTATAAGCTCTTATGCAGATATCAGCATTAAAAGAAGTATCTATTGAGGAAAACAGAGTATCATTAACGCCTGATGCAATAAAATTATTTCAACGACTTGGTTTAGACGTTTTAATTGAGGATGGTGCTGGTAATAATTCAGGCTATCCGAACAAACTTTATGAAGAAAATGGAGCAAAAATTGTATCCAGAAATGAATGTCTAAAAGCTAATATTTGTCTGTGTGTTAAAATTCCTAAAGAGGAAGATTTAAATTTATTAAATGAAAACACAGTTTTAATTGGAATTTTAAACCCTTATGAAAATAATAAATATTTTAATACCTTAAATAATAAAAAAATTATATCCTGTTGTATGGAGTTAATTCCTAGAATCAGTAGAGCTCAAAGTATGGATGTGCTTTCTTCTCAAGCAAACCTAGCTGGCTATAGAAGTGTAATAGATGCTGCTGAACAGTTTGGTAAAGCTTTTCCAATGATGATGACGGCAGCAGGCCGTGTAAATCCAGCAAAAGTTATGGTCTTAGGTGTAGGAGTTGCTGGTTTGCAAGCTATTGCAACTGCAAAAAGATTAGGTGCTGTTGTTTCTGCAACAGATGTTAGGTCTGCCACTAAAGAACAGGTAGAAAGTTTAGGTGGAAAATTCATTATGGTTGAAAATGAAGATTCAATAAACGCTGAAACAGATGGTGGATATGCCAAGGAAATGAGTGATGAATACAAAAAAAAACAAGCTAAACTTATTGCTGAGACTATTGCCAAGCAAGATATAGTTATTTGTACCGCATTAATCCCCGGTAAGACTGCTCCAGTATTAATTTCTCAAGAAATGGTTGAATCCATGGCTTCAGGATCAGTAGTTGTCGATTTAGCCGTAGAGGCTGGGGGAAATTGCCCTTTAAGCAAGTTAGGTGAAGTTGTTTATCATAATGGTGTTAAAGTTATTGGGTATGCAAATGTACCAGGAAGAGTTGCAAAAGATGCATCTGCTTTGTATGCAAAAAATATTTTTAATTTCTTGTGTTTAATTATTGATAAGGAAAATAAAAAAATTACTTTTAATTGGGAAGATGAAATAGTTAATGCAGTTGTATTAACAAATGAAGGAAAATTGAGATTGGAACAGTTTAATTAATATGGAAGCACATAGTTCTGAAGTTTTTGTTATAGGGTTAACAGTTTTTTTTCTAGCGTGTATTATTGGTTACTATGTAGTTTGGTCAGTAACCCCTGCATTACATAGTCCTTTGATGGGGGTTACAAATGCTATTTCTAGTGTAATAATAGTTGGTGCTATTCTTGCAGCAGGACCAATAGGTCACGACATATCAAAATTTTTTGGCATTATTGGAGTTGTGTTAGCTTCGATTAATATTTTTGGTGGTTTTATAGTTACTTACAGAATGCTGTCTATGTTTAAGAAAAAACCTAAAAAAGAAAAAAAGGATTAAGTTGATGTCAGCAAATATGGTTGCAGTTTTATACTTATTATCAGCACTATTATTTATATTTGCTTTAAGAGGTTTATCACATCCTGAATCTTCAAGACTTGGAAATATTTTTGGAATTGTTGGCATGGTTATAGCCATCATTACAACCTTAATGTTTAAATCCGTTCTTAGTTATACAGAAATTGGCGCTGCTATCCTTATAGGTGGTGCAATTGGTACATTTATAGCACTTCGTATAGAGATGACTGCATTACCACAATTGGTTGCTGCATTTCATAGCTTAGTTGGAATAGCGGCTGTTTTTGTTGCTGCTGCCGCATTTTATGATCCTGCATCTTTTGGAATTGGAAATTTTGACTCAATTGGAACAAGTAGCTTAGTTGAAATGAGTATAGGAACTTTTATAGGCGCCATAACATTTTCTGGATCAATCCTCGCATTTGGTAAACTGCAAGGAACTGTCTCAGGCAAACCTATAGTTTTTAAATTCCAACATACAATTAATGCTCTAATCTTACTATTTATTGTGGCTCTGATTGTGATGTTTGTAATTAATCAATCACCAACTATTTTTTGGTCAATTGTTATAGTTTCAATAATCTTAGGATTCCTTGTAGTAATTCCTATTGGAGGTGCAGATATGCCAGTTGTAGTTTCGATGCTCAATTCATATTCTGGATGGGCTGCATGTGGAATTGGCTTTACTTTAAGCAATAATCTTCTCATAATTACTGGAGCTCTAGTTGGAGCGTCAGGAGCTATCCTTAGCTATATAATGAGCAAAGGAATGAATAGATCAATTATTAGTGTTGTACTCGGTGGTTTTGGTGGAGAACAAGCAGCTAGTGCTACCAGTGATAACTCTGATAAAATAGTAAAACAGGGCAATGCTGAAGATGCAGCTTATATTATGAAAAATGCGGATTCAGTTATTATTGTTCCGGGTTATGGCATGGCAGTAGCCCAAGCACAACATGCCTTGAGAGAGATGGGTGAAATACTTAAGAAAGAAGGAATTAATGTTAGATATGCAATTCATCCTGTGGCAGGAAGAATGCCGGGACATATGAATGTTTTATTAGCTGAAGCAAATGTACCTTATGAAGAGGTTTTAGAATTAGATGAAATAAATCATGATTTTCCAATGACTGAAGTATCGTTTGTAATAGGTGCTAATGACGTTACAAATCCTGCTGCCAAAACTGATGAGGCATCCCCAATTTATGGTATGCCTATTCTTGATGTTGAAAAATCACAAACTGTACTATTTATTAAAAGATCGATGGCAACAGGCTATTCTGGTGTTGATAATGAGCTGTTTTACAGGGACAATACTACTATGTTATTTGGTGATGCAAAAAAAATGTGTGAAGATATTGTTAAAAGTTTAGCTTAAGAGTTGTTTCTTCGAGCAGTTTTCCTTGATCTTCTAATATTTTCTTCCTTTTCTCTTGCTCTTTTTAAACAGGGCTTTTCAAAATGTTTTCTAAGCTTCATTTCTTTATAAAGTCCCTCTCTTTGCATCTTTTTTTTAAGACTTCTAATAGCCTGCTCTACATTGTTATCTTTTACGTTTACAAATAGTGTCATAATTGGCTGGCCATTTAACATATACTTCTAGTTAATGCAAATAATGAAATTTTTTTAAAAGATTGGTATAATCAACTTTTATGACTATATATTTTACGTGGCAATATTGAAAATAGCAAAGTTAGGTCATCCCATTTTAGTAAAAAAAACTAATGAAATTAATAACTTAAATGAAGTTGACTTAAAAAAAATTGTTTTTGATATGTCAGAAACAATGTTAGATGCAAATGGTATTGGGCTGGCAGCTCCTCAAGTTCATTTATCACACAGAATGTTTTTATATAGAAACCCTGATATAGAAGAAGCTGTTAAGATTAATATTTCAGTTTTAATCAATCCATTAATAGAAAATATTTCAAATGAAACAGAAGATGACTGGGAGGGATGTTTATCTATTCCAGGTATGTTGGGTTTGGTTAAACGATATAAACATATAAAATACACAGCACTAGACCTTAATGGAAAACAGATAGTTGGAGAAGCTGAAGGATTGCATGCAAGAGTCATTCAGCATGAATTTGACCATCTTAATGGTATTTTATACATTTCTAGATTGTCTCATAAAAAAGCTTTTGGATATTCGGAAGAAATAGAAAAATTTTGGAAAAAGGCAACTAATGAAAAACCAAAGTAACTATCTTAAAAATAAAAGACTTAAAATATTGCAATTATCAAAAAAAATAATTGCTGAAGAAGGACTCACTTCTCAAATATTTGAAAAAATTTCTACTAAATATAACATAGATATTAATGAAATTAATTTATTATTTCCTGGTGGCAAGAGTGATTTTTTAAAGTTTGTGTCAGAGCAATTAAATATAGAGCTAGAAGAAACTTGTAAAAAATTTGATTTACTAAGAATGCCAGTTCATAAAAGAATTAAAAAAATATTACTTTCAAAAATATACTTAATGGAAAAAGAAAAAAATTTTTATAAAAAAATTTTTTTTAACCTTTTGATATCTAAAAAAAATATCTCTTTTCCAAATCAGCTTTATAAAAGTGTTGATCAAATATGGTATATTGCCGGAGATACATCTGTAGATTTTAATTTTTATACCAAAAGATTAATTTTAGCGGGAGTTTACTCAAGAGTTATTCTTTACTTTTTTAATAATAATAATCAAAAAGAGCTTGAAGAGATTTTAGACTTAAGTTTAAAAAGAGTTGCAAAAATTCCAGAATTAAAATCTAGAATAAATTTATTTAAAGATTACGTTCCTAAAGTATTTAAATTTTTAAAGAATTCTATTTAAGCAATATTATCTGGCTCTAAATCATTTCTTATATGCGCTATTTTATCTTTTAAAACTAGTTTTCTTTTTTTCAATCTTTGAATTTGTAAAAAATCTACAGTTTGTTTTTCTTGTAATTGTATTAAAACTTGATCAAGATCTGAATGCTCTTGTTCGTACTCTTTTAATTTATTTATTAATTTACTATAATTACTCATAAAATTAAAAATTTATCTTATAATATAATAGTATATAAGCCCGTCATGGTAAAAAAAATAGGTATTTTAACAAGTGGTGGTGACTGTGCAGGTCTCAATGCGGTTATTAGGGCTGTAACTCTTCGTGCTACTAATGAATACGGTTGGAAAGTTTATGGATTAAGAGATGGAACTCTAGGTCTTATGAAAGATCCCATTGATGTAGTTGAATTAAAGCCTGACTTTTTTGATGGAAATTTAATGAGAATGGGAGGGACTTTTTTGGGCTCTAATAATAAAGGTAATCCGTTCGGCAAAATAAAAAAAGATGGTAAACTATTCGACTCTTCAGAAATTATTTTAGAAAATTACAAAAAATTAAAATTAGATGCACTAATTGGTATAGGTGGAGATGGCAGTCTTAAAATTCTTCAAGAATTAACAAAAAAAGGAAATATAAATTTTATAGGAATTCCTAAAACTATTGATAATGATGTAAAGCATAATGAGCTGTCTATTGGATATGATACAGCTGTTGATGTAGCTACTAATGCTCTAGATATGCTTCAACCAACAGCAGCTAGTCATAGAAGAGCAATGATACTTGAAGTAATGGGAAGAGATGCTGGACATATAGCTCTAAATGCAGGGATTGCCGGTGGCGCAGATGTAATTTTAATTCCAGAGATACCATATTCAATAAAAAGAATTGCTAAACATATTGATAATATACGAAGTAAAGGAAGAAACCATGCTCTTATAGTTGTGGCAGAGGCAGTCAAAAAAGAAGATGGAAGAAAGGTAACCGTTAAATTTGTTGATGGAGAAGTAAGATTAGGTGGTATTGGCACATATTTAGGTGACGAAATTTATAAACTAACCAATGCTGAGACTCGTGTTACAGTTCTTGGTCATGTTCAAAGAGGTGCTCAACCTACACATAGAGATAGATTAATCGCAAGTGCTTTTGGTGTTAAGGCAGTTGATTTGATAGCAAAAAATAAATATAATAGAGTTGTGGTTTGGCAAGATAGAAGTGTAAAAGATGTTGCTTTAAATGATGTTGCTGGAAAATCTCAGACATTAAGTAGATCTGATCCTCTAATAGAAGTAGCTATAGGATTAGGAATTTATATAGGTGAAATTAATTAAAAATTTCCAATTTTCTTCCACAAATAAAAATACATTTTATAAGGTAGAATTCTTAATATTTTTATAAAAAACACTATTGTAAAAGGAAAATAAATTTCAAACCTTTTTTTAGAAACCAAACCTTTGTATATTTTTTCAGCTGCAAAATCTGCAGACTTTAAAAAAGGCATTTTAAAAGAGTTTAATCTCGTAGACTCGGTATCAATAAAACCTGGATTGATAATTCTGATAGAAATTTTAATTTTTTTAAAATCAAAAAATAAACTTTCTGAAAGATTTAATTGGGCTGCCTTAGTCATCCCATAAGCCCCTGAAGTTGGCCAGCCTCTATATCCAATTGGTGATGATACTATTGCTATAGTATTTCCTCTATTTTTCATAACATCTTTAAGATTATCTATGCAATAAAGAGTACCTTTTAAATTAACATCAATCAGTAATTCATAGTTATTTATATCAAATTCTTGATTTTTGTTTGGAGAATAAGCAGCAGCATTCAAAAGTGCTGTATTAATTTGTCCAACTTGATTTTCAATAAAGGAAATTGTTTTTTTAACTTCATTTTTATTGGTTATGTCACATTTAATAACATAGAGATTTTTAATATTTAAATTGTTACTAAGTTTTTTTTTAGCAATATCCAATTTATTATTATTACTTGAACTAATAACAACAACCCAATTATTTTTTAAGTAATATTTTGCTGTAGCAAATCCAATTCCTGAAGAACCTCCTGTAATCCATATTATTTTGGAGGACATTATTCTTCCCAATCACTTCTTATGATTGTTATAGTTTTTTTGTCATTGGGATTTTGAAATTCCATTTTTAAAAGCTCATCGTTATGATACCATAGAGTGTACTCAGGAAAAGGTCCTTTATCTTTGGGGTTTATAGAAGCATTAAAAACAAATTTTTCTGCGTAGACTTTAAAATTGTTAATTTGTATTTTTTCTTCTGTCATTTGTTTAACATTAATTTTTCTTACTATTCCTTTTTGGGTATCAAAGACCTCTTTTTCTGAGAGCATTTTCTTATTCCAATAATTAAGAGGTAAAATATTTTTATCTAACTTAAGTAAACCATCCATTCCAGTAGCTATAAAATGTCCATTTTCATCTTTACCATCAATTTTATATTCTCTACTGTCTTCAAAGTCAGTAAAGCCATCTATTGATATAAAATCACCATTTCTCCAGAGTTCTTTTGTTTCCTGAAAGAATTTATATGCAGGAATAAACAAGATCTTGACTTCAATATCTAATACTGAATGTAAAATTAAGTCTTCTTTCTGAATTATGAATTTTGTTGTTAAACTTCCAATTATTTTATTTTTTCTTAATACATCGAAACTAACTTCTCTATCATCTGGTATTGGAAAGCTCTGTGCACTAAGTGAAAATATATAAAAAATAAAAAATATAGTTAGCAGTAAAATTTTCATGCTTTAATTCTTAATGTTGATCTACCTCCATCAATATGAAATATTTGACCAGTAATCCAGTTATTTTTTTCACTTAAAAGAAAACTTGATAAATCTCCAAAATCTTCGCCTTGTCCTATTTTTGGTATTGGATGCATATTTTCTATTGCTTTTCTTATAGTTTCATTACTAATCATTTTTTGTGACATTTTTGAGTCAGTTAAGCTGGGTGCTATGCAATTTACCCTTATTTTTGGACTAAACTCTGCAGCTAAACTAAGTGTTAAGCCCTCAATTGCACCCTTTGAAGAAGATACTACTGAATGATTAGTGAAGCCTTGTTGCACAGCAACTGTTGAAAAGAGAAGAATTGAACCATTATTTTTGGTGAGTGTTTGTAAATTTGATTTAATTGCATTTACAGCACCTAATGTATTTATTTTAAAACTATTAATAAAATCCTCATCTTTAGATATTTTAAGAGGTTTTAGATTAATAGATCCAACGCAGTAAGCTAAGCCAAAAACTTCATCATTATATTTTTTCGATATTTCTTCAATTTGATTATTATTTAAGACATCACAAATTTCATAATCACAACTAATTTTTTCAGATTTATCAATTAATTCTTCTTTATTACGAGATATAATTACTGGCGAATAGCCATCCACACTCATTTTTTTAGCAATAGAATAACCAATTGCTCCTGTACCTCCAAATATAAGTATTTTTTTGCTCATATTAAACTCCTTTTAATGTTGATTTGAAATAAGCTAATAATAAAATAGTTAGTAATAGTATTGAGTTTGCTTGATGCAAACTAGCGTATTGTATTGAAACATTAGATAATAATGCCATTATACCTAGAAAAAATTGTAAACACAAAATTAATAAAACTAGAAATATAATTACTTTTGACAAATTTATAAATTTATTTATTAACAAAAAAGCAAAAAGTGAAAAAGTATAAACAAAAGTTAATGTAGCAATCCATCTATGGTTAAAATTTATAGTTACTGTATTCTCAAATAAATTTAATACACCCAAGTCTTCGAGGTAAATATCATCAGGAATAATTTTACCATTCATTAAAGGATATGTATTAAAAGATTGACCTGCATGAGAACCTGCCATGAAACCACCACTTAAAATAGTTACAAAAACAAGAATTATAGAGATAAATATTAAGAGGCTTTTGGATTTAAAGTTTATAAAATTATTATATTTGATATGAAAGTATTCGACACTAGTCCATAATAATAAAGAATATATTATAATTGCATTAGATAAATGAAATGTTAACCTGTAAGAACTCACATATGGATCATTTTGAAGTCCACTTTTTACCATCCACCATCCTACTACGGCTTGCAAAAAACCTAAGCAAAGAATAAGAGTAAATCTTTTATATAAATATATGTTTAAGTACTTTTTGAATACGAAGTAGGTAAATGGAATAAAAAAAACCACCCCAATAAATCTTGCAAAGAATCTATGAGACCATTCCCACCAAAAAATATATTTAAATTCATCTAGGCCCATATTTGTATTTACATAAATATATTCTGGAGTGAGTTGATAATCACTGAATACTTCCAGCCATTGACTTTTGTTTAATGGAGGGATGGTACCAAGTAATGGTCTCCAATCTACCATTGAAAGTCCTGAATCAGTTAATCTTGTGAGACCCCCAACAATAATAATAAGAAATACCATTATTGTTAATAGAATTAACCACAACATAACGGATTTATGACAGTTTATGTTAAGTTCAGTAAATTGCATAAAAGTTAATATATTGTATAGAAATAGTAATAAAAGTTGTTATTTAAATCCCATGATAGAAAAAACTGATGTTATAATTATTGGAGCTGGGCCTGTAGGGTTATTTGCTATTTTTGAGCTAGGATTACTTAATATTTCATGTCATGTAATAGATAATTTAGATAAACCAGGAGGCCAATGTGCTGAACTTTATCCAGAAAAGCCAATTTATGATATTCCATCAAGGGTATCTATTACAGGCCAGCAACTAACAGACGACTTATTGGAACAAGCTAAGCCGTTTAATCCGGTATATCATTTAAATCAACAAGTTGAAAAAATAAACAAACTGGATACTGATGAATGGTTAGTTGAGACAAATCACAATAAAAAAGTTAAAGCAAAGTGTATTGTAATTGCAGCTGGCGCAGGGAGTTTTGTCCCACGTAAAATACCTCTTGAAAATATTGCACATTTAGAAAATATAAATATTCTTTACGCTGTAAGGAATAAATCTATTTTAAAAAATAAAGATCTGTTAATTATTGGTGGCGGCGATTCTGCCTTAGATTGGACAAATGAATTATCAAAAATTGCTAATGTAACTTTAATGCATAGAAGGAAAGAATTTAGGGCTGCTCCTGACTCAGTATCAAAAATGTTAGAATTAGAAAAAGATAAAAAAATACATTTCTTACTTGGTCAAATAAATGAGATTCAAGATTTAAAAAACAACAAAATTAATGTTTCAGTAAAATATAATGATAAAATAAAGACTTTTGAAGTTGATTATTTGTTACCATTTTTTGGGTTAAAAATGGATTTAGGATCAATTTCTAATTGGGGGCTTAATTTAAATGAGAATTTAATTTCTGTTGATACAGAAAAATTTCAAACCTCAGTACCCTCAATTTTTGCAATTGGAGATATCAATACCTATCCTGGAAAATTAAAATTAATATTGTCAGGTTTCCACGAAGCAGCTCTTATGGCTCAAGAATGTTTTAAATACTGTTTTCCGGATAAAAAAAACGTATTTCGTTATACAACATCATCTAAAGATCTTCACAGGAAACTAAATATTGTATGAAGTTAAAAGTTACTGACAGAGAAGGAAATAAACATGAATTAGAGGGAGACAGTGAATCTACTATAATGGAAATTTTAAGAGATTCAGGTCTTGAGATTGAAGCGTCATGTGGTGGTTGTTGTGCATGTGCCACATGCCATGTGTATGTAGATGAAAAATGGTTAAATAAAATACCTCCAATAGATGATGATGAAGAATCCATGCTTGATCAAGCGTTTGATGTAAGAATTTCATCAAGATTGAGTTGTCAAATTAGTCTATCAGAAGAGTTAGACGGTATTGAATTAGAGCTGGCACCAGAATAAAATAAAAATTAAAAAATACTTTACATTTCAACAATGTTTGTATACAAATAGTTTGTATACAAATGGCAGACACTTCTCTAAATGAGAATAGAATAGGATTATTAATTTGGCAGACATCCAATCTGTGGCAATCAAGAATTCGTAAACAGATTTCTAAGTTTAACCTATCTTTTAATGAATATTTAATTTTAGAAACTATATATAATTTGTCTAATTTTTTATCTGATATTAGTCAAATAGATATAGTTAAGCACTCTTTTATTGATAAATCAGTTGTAAGCGCCAAATTGACACAACTAAATAATAAAAAATTAATTAAAAAAATGACTCCAAATGATAACAGGTCAAATAAAATAGTTTTAACAAGTGATGGAAATATTATTGTAAAAAAGATTATTCATGATGTAATCGAAATGGAGAATATTTTTTTTGGTAAATTGAATCAAGAAAGTTTTAATTTCATTAATTCTTTAAAATTGTTATTGGGTAAAAAAATAAGGATTAGAGCAAATTATAATGAGTAAAATTAATTTAAAATATAAAGCTTTTTTGAAATCATGGCCATTTAAGGAAGCAGAGCAAATTTTAAAAAGAAACGGTGGCTTAGAAAATTTTAAGATTCCAAATAAAGGCTATATTTTGCTCGAAACAGGATACGGACCTTCAGGCTTGCCACATATTGGAACATTTGGTGAAGTTGTTAGAACTACTATGGTCAGAAATGCATTTATGTCTTTGATCGACTGCCCAACGAAGTTAGTTGCGTTTTCAGATGATATGGATGGATTAAGAAAAGTTCCTGATAATGTTCCCAATAAAGATATGTTAAGCAAGTATATTGGGAAACCTCTGACTGCAATTCCTGATCCTTTTGAGAAATATGAAAGTTTTGGGCATCATAATAATGCAAAACTTAGATTTTTTTTGGATGAATTTAAATTTGATTACAATTTTATTAGCTCTACAGAGAAATATAAAAGTGGATTCTTTGACAATACTATTATTAAAATTCTTCAAAATTATGAAAAAATACTCGAAATTATTTTACCTACTTTGAGAAAAGAGAGAAAAAGTAACTATAGTCCATTCTTGCCAGTAAGTGGGGAAACTGGAAATATATTACAGACGCAAATAAATGAATATAGACCAAAAAGTAATAGTATCATTTATACAGAACCTCAAAGTAATAAAAAAGTTGAAGTCTTAGTTACTGGAGGAAATTGTAAATTACAATGGAAAGTAGATTGGGCTATGAGATGGATGGCTCTTGGGGTAGATTATGAAATGTGTGGGAAGGATCTTACTGAAAGTGTCGACTTAGCATCCAAGATTTGTAAAGCAGTAGGTAAAAAATCTCCTGTTAATTTAATTTATGAAATGTTTCTTGATGAAAAAGGTGAAAAAATATCAAAATCTGTAGGAAATGGAATAAGTGTAGATGAATGGTTGCGTTATGGCTCCCCTGAAAGTTTGTCATTATTTATGTATCAAAAACCAAAATCTGCAAAGAAATTATTTTTTGATGTAATTCCTAAAACTATTGATGAATACATCTCTCACTGTAATAGTTATGATAGGTTAGATGATCAGAAAAAATTTGACAGTCCCATATGGCATATACATTCTGGTAAACCTGTAAAAATTAAATCAGATATAACATTCAACTCCCTTACAAATCTTGTGAGTATATGTAATACAACTGATAAAAAATTAATTTGGGATTTTGTAAATCAATACGATGCTAATATTAATCCAGAAAATAATCCTGCATTTGATAAATTAATTGATTGTTCTATTAACTTTTATAATGATTTTGTTTTACCAAATAAAAAATATTTAAATATTAATGTAGATAATAAAATAGTTTTTAAAGATATAAGAGATGTTTTAAAAAACAAAATAAATAACAATACTTCTGCTGAGGAAATTCAAACTTTACTTTATGAGGTAGGAAAAAATCATGAATTTGATAACTTAAAAGAGTTTTTCAAATTAGTTTATCAGGTTTTATTAGGCCAAGAACAAGGGCCGCGATTAGGCTCATTTATTAAATTATATGGAGTTGAAGATACAATTAAAATAATTGATCAAAAGCTAAAAAAATTAGATAATGTTAATTAATTTATTAAGATTATTACCGCCCGAAACTGCACACGAAATAACAATAAAACTTCTTAAATCAAATTTCAATTTAAAGAAAAAAAATACAAAAATTTATAAAAGCCTTAATCAAACAATATTAGGTATTAATTTTAAAAACCCTATAGGTTTAGCAGCTGGCTTTGATAAAAATGCCGAAGTAATAAGTCAAATGCTCTCCTATGGCTTTGGTTTTGTTGAGGTCGGGACAGTAACTCCAAAAGAACAATTAGGTAATGAAAAACCAAGAGTCTTTCGTTTGCTAGAAGATGAGGCTATTATAAACCATTTAGGTTTTAATAATAAAGGAAGTAAAAATTTTTTATCTAACTTAGAAGTTTTTTATAAAAATAAAGACATTAATGAGGTAGTTGGTATTAATATAGGAAAAAATAAATCAACACAAAATGATATAGATGATTACTTATATTGTGTTGAAAATCTTGGAATGTATAGTGATTATATAACTATAAATATCTCATCGCCTAATACACCTGGACTTAGAGACTTACAATTACGTGGAAGGATAGAAGCCTTAGTAAAAAAAATTCAATTAAAACAATCTGAAATTGAAGGGCTAGCAAAAAAACCAATTTTTATTAAAATCTCGCCTGACCTTGATGATGAGCAATTAAGAGATATTGCATTAATGTCACTAGCTAATAATGTTAATGGTTTAATAATCTCTAATTCAACTATTATGCGTCCAGACTCTTTAATTTCACCTAATAAAAATGAAGTAGGTGGATTAAGTGGTAAACCAATTTTTTTGAATTCAACAATTCTTTTAAAGAAAATGTATTCTCTCACAAATGGCCAAATCACACTTGTAGGAGTAGGAGGTATTTCAAGTGGTCATGAATGTTATGAAAAAATAAAGGCTGGAGCTAGCCTAGTGCAATTATACACAGTATTGATTTATAAAGGTCCAAAAATTATAAATAAAATCTTAAAAGAATTAAACGAATTGATTACAATTGATGGTTATAAAAATATATCTGATTCTATTGGTAAATCAGTTTGATGACAAAAATAATAAATAACTTTTCTGAAATATTAGATAAATATGATTTTTTTATTTTAGATCAGTGGGGAGTAATGCATGATGGCCATAAAGGTTATAAACATGCAATAAATGCTGTAAATCAACTCATCACACAAAATAAACAATTAATTATTATTTCAAATTCTTCAAAAAGAAAAAACAGCTCTACTAATCGATTAAAAGATCTAGGGTTTAATAAAAATGATTTTACTGAAATCATGACAAGTGGTGAAATGATTTGGCAAGAACTATATAATTTTTCTGGGAAATATGATGGGAATTTTAAAAACTGTTTTCATATTTATGACAAATCAAAAGAAGATGGAAAAGATTTTAGAATTGGATTAGAAAAATTTGAATTCGTTAATAACATTAAAGAGTCAGATTTTATTCTTGCTTGCACACCTTTCAAAAATACCAAACCTATAGACTATATTCCAATTTTAAATCATGCTTTAGAAATGAAACTAATAATGTTTTGTGCAAATCCTGATTTTGTGACTATTGAAAACAGCAGTAATAATAATGTTTTTTGTATGGGAACAATCGCAGATTTATATGAACATATTGGAGGAAGGGTAGTTATTTTAGGTAAACCTTCAAAACAAATATATTTAGAAGCCTTTAATAATATTAATGCACTTGATTTATCTAAAATTATTGCTGTAGGTGACTCAATAGATCATGATATCTTAGGTGCTACAAATTTTGGTATTGATAGTGTTTTAATATCAAATGGAATTCATAAAGATTTATTTAGAAATAGCTTAAAAGTAGGTCTTAATAACATAGAAATTTGGAAAAAATGGAATGTTAAACCAACGTATATATGTGAAAATTTTTCTTTTTAACTTTGCTTGACAAATAATCATTTATATTTACTAACCCTCTAATTATGAGTATGAAATGTGAACTTACGGGAAAATCCTTTCAAACTGGCAATAATGTTAGTCATGCAAAGAACAGAACAAAAAGAAGATTTTTGCCAAATTTACAAAAAATTACTTTCATAAGTGAAAAACTTGGTCAAAAAATTCAACTTAAAGTAGCTACAAGTACAATAAGAACAGTTGAAAAAAAAGGTGGATTAGATGATTTTTTAGTTTCTACGCCAAATAGTAAATTACCTGATAAAGCTAAAAAATTAAAAAAAACTATACTTAGTCAAGAAAACTAATCCTTCAATGGATTTCTTTGTTAGTCTAACGTCATATTTGGACTCGATAAATACAATAGTTTTATGGATCATAATGTTAATTTTTTGTTTTTCATCAATTTTAGTTTTTTTGAAATTATTTGGTTATGCTGGTCTCTACGTATACTCTGCTTTAGCTGTAATTATTGGCAATATCCAAGTATTAAAAACGGTCGATTTTTTTTACTCACCTGAGCCAGTTGCATTAGGGACAGTCCTGTTTGCCTCTACATTCTTATGCACTGATATTTTATCTGAACATTTTGGTAAAGATAAAGCTAAAAAAAACGTACTTATAGGTTTTGTTGGTTTTTTATTCATGACAATTGTGATGTTAATAACTATTGGGTTTAATCCTTCTTCAAATGATTGGGCTCAAGAAAGTTTAGTAACGTTGTTTACACCTATGTCTAGATTTTTTATAGCAAGTATGATTGCTTATATTGCTAGTCAGTATTTTGATGTATGGATATATTCTATTATAAAAAACTTAACGGTAAATAAATTTTTGTGGTTACGAAATAATTTATCTACAATACTATCTTCTTTAGTTGACAATACTGTATTTAGTATTCTTGCTTGGATAATTTTAAATCCTGATCCTGAAACTTTTTACAACGTTATCATGATTTATATTTTTGGGACTTATATTCTTAGAATATTTATAGCACTAATTGATACACCCTTTATGTATTTATCAAAAATATTTCTTCCAAATAAATGACAAACTTTTCATGGAAAGTTAATTTTCAATCAAAAAAAAATAATGCAAGAACAGGAACATTAACTACCCCACACGGTAAAATTAATACACCAGCATTTATTTTTTGTGCAACTAAGGGTGCTTTAAAATCATCCACCACTAATGTAGCGAAAGATAACAACTCGCAGATAATACTCTCAAATACATATCATTTAATGCTGCAGCCAGGCAGTGATATAGTTGCACAACACGGAGGATTACATAAATTTTTAAATTGGAATGGACCGATGCTAACAGATAGTGGAGGTTTTCAGATATTTTCATTAGGTCATGGCTCTGTAGCAGATGAGATCAAAGGAAGTTCTAATATTAAAAGAAACAACACACTTTTAAATATTAGTGAAGAGGGAAGTTTATTCAAATCATATGTTGATGGATCATTTAAATTATTATCACCTGAAAAATCTATCGAAATACAAAGAAATCTTGGTGCTGATTTAATATTAGTTTTTGATGAATGTACCCCATTTCATGTAGATAAATCTTATACTGAAAGTTCAATGAAAAGAAGTCATAGGTGGGCAACGAGATCATTAAATCATTTTAATTCAAATATTAAATATAAGCCTACTTTTGGCTCGGCAGGACAACAAAAACTATATGGTATTGTACAAGGTGGAATTTATGATGATCTTCGAGAAGAAAGTATAGATTTTAATTTAAATAAAATTGATACCTTTGGTATTGCAATTGGAGGAAGTCTTGGGTCTACAAAGGAAGAAATGTATAAAGTTGTAAATTTTACAGCTCCAAGCTTAGGAAATAAACATCCAATTCATCTTTTAGGAATTGGAGATACTATAGATATTTGGAATTTAGTCAAAAGTGGTATTGATACATTTGATTGTGTGAGCCCTACTAGATTAGCAAGACATGGCTCAGCACTAATCAAAGGAAAATTAGGAAAAAAGAATATTAAAAATAATGAATTTTCTAATGATTTGTCTCCAATCGATAAAAATTGTTGTTGTTCTACATGTAAAAAATATTCACTAGCTTATCTTCATCATTTATTTAAGGCAGGAGAATTAATTGGTCTACAGCTTATTACTGCTCATAATATTTATTTTATGAATGAATTAATGCAAATAATCAGAGATTCTATAAATAATGATTGTTTGGATAAAGCAGAAATAGATTGGTTTAGTTAACCTGAAATATCTCAGAAAGTTCATTAAGAAGCACTTCACCCAATTGATCTACATCCATTATAGTAATTGCATTAGAGTAATATCTTGAAACATCATGACCAATTCCTATAGCAACTAATTCTACTTCTTTATTATTTTCAATTTGATTAATTATATCTCTCAAATTTTTTTCAAGATAATTTCCTGAATTCACTGAAAGCGTAGAGTCATCAACTGGAGCACCATCACTTATAACAATAAGTATTTTTCTCTTTTCCTGTCTTTTTTTTAATCTACTATTAGCCCATAGCAAAGCCTCTCCATCAATATTTTCTTTTAAAATACCTTCTCTTAAAAGAAGTCCCAAATTTTGTTTTGATCTTCTTGAAGGAGAGTCAGCTGATTTATAAATAATGTGCCTTAAATCATTTAATCTACCTGGCCCACTTGGCTTCCCATCCTTTATCCACTTTTCTCTGGAAGCGCCACCTTTCCAAGCTTTAGTAGTAAAACCAAGAATTTCAGTTTTTATAAGACATCTCTCAAGTGTTTTTGCTAAAATATCACTACAAAGCGCTGCTACTGTAATTGGTCTACCTCTCATTGACCCTGAATTATCAATTAGAAGAGATACGATAGTATCTTTAAATTCAACCTCTTTTTCCTGTTTATATGACAACTTATTTAGAGGATTTGCAATTATTCTTGATAATCTAGAAGTATCTAAATAACCTTCTTCCATATTAAAATCCCAGTTTCTATTCTGTTGGGCAAGTAGTTTTCTTTGAAGTCTATTTGCTATTTTTGTTATTAAAGGTAAGAAAGAAAATACCTGTTTGTCTAAATTATATCTTAATTTTTCTAACTCTTTTTGGTCACAAAGTTCTTTTGCGTTAATTACCTCATCAAAGTCAGTTGTATAAGATTTATAATCATCAATAAAATTGTTATTTTCTACTTTAGGAAAATATTCTACTTCACTCTCTGAGGACTTATCACCAATTTCATCAACTTCTTCCATTGATATGGATTCTTGTAAATCTAATGTATTAGCATCGGTTTCATTCTTGTTTTGATTATTTTCATTCGAATTTTTTTCATTATTATCATTATTATCATTATTACCATCTATTTCATTATCTTGGTTAATATCATTTTTATTTTTTATATTTTCATTATGATCAAAAAAACCATAATCCTCGAGATATTTTTTTATTTTTAAACCAAAATTTTTTTGATTATCAATACTTTCTTTTAAATCTGCAAAAACTTTCTCATAATCATCACCAAGTTTACCTCTAATAAACTCTCTATTTTTTTCATTATAATGACCAAGATCTAAATTCATAAATTTTTCGTAAGCAACATACCTAAAAGCCTCTGCAATTTTAATTTCATCACTATTAGATATTTTTTGAATGTCTAACTTGTGTTTTTTAGTTATGTTTGATTTAATACCTTTGAAGCAAATTGATCCTTTTGCTTCAATCCTAGACTGTTCAACAGCATTAAAAATCTCATTTGCAAATTTACTACTATCAACAAAATTCATATGTATATCTTTAGAATGAAATCTAAATTCAAGAGCTAAAGAGTCTGCCTCAGCCCTTATATAGGTTAAATTTTTTTTAACACTGTCAATGTTAGGCTCTGTTAAATTAATTAAATTACCCTCAATAGATGGGTTTTCCTTTGTAAAATTTATTTCTACCTGATTATTTTTACTTATAGATTTGGTAGTTGCGGTAAGTGATTTTTTGAATTCTTCTAAAAAATCATCATTCTTTAACATTCGCTACCTTTGCATCTGAAATATCAATGCCAAATGAGCGTTGAAAGTACTCCTCAATAATAGGTCTTTCAAGTTCGTCACATCTGTTAAGAAATGAAAGCTTAAATGCATATTCAATATCATTAAAAATTAAATAATTTTCAGCCCAAGTCAAAACTGTTCTAGGACTCATAACGGTTGAAATATCTCCATTAATGAAGCCTGATCTAGTTAAATCAGCTGTTGCAACCATTGACTTAATGATATCTTTGCCATTTTTATTATTAAGTTTTTTAATTTTGCTTGAGATTATTTGCTCTTCCTCAATATTCGATAAATAATTCAAAATGGTGACTATATTCCAGCGATCCATTTGACCTTGATTTATTTGTTGAGTTCCGTGATATAATCCTGAGGTATCACCCAAGCCGACTGTATTTGCTGTTCCAAATAACCTAAAATATTTATTAGGTTTAATAACTCTAGATTGATCAAGTAAAGTTAACTTACCATCAGTTTCCAAAATGCGTTGTATAACAAACATTACATCAGGTCTACCAGCATCATATTCATCAAATACAAGAGCAACTGGATTTGAATATGCCCAGGGTAATATTCCGTCCTGAAATTTAGTTATCTGTTTACCATCCTTTAAAACAATCGCATCTTTTCCAATTAAATCAATTCTACTTATGTGACTATCTAAGTTCACTCTAACGCAAGGCCAATTTAATCTTGCTGCAACTTGCTCAATATGAGTTGATTTACCAGTTCCATGATAGCCTTGGATAAGAACTCTTCTGTTGGTTGTAAATCCAGCTAAAATTGAGACAGTAGTTTCAGGATCAAATCTATATGTTAAATCAATTTCGGGAACGTGCTCACTCCTTTTATTAAATCCAAATACTTCAAAATTACATGAAACCCCAAAGGTTTCTTTAGTATTTATGAGTTTAACTGGCTTAATTTCCATTGTTTTTTATAAATTTTTTTAATAACAGTTTATATGACTCATTTATTTGCTTAAACTTTTCTTCAGCTTTTTTATTATTTCCATTTACATCAGGATGAAAGATTTTCACTAACTTTTTGTAATTTTTCTTAATTTTATCAAGAGAAATAGGAATTTCCAGGTTTAAATCTTTTAATGCTTTAGTATCTTTGATTGTCATAGTTTCATCATGAAGCTTATTTTTAAAGTAATTGTCATTAATTTTTTCATCTTCATTTTTGATAAAATCGTCAGTATATTGATTAAATTCATCAAAAACACTTTTGTAATTACCTTTAAGTGGCCAAGAAGGTCGGTCCCATATAGTATCATTTCTCATAGAGTTCTCAATTTGGTTAACTGTCATACCTTTATAAAAATCCCAAGATTTATTATATTCTTTTACATGATCGAGGCAAAAGTAGAAATATTCGTTTAATTTTATTCTTGATTTTGGAGCTCTAAATTCACCTTTTTCATTGCATACATTTGAGTCACACTTTTTGAAAGGATTTTTTTCCCAAGATAAATTATTTTTTTGAATATCAAATTTAAATTTACTCATATTTTAATATATAGTTTAAAAAAATGAATCGCACAAAAAGAATCAAAAATATTTTAGAAAAACATTTTAATGATATTAGTATTGAAGTAACAGATAATTCAAGTTTACATAAAGGTCACAATAATTTTGATGGCACTGGTCAAAGTCATATTTTTATTCAGCTTACAAAAAATACCTCACTAAAATTAAATAGATTAGAGGTACATAGAAAAATAAATTTTTTATTATCCAAAGAATTTGAAAAAGGTTTGCACTCATTAGAAATAAAAATTATGTAATAATTTTTACTTGAATTTTAGAAATTTGTTTTCTTGAGTGCGATAAAACTTTATAAATAAAATATTCATCTTTTACAGTTTCACCAAATAGAGGAATTCTTTTAGCGATTTCTAATACATGTCCAGAAATTGTTGAAGCTTCACTAAGAGGTGAATCAAGATCAAAGTGCTTGTATAAATCTTTGAGATTTTTTTCTCCATTTGTAATAATTACTCCATCACCAATTTTTTTAAACTGTTCATCAGCTAGATCAATTTCATCAACTATCTCACCAACTATTTCTTCAATTATGTCTTCTAAGGTGATAAGACCTAATAATTCACCATATTCATCTACTATAAATGCTATGTGCTCTTTCTTATTTTTAAAGGCAACTAATTGCTCCAAAAGATTTGTTGTTTCAGGAATGAACCAGGGTTTAGATATTTTGTCAAAGATAATTTCTTTAAAACTTTCTTTTTTTGAAAGATCGAAATTTAATGTTCTTACATTCAATAATCCAATTATGTTTTCAGGATTATTTTCCCAAAATGGAATTCTTGTATATCTTGAATTATTAATTTTTTTTATAATTTCATCAATATCTAGTGAGCTATCAATGGAATAAATATTTTTTCTATGGGTAAACACCTCTTCCACTGTTGTATCATTTAGTGCAAGGATACTTTGTAGCATATCCTTTTCATGTTCTGAATCAGGGCTAGAAGTCTTGTACATATCAATAACTCCTTGAAGCTCTTCTTCAGACTGTTTATCATTAAACTTATCATCTTCTTTTTGTTTTTTTAGAAATATTTGTCTAACAACCAAATTTATTAAAAAAATTACAGGGTAAAGAATTTTACTAA
>JACWEB010000030.1 GCA_014653715.1 Pelagibacterales bacterium SAG-MED31
CCTACTTCAAATTCATTGATTTTCTTAGAAGTTATGCCAAAGCTTTGAATTGTCTTACCTGAATTTTCATCAAATATTTTTCCTTTAATTAAAAAATAATTATTTTCTTTAATTTGTTTTTCCATTCCAGACATTCTATGAATTTCATTTATCTCTGTAGTTGTTAATGAGGTCCACCATCCACTAATGGCTAGAAGATCTTTATCTCTTAATGAACTTACAAAGAGACCAAATGTTGGAATTATCCAAATAATTACAAACAGTAATAATAATAATTGAGTCAAAGCAGAAGATATATTGAACTTTTTTGTCATTAAATTTTTTGCTCCTCTCTGTGTTTATATAAATTCCAAGCTAAAATAGGTATTACACCAATCATAATTACTATAGCTAAAACACTTCCTCTCCCTGAGTCACCACCTCCTCTAAACATCCAATCATACATTAAATTTGCTAATACACCTGTTTGCCATTCACCATTTGTCATTGCAAAAATGATGTCAAATATTCTTAAAACAATTATTGTGATTAATGTCCAAATTACTAAAATTGTTTGTTCAAGATAAGGTATGATTATTGAAAAAAAAATTTTTAATTCACTTGCACCATCAATTCTCGATGCTTCTATCATTTCTTTAGGTATGCTCCTAAGAGCGGCACTAAAAATTACCAAAGCTAATCCTGTTTGAATCCAAATCATAATCGCCATTAAGAAAATATTATTCCATATTGGAATAGTTAACCAAGCCTGAGGTTCATACCCTAATGAAACGATTAGGGCATTTAATAGTCCAATTTGTGTATCACCTGGACCTCTATACTCATAAATAAATTTCCAAATTACTCCCGCTCCTACAAATGATATCGCCATAGGCATAAATATTATAGATTTTGCAATGGAACCCCACCATATACGGTCAGCAAGATTAGCAATTACTAAGCCAAAAAAAGTACTTAATGTTGGAACAATAAGTAGCCAACCTAAGTTGTTTAAAATGCTTCTTTTGAATTCAGGATCATTAATGGCCCATTGATAATTATATAACCCTACAAATTCTCTGCCAAATTTATCATAAAAACTTAATCTTATAGTTTCAAACACTGGATATAGAATGAAAATAAATAAAACTATAAAAGCAGGTAAAATAAAAATGATAACCCTAATGGAGTTTTCAAATTTTTGTCTATGTTTAGATTTTTGATTGTATTTATCTAAAATAAAATTTGAGATATGAAAATATAATACAAAAAATAAAATTCCTAAAAAAACAATAAGAGATAAATTTAAAAAGCTCATTAAAATTAAATATATAAAAAAAAACAGGCAAAAAAGAAAATTGTTCGCCTGTTTTAGGAGGTAACTATTTAATAGCGTCCCAACTTGCTTGGATACCGTCTGCTACATCTTTTGCAGATTTACCATTGGTATAATCAACCATGCCAGTCCAGAAACTACCTGCACCAATTGCACCAGGCATTAAATCTGAAGCATCAAATCTAAATGTTGTAGCTCCTGTCAAAATTTCCCCTAGTTTTCTGAAAGTATCACTTGCATACTTACTTCCATCAACCCCTTTGTGTGGAGTTAAAAATCCGCCTTTAGCCATCCAATATTCGTGTGGCTCTGGATGCATTAAGAACCTAATGAATTCTAAAGTAGCGGGATTTGCATTAGTAGCACCTACTAACGTACCAGCTCCAAGAACTGGAGTTCCAAGATCTTTTGTTGAAAATGCAGGAAAGTAAAAGAAGTCGTAATCAACTCCAGCCTCTACTCCTTCAGGGAAGAAAGCAGGAATAAAGCTTGCTTGTCTATGCATCATACATTCTGCAGGTGAAGTAAATAATCCGTTAGGAGCATCTCTAAAATCAGTTGTTGCAACTGCTTTTGATCCACCATTGACATAGCTATCATTCAACGCAAATGATCCAAAAACATCCATAGCTTCAAGTACTCTAGGATCATTAAATGGCATTTCATTTGATACCCACATATCGTATACATCTGGTGTATGCGTTCTAAGCATAATATCTTCCATCCAGTCAGTTGCAGGCCAACCCGTAGCTGCACCTGATCCTAAACCTATACACCATGGAGTATTTCCATCTACTACCATTTGGTCAGATAAAGCAATTAAGTCTTCCATTGAAGTAGGAACTTCATAACCATTATCTTCAAAGTTATCTGGTGAATACCAAACTAAGCTTTTTACGTTTGTTCTAAAGAAAATAGCATTAAATTGATCATTACCATTTTCATCCGCATATGTTGAAAGATCAATCCAAGATTGACCAGCAGCATAATTATCCAAAACCATTTGTTCAATATCATTGCCAAGTGGAACTAGGCCACCCATTGCAGCAGCATTTGCAGCAAGTCCTGGCTGTGGAAATACAACTAAGTCTGCGGGACTTCCTGCTTTAAGATCAATCATTACTTGTTGTTCAAAACTATCAGAACCACCATATTCAAATGTAGCTCCAGTAGCTTTTTCAAAAATTGCTCCTACTTCTCGCATTATTTCTTGCTCTGGTGATAACCATGGACCAAACATAACAACTTTTTGACCACTTAAATCAGGACCAGTATAATGCCCTCCTGCCAAAGCAGAAAAGCTTATAACGAAAGAGGTAAGTGCAGCTGATAAAATTTTAATAAATTTATTCATTATTCCTCCAAATTGTAAAATTGTACTATATTTTACCAAAACGTTTTGGATGTCAATTATAAAATAGTAATTTATTCACTGTATGGTTGTAAAAAATCTTACTTTGATCTATTTACGAAGATGATGAATATTAAGAAATTAGCCAGTAAACTCGGTTTATCAATAACAACCGTATCAAGAGCACTTGGTGGATATTCTGATGTAAGTGAAAAAACTAGAGAAAGAGTAAAAAAATTTGCTGAAAAATATCAATATAATCCTAATCCTTACGCTAGTGTGCTTGCTTCAGGAAAAACTAAAACAGTTGGATATGTTCTTCCTATTTATGGGAATAATTTAAGCACATTAAATCAGGCAAATTTTTTTCAATTTATTTCTGGTATGTCTGAAGCACTAACATCTGAAAGTATACTGTTACAGATTTTATTTGCAAAAAGTGAGTCAAAAGAATTAGAAGCATATAAAAAATTAATTTTTGAACAAAAAATTAAAAATATCGTTTTACAAAATATTAAAACTACTGACAAGCGTATTGAATTATTAAATAAATATAAAATTAATTATGTTGCTTGGGGAAAAAATAAATTCAGTGAAAATTTTTCATGGGTCGATCTTGATAACAATGCAGCAATTGAAAAAATTACTAACTATTTAATTAAGAAAAAACATAAGCACATATCTTATATAAATATTTCAGAAAAATATAATTTTGCCAAAGAAAGAAAAACTTCATTTTTACAAACTTTAAATAAGAATAAAATAATTTTTAATAAATCTTATTATGCTTCTGTAAAATTAGAAGAGCCTGAAAAAAGCTTTAATATTATTAAAAATATGCTGTTAAATAATAAAAAAGTTACTGCAATAATCTGCTCTACAGAATACTCGGCATTAAGCGCAATTAAGGCATGTAATTTTTTAAATTTAAAAATTGGCAAAGATATATCCATTATTACTTTTGATGGTCCTATAGTAAGGGAATTAAGCTCACCTCCAATAACGGCTGTTTCATTTCCTGTTCAAGAATTAGGAAGAAAAGCCATAAGTATTTTATTGAATAAAAGTAATAATAATAGAAAATTTACCAATTTTCTTGCTAAATCTGAAATTATTGAGAGAGGTTCAGTACATAATTGCTGATTAATTAAACCTAAATTTTTAATTTTTTTATATTTTCCTCACTTAAAAATTCTGGTTGAGGAGGCCGAGTGCTTAATTTAAAGATTTGTTTATTTTCTGAAGATTTTATTATACCTTCCATAACTTCAAGCACATGGATAGCTAAATTAAGAGAACATCTTGCTTGTCTATTATTATTTATAGCCTCAATCATATCTGATAGCCCTATACCTCTATAGTTAGCAATTTTTATACCATCATTATCAATTTTATTTGGTATGCCTAAAAGCATTTTATCATTATTTATTGTTTGCCAATCTTCTTCTTGTTTTGATAACAAAATGTCTCCACTAAAAAAATTTGGATCGGGAACAATCATAGATCCATCCAAACCATATAATTCAATAGTTGAATGTTTGTGTTTCCAAACATCCCATGAACAAAAAAAATTGTATTTTTGCATTATTATGAAATTCAAGTATACCCATTAGTGTTGTTGGCGTTTCTACTTTTATTTTCTCCCCATTTCTAGGTTCACTAGTAATAGTTCTTTCTGAGGTAGCTGTTCCACTTATTGAAATTATAGACTTCACAGGACCAATTAAATTAATTAATTGTGTAATATAATAAACTCCAACATCAAAAACTGGTCCAGCACCTGGTTTAAAAAAGAAATCAGGATTAGGATGCCAATTTTCCATTCCATGAGACATAAGGTTAAAAGTTCCTAAAACTACATTCCCTATTTTTTTTTCTTCAATTAATCTTCTAGCATTTTGTCCGGCTGCTCCAAGAAAAGTATCTGGGGCACAACCTACATAACGCTTCATTTTATTAGATAATTTAGAAATTTCTATGCCCTCTGCCATGTTAATAGCCAGAGGTTTTTCACTAAAACAATGTTTTCCAGCATTCAGTGACTTTAAAATTATATTTTTATGAGCTGCAGGTATTGTTAGATTAATTATAAGATCAATTTCTTCATTAGATAAAATATCATCAATCGACTGTGCTTTTACATTAAATTTTTCAGCGCTAATCTTTGTGATTTCAAAATTTATATCAGCACATGCAATAATTTTAAAATTATTAAATATTTTTTGGCAATTAAAATATGTCTCAGAAATATTACCGCAGCCTATAATTCCTACTTTCATTTTTAAATATCTTTCAAATTTTCAATAGATTTGGATATATATTTTTTATAATCTTTTGGATCATCATGCTCTAAAATATAGAGTTCACAATTTGTTTCTCTCATACTTGAAATTAATTGACTCCAATCAATAAAACCATCTCCAATAGAAGACTGACTGTCATGATCTAACATGTCTTTTTCTTTATTATAAAAATCTTTTAAATGACAGGCAACAATTTTGTATGAATATTTTTTGATCCAATCAATAGGATCTACTCCACCTGCTACTGCCCAACCTAAATCAATTTCTAATTTTAAATTTTCATTTTGATCCATCATGCATTCAATTGGTAATTTTCCACTTTGAAGTGGTCTAAATTCATACGAGTGATTATGGTAACCAAGTGTTAAACCCGCATCTTGTATTGGTTTGACATAGGAAGATAGATCTTTTCC
>JACWEB010000031.1 GCA_014653715.1 Pelagibacterales bacterium SAG-MED31
ATCTGGTGCTAATTCCAATGCTAATGCTCTTGTAAAACCTATCACACCCATCTTTGAAGCATTATAATGAGAGGTAAATTTTTGAGCTCTTCGGGCTGCCTGAGAAGATATATTTAAAATAGATGATCCTTTTTTAAATAAAGGTATTGCATGCTTTGTCATCAAAAACATACCTTTTAAATTAACATTCATTACTAAATCCCATTCTTTGACAGACAAATCTTTACATAAGTTTAAAGTAGCAACACCAGCGTTATTAATCAGATGGTGTAAATTTAATTTTTTATTTGAAATTTTTTTATAAAAATTTTTAACCTCTTTTTCTGAGGTGATATCCAATTTAAAAGTCTTAAGTTTAGGATGATTTAATTTTTTTTTAATTTTATTAATTTGTACTTTATCTTTATCTACCAAGTATACATTTGCTGCATAGTCTAAAAATAATTTACAAGTAGCTGAACCTATTCCACCAGCACCACCTGTGACTACAACATTATTGTTTTTAAATGTATTTTTTTTTAACACTCTATTCTTTATTATTGCCCTGGTAACCAATCCCAATATTGTTAGTTTTTTTACTTACATCCATTATTTTTGGGTATTCATAATTTAACCCTAAAAGTTGTCTCACTTTATTATTTGAATTTTTTTTAAATTCTTCATCTAAATAAGAAACTAAATCTTCCACTGGTTTTATATATTTAGGTAAAAATTCAATTAACAATGCTGCTCTTTGATAATCAGATTGATTTGGTGATGCCCCATGCCAACAATTTCCATTAAAAAATACTAAATCACCCGGTTTAGCAACCATTTGTTCTTGATTTGTAAAATCATCATTTTTATTTGGATAATGTAAGTTTTTTTGTGACCCTGGAATATATGCTGTGGCTCCCGATTCAACTGAACAAACATCTAAAGGTATAGTTGCTTGACAATTTTGAGCAAATGAACTGTTTAATCCCATGGGGAAAGTGCCACTTTCATAAAAATCCCAGTATGGATAATCAATATGTAACTCTTGACCAGGAGAGCCAGGTAATAATCTACTTGCGCAATAAGAACCACAAAAAAATTCTGTACCTAAAAGCTTAGACATTAATGTAAAAATTATATCATTTGTAATTAACTTACTGAAAACTTTACCTTTGCCAAATAAATTCCATACTCGTTGTTGTAATTGAATTTTACCAGAAGCTTCTGCCTCAGCATTAAAGTGAGACTCTTTTTGCTCCTGTGTATTAGCAAAATCATTGACTATTTTTCTTGCTTCAGCAATATCATTTGAATTAAAAACATTTTCAAAAACTACTACACCTGACCCTTTCATTATTTCATTCAAAACATCAATTGTATTAAAATTATCTTTGAGAAACTTTTTCATATAAAAATATTAGTATAAAAAGTTTAAAAAAAAAAGGGTAATTTAAATTTCTAGCTCTTTGGCTAAATCTCCTATTTCTGCCCCACCTGCCATTAATCTTTTTACATCTTCACCGCCGAGTTCTGATGATAATCCAGAGCCTATTACTTCACCTAAACTAAGAAAAGTGTAACGATCGGCAATTAAGCGAGCATGTATTTCATTGTGGGTAATAAGTATAATTGCAATATTTCCAAGACGTTGAACTTTTTTTATGGTTTTTAATACTTCCATTTGTTGTTTTTGACCAAGAGCTGAGGTTGGTTCATCTAGAATAAGTATCTTAGCACCAAAATAAATAGCTCTTGCAATAGCTAGTGTTTGCCTCTGGCCACCTGACATTGTGCCAACTGGTTGATTAAGATCAGAAATATTTATTCCAATTTTTGACATTTCTTCAGTTGTTATTTTATCCATCTCATCCATTTGCATTAAGCCAAATGGGCCTGGTCCTTTTTTTATCTCACGTCCAAGAAAAAAATTTCTAGTAACTGATGTAAGGGCATTTAAAGCAAGGTCTTGATAGACTGTACCTATACCAGCGTCTGAAGCCTGTCTTGGTGATGTAAAGTTAACAACCTCTCCATCAACTTTTATCTCACCTTTAGTTGCAGAGTGAACACCTGATAATACTTTTATTAGGGTAGATTTACCTGCGCCATTATCACCCAATAATGCATGAACCTCTCCTGGATAAACATCTAAGGATACACCATTTAACGCCGTAAATGATCCAAATTTTTTAACTAAATCTGTAATCTCTATTAAAGGCTTTCTATCCATTAAATACTGCCAATTATTCTTTTTCTAATATTTTCATTTGTAAGTGCTGCCGCAACAAGAACTGCACCAAGAAATACTCGGTAGAATGATCCATCTATTCCTGGAATATAAAAGAAAGCTTCTTTTGCTATACCAAAAATAATTGTACCTAAAATTATCCCAAGTATTGTTCCAAAACCACCTGTAAGAACAACTCCACCTATTACAGCAGCAGCTATTGCTTCTAACTCTTTTAAATTTCCTTTTGCTGTATCAGCTGTATTAACTTCAAATACTTGGCATGCTGCAAACATTGTTGCACAAAATGCTGTAAACATAAATAAAGCAATTTTTACTTTATTCGTTGGCACACCATTAGCTTGTGCTGCTCCTAGGTTACCACCTGTAGAATATATCCAGTTTCCTGCCTGAGTTCGACTCAATACAAAATAACAAACTAATGCTAACAAAAGCCAAATCATCAAACATGAATACATTCCTTTAGCAAAAATATTTCCATAGTTATTTACATTCCAGTCTGCAGTAAAATATAACCAATCAAAAACTGGTTCCATAATATCACCGCCAAAGAAATTAGCTACCGGCCTTGCGGTTACAATTGTATCTATATAAGCTTTTGCTATATCTATATCCGTCACTACTTTTGCTGTAACGGCAGGTACATCAACTCCAGATTCAATTTTTTTTGTTAATATTTCTACCATTGAGTCATTGCCTGATTTTTTTGCACCCGCTAATGATTTTTCCAGTGTATCAATCATCTTTTTTGAGGCTAAAGCTGTTTTACTAACAGCAACTTTTTCATTTATATAAGTTAGTTGTTCAGTTAATTTTGCAACAGTATTTGCTGGTACGTTACTCAGAATTTCTAGTAGTTGGTCATTAGGTAATAGTTTTGCAGCATCCCTCTCAATCTCTCCATGACCTGGAACATTTATTATATTTTTTATATCTGGAAGCTCAGTGACTGTTGTAGAGCCTGCAGTTTGATCTGGAGCACGGTTAAAAGCTCTATAAGAAACCTCGGTAACTCCTCTTAAAAAAAATAAGCCTCCTAAAGTAACAATGAAGGATGCAATTCCACTTTTTACAATCAGCCATCCCTGAAACCATCCAAAAGATAATGTAAAACATAATGTAATTAATAAAGCAGATAATGGTGAAACATCAGTAATTTCAAATAATTTTAATCCTTCAAAGTGAAATCCACCATCAAAAGAAATATATGGAATAACCACTGCAAATCCCCATTTGAGTATCATTGCCATGCAACCTCCAGCAAAACCTATCATTGATCCCACCGATAGATCAAATTCACCAGCAATAATCAACATTCCTGCACCAAGTGCTACTATGCCTAGCTGTGCAATAACTCTAAAATTATTTCTTATTCCTAAAGCATTAAAACCTTCTCCAGCAAATGGGTTTAAAGAAAATTCTCCTTCTGGAATAGAAAAATAACCCAACATAAAAAAAAGTAAAAGCATCACACCAAATGGTCCGATTTCTGGACGAGAAGTTATTGAAGAATACCATTTCTTTTGTCCTTGCCTATCAGACTCTTGTCTTGGTTGATGTGAAGTAGAAGTATTCATTTAAAAAAAAGGGCCGAATTGATCGGCCCTTAGACTATTAAACTATCTATCAATTCCTGCAAGAGCAGCAACTGAAGAAGCGTTAGACTTATCAACGAAGCCTGGTCCTGAAGGGATGTTAGCTCCTGGAAGAAGTCCCGCACTGTTATTGTACAGGTGTAATACGATAATAGGCATATAACCCTGTAATCTTTGTTGTTGATCAATAGTGAATGACACTCTACCAGCATTAATTAAGTCCATAACTGCAGGACTTAAATCAAAGCAAGAATGATGTATTGTCATACCCAGATCAGCTACAGCTTTATCAACAGCTTCACATACGTGTGGTCCTACTGAAAGGATAGCGTCCACATCACTGTTTGCTTGTAAAGCAGCAGTAGCACGAGTTTGAATAGTTGCAGGATCTGAAGTAGTATCAGTGAATTCCATAGGAACTGATTCACCATAACCTTCACATCTGTCAACAAGAGCTGTATTGTATGCTTCTTGTATCATACAAAGCGCTTTAGTTGCACCTTCAGCTTTTGCTCTTTTACCAGCACTTTGTCCAGCAAGATATTCTGGCTGTCCAACATGCATAAGTGCACCTAGTGCAGCAGAATTTTCTAAACCAGAGTTCATAGTAATAACTGGAACACCAGCAGCAACAGCAGCTTTAATAGCAGGGCCTAATGCGTCTGGGTCTGGGAGTGAAATTACCATACCGTCGGGTTGAGTTGCTGCAGCAGCTTGAATTGAACTAGCCATATCAGCCATATCAGCAGATGGGTTATAAATATATTCAAAATCTGCACCTATTGCACGAGCTGCATCTTCACCACCTTTTTGAACTACAGGCCAAAAAGGATCTTTTCCTTCACCGTGAGTTACCATAACGTATCTCTCAGCGAATGCAGAACTAGTAATGAATACTAGAGCTACAATTGAAAGTAGAAATTTTTTCATATTTCCTCCTATTTTTTATTAACTAATATGAAATAATATGACATTAAACTGACATAAAACTGACAAATTAATTAATAGTTAAATTATAAATAATTAATTTATTTTCTTTTATTCTTGAGGAGTCTTAAATCAAGTCAAATTTTCAAAAAACTGTGAATTAATAAAACGTTTTACTTAAAATACAGAATTTAAACTATTTTGCTATTAAATTTTCTGATTTTCACCTAATTGATCTTCCTCCATCAACAGGAAATACTGTTCCAGTAATAAAAGAAGCATCTTCACTTGCTAAAAAACAAATTGTTTTAGCTATTTCTTGAGGTGAAGCCATTCTTCCTAATGGATGTGCATCAGTCATTCTTTGATGAAAAGCGGTATCATTATTCATATCTTTTTTTAAGGATTGAGTCATTCCTGTTTTAACTGCTCCTGGTGCAACAGCATTAACTCTAATATTATATTTAGCAAGGTCTAGAGCCAAAGA
>JACWEB010000032.1 GCA_014653715.1 Pelagibacterales bacterium SAG-MED31
GGGTGTTTTCCAACAACTGCATTATTGTCTAATTTGTTGCAATCATAATATCCAGCCCATCCTCCAGTTAATTTAAGTTCTTCAAAAGCTGGAATTCTTTTTGCTAATGCTGGCCAAACTAACTCTTCAAAATCATTCCATGCTGGTTCTAAATCATCAGCATCAAATACTGAAAGAGGTGACCCAGCTAAATATTCACCACCTTCTGGTCGCCAATAAACACCTGTTGTTAGATCACCTGTAAGAGGCATTTCTTTAATATATTTTGGACATTTAACCCTAAAAACTGTGTGTTTTTGAGGAACCACTGGAATGTCTTCAAGTAATTTTTTTGTCCAACAACCTGCAGCAGAAACAATTGTTTTAGCTTTAACTTCAGAAATATTGTTTATTTCTCCTTTAATAAATTCAGCACCAAGTTCAATTGCTTTACTTTTTAAAGCGGCGTGAAAAAGAAATGGATCAATCCAACCCTCCGTTTGATTATCGGTATAAGTTGCTGTTTCTATTCCTTCATTATTTATATAGGGAAATATTTTCGATAATTCTGATCCTTTAATATTTTTGGTTCCTGCTTCACACTTTTTATGATTTTCTAATGCTCGATATTGTTCTTCAGCATGTTCGGGTCCAAACATTAATAAATAACCATTTGTTACCATACTGGCAGTAGGGTTTGGATTTTTTTCAGTTTTTAATAATTGAGGTATTTGATTTATAAATTCTCTAGCAAATTTTCCTAATAAAATATTTTCTTTTTGAAAAAATTGCCTTCTAAATCCACCTAGAGATAATGGGAATGAAGCAGTTTTATATGTTGGGTCTCTTTCGATTACTTTTACTTTTCTACCCTCTTTAGATAAAAAATAAGCTGTTGCTGCTCCAATTATTCCACCACCGATTACGACTACATCATCCATATTAATTTATCATTATAAGATTTACATTCAGAAATAGTGCAAAGCTACACCAAAGTAAATAAGGAATCATTAAATAGGAACTAACTAGATTGACACGTTTAAATCTTAAAATGAGATTAATTATCAGTCCAATCAATAAAATTAGAACAAATAAAGCTAAGACCATATTGTGAAAAACAAAGAAAACTACACTCCAAGTTGTATTAAACACAAGATGAATTAAATAAACATAAACTGTATTTTTATCCCTACTCTTTGAATGCCAAAATAACCATATTGCAAGTGTCATCATCAAGTACAAAGTCGTCCACACAGGTCCAAAAACCCAATCTGGAGGATTAAGAGTTGGTTTATTCAATAATGAATACCATGGCTCTTTATAATTAATTGTTGCTAAGCTTCCAATAGCTGAAGCTCCAAAAGTGACCAGAAGAAAGGATATAAAAGTTAAAAATTTATTTTTAAACATGTTAGTAATATATACGATTAACTATGAATAAAAAAACAATATGGATCACAGGCGGAAGTACAGGTATTGGTAAAGCTCTAGCTATTAAATTTTCTAGTAAAGGATGGAATGTTGCAGTTTCTGCAAGAAGAGTTGAATTATTAAATGAACTTTGTGATCAATATGAGAATATTACAGCTTTTCCTTTAGATGTTACTCATAAAGAAAATTGTTTTGAGGTATTCAATGAAATTAAAAATAAATTTGATGATATTGATATTTGTTTTTTTTCAACAGGGACATGGAACCCTAAAAAAGAAAAAGATATTGATGTAGAGCAAATGGAAGAGGTATTTAAAGTTAATTTTTTTGGGACTGTAAATACCATTAAAGCTGTTGAACAACACTTTAAAGACAGAAAAAATGGTGTAATTACTATAGTTTCCTCTATCGCTGGTTACAGAGGACTTCCTAATTCTACAGGATATGGTCCATCTAAATCTGCATTAAATAATCTAGCTGAAAGTCTATATTTTGATTTTAAAAGGTCTAACGTTCGTGTTTGTTTAGTATCACCTGGATTTATAAAAACTCCCATGACAGATAAAAATGATTTTAAAATGCCTTTCTTAAAGACACCAGAATATGCTGCAGATCAAATTTATGATGGTTTAGTTAATAAAAAGTCTTTTGAAATTCATTTTCCAAAAGCACTTACAATTACACTTAAAATTTTAAGTTTTCTGCCTAGCAAGTTATATTTTAATTTATTAGGTCGATTGACAAAATATCAAAAGAAATAATTAATCTTTAACAAATACTACAGTTAGCTCAGCAACTTTAAAACCAAATTTTGTCATTGTAGCTCTATTGATTGCGACACGATCATCTTGTTTAAAAATCCAATCATCAAATGTGATTTTTAATTCTCTTCCTTTTACTGGAACTAATAAAACATATTCAAATTTAAAAGCTGGACCATATGAATAACCTTTGGCTTTGCCTACAACATCACCAGCAGTTCCCTCATAATTATGTTCATCGATTTTATTTATTGTCCATTCTCTATCTTGAATTTCACCATCATCCCAATTAAATTTTTCTTTTAAAACTAATTGTTTTCCATCCCAAGTCCCATTTAAATCAGCATTAAACTGTCTTGTAACTTTGCCTGACCTATCTTGTAAAACACCCCATGCCTTAACGTTACCACTTAGATATTCCTCAATTATTAATCTTGGTTCTTTATTTTTAAATTCTTCTGGTTTCATAGCACTATTATTAGAACAACTTGTAATTAAGAAAGCACAAATTATCAATGAAATAGATTTAATTATTTTAGTATGATGCATAAATATCCTTTGTAACTGTTATTTGTTTTGAAGTGAAAATTGAATTAGATCTATATTCTTAGATTTGAAACCAGCTTCGCAATAAGACAGATAGAATTCCCACATTCTTTTAAATTTTAAATCAAAACCTTGATTTTTAATTAACTCCCATTTCTTTATAAATTCATTTCTCCAAATAGCTAATGTATTTGCATAATGATCCGCATAAGAGATATATGAGTTTACTGTTAATCCATTATCTGAGACATATCTGTTTATGCTGTTTTTATTAGGAAGAAATCCACCTGGAAAAATATATTTTTGGATAAAATCTTGTTTATTCTTATACCTATCAAATAAACTATCATCAATTGTTATTGCTTGAATAGCAGCTTTACCCCCTCCAGATAAATTATCTTTGATGGTTTTAAAATAACTTTCAAGATAGTTTTGTCCTACAGCTTCAATCATTTCTATTGATGCAATTGAATTATATTTGCCTTGTAAATCTCTGTAATCTTTAATTTCAATGTTAACTTTTTCATTTAAGCCACATTTATGAATTCGTTTTTTGGCGTACTCAAATTGTTTTTTTGAAATGGTTATACAATCAAGTTTTACATCATATTTTTTACCTAAATACTCAGCGAAACCACCCCAGCCGCAGCCAATTTCTAAAACTTTGTCGCCATTATTTGGTTTAATAAGATCGATTAATTTTTGATATTTGTTAATTTGTGCTTCAGCTAAATTTTGTGAATGTTCATTAAATATGGCACTTGAATAAGTTAAAGTATCATCAAGCCATAATGAGAAAAATTCATTTCCTAAATCATAATGTTTTGCAATATTTTTTTTACTTCTACTTTTTGTATAGA
>JACWEB010000033.1 GCA_014653715.1 Pelagibacterales bacterium SAG-MED31
TTATCAAAACGCTAAATCAGAAAAAGAACAACGTCCTATAGAATTAGGAGAAGGCATTAGTGTTGTAAGAGATATGTTCGTAGCTGATAGTATGGAAGAGGCAAAAGAAAAAGCTGGTGAACAAATGGTTAATTATATGCGGTGGGTTTGTCATTGGAGAGGGCTTGGGACGCACATGAGTCCAGGGGAAGAATTACCAAAAACAAATCATAAACTAGATTTGCTTTCCTATGAGTTTTTACATGAAAGAAATATGTTGTTTGGAACTGTTGATTATATCATTAACAAAATAGAAGAAATGCAAACAGAACTAAATTTACAAAATTTAAAAGTGTGGTCTAATTTTCCTGGTGTTAAACATGAAGATTGCATGAAGAGTATTCAATTATTCACTGAGAAAATAATTCCTCATTTTAAAAGTAAATCAAAAAGTGAGATTAAAGCTGCATCATAATGGTTGAGAAAAAAAACCACCCTATTACGGGGGGTAAGGCTATTGTCGAATGTCTTAAAGCTCATAATGTTAAGTACGTATTTGGCTTGATTGGATCTGCCACAATGGAACTCTTTGATGCACTTTATCATGAGAAAAGTATAACCTTTATTGATGTAAGGGATGAACGTACAGGAACTCATATGGCTGATGCATTTGCAAGAGCATCAGGAAGTCATGGAATTATTATTGCAGGTCAAAATGGTCCTGGTGCTACAAATCTTGTAACAGGCGTTGCTCAAGCAAAAGCAGCTTTTTCTCCTTTATTATCTATTGCAGGTGCAATTGCTACTGAGCATCAAGGAAAAGATGCATTTCAAGAAGTTGATCAACAAAAATTATTTGAACCAATTACAAAAAAAACTTTTTCTATTAAAAACACAAAGTCGATTGCAGAAGATTTAAACAAAGCTTTAAAACTTTCAATGCACGGAAAATGGGGACCTGTTCATGTAAACATACCACGCAACGTACTTTCAGGAATAGAAAAATATGATACTTTTAAAATTGAAAGTAAAGTTGATAATAAAAAGATAAATAAAATTGATTTAGAAAAAATTGTTTCACTAATTAATCAATCATCGAAGCCAGTCATTATTTGTGGTGCAGGAGTAAAAAATTCCAAAACTCAAGAAGATATTATAATGTTATCTAAAAATTTAAATATCCCTGTAGTTTCATCTGCTGGTCATGGAGATGTTATTTCATGTGAACACGAATTATACAGTGGGCAAATGGGACCACGAGGAAACAGGGTTGCATCTTCTCTTGTTAAAGAAGCAGATTTCATTTTAGCTATAGGAACTAGACTTGGTTTTAATTCTACTTTTTATTCCTATGATAATATTTCTAAATCTGCAAAGATTGTTCAAATTGATATAGATCCAATTGCTATTGGTCGGTATTTTTCTGTAGAAATAGGTATTCAAAACGATGTTAAAATATTTTTAGATCACTTAAATTCTCTATTAAAAAATAAAAGTTTAATGAATAATCATAACGATTGGGTTGAAAGCTTTAAAAAAAAAGAAAATAGAATATTATAAGAAAAGAGATGAGGAAGCAGATACAAATTCTAAAATTATTCAACCTTCAGGATTATTCAAAGAATTAAGAAATATTATGCCTAAAGGCTCTTCAATAACATTAGATGCAGGCACTCTATGCCTGCAAGCCACTGATGAGTTTAATTTTTTCGAACCTAAATCACTTTTTACTCCATTAGATTTTGGTTTAGTTGGCTTTTCGTTTGCAGCAGGTCTTGGTGTTAAACTTGCAAAACCAGATTCACCTGTCTTTAGTTTAATGGGAGATGGAGGATTTGGGATGACAGTTTCTGAACTTTCAACTGCTGTTCATCACAAAATCAATACCATTACAATTGTTATGAACAATAAGTCGTGGGGTGCAGAAAAAGCTTATCAAAGAGATTTTTATGATCAAAGATATATTGGTGCAGACATTAATAGCCCTCCTTTCCATAAACTTGCAGAACTCTATGGCGCTAAAGGCTATCATGTCAGTAAGCTTAAAAACTTAAAAGGGGCTGTTATTGATGCATTGGGTTGTAACAAACCTGCAGTTATCAATGTTGATGTAGATCCAAAAGCTATATATAGTTTTAGAAAAGATTCTTTCAAACATCGGTCTAAATGAGTTTTAAAAGACATATAGACTCTCATGGAAACTATTATGAGTTAAATGAAATAAAAAATTCCATTCCCACTATTTTTATTCATGGTGTTGGGCTAGATAATACAATGTGGTATCCTCAAAAAGAGCACTTTCACAATAAATCAGTTATATTTTATGATCTCCTCAATCATGGCCAATCAATTGGTGGGTACAAGGACTTAAGTTTTGAAATTTTTAGTAATCAATTATTTAAAATAATTGATGAACTAAAGTTAGAAAAAATTAATATTGTTGGATTTTCAATTGGCGCGCTTATAGCTCAACATTTTACAGAAAAATTTTATGATAAAGTAAATAAATTAGTTTTAATTGGTAGTGTTTACAAAAGATCAGATGAACAAATTGAAATAGTTCAAAATAGATACAAAAATGCTGTTAATGGGGCAAGTATAACTATCGATTCTATTAAAAGATGGTTTTCAGAAAAATATTTGAATGATAACCCTCAGGTTTATGATTTTCTTTATAATCTTTTAGAAAGAAAAAAAGATGAAGATTTTTTACCAGCATATAAAATATTTATAAACTCTGATAATTATAATATTAATTATATTAATTTTAAAATGCCTACTTTAGTCATGACTGGAGAAAATGAAGTTGGATCTACACCCTTAATGAGCGAGGGAATTAGTAAAGAAATCAAAAATAGTGATTTATATATAATCAAAAATGCTAAACATGGCGCAACTATTGAGCAAGCTAATGCAGTAAATAATAAGCTTTGTAAATTCTTATTCTAGATCAAAGTAAATACTTAATTAATTTCTGACACATGATAATCAGCTTTTTTAAGCCATTCAGGATTAAT
>JACWEB010000034.1 GCA_014653715.1 Pelagibacterales bacterium SAG-MED31
TGCATTTTCTAGATCTTGAAACATTAATTATGAACTCCCTCAATTTTAGTCATTAAAATTGTATCCAATTTTAGATAAAAGCATAATTTTTTTTTGCACTTTTTTTCATTTGGAAAAAACTATTCCAAAAAGCACCTACTGAATTCTAATTATGAATCCAGACCTAAAAAAAATAATTTGGATAATTAAAATGATTATTTTTAATTAAATAAACTTAGCGTTATTAAAATTGAATCGCAATAAAAAATATTATTTACTTGGAGCTAAATTTTAATACGAAATTAAACTCTATTGTTTCCACATAACATCCATTATGGGCCTTAACATACGGAAAAAGTTTGATGAATCTATTTTAGTGATTTTATCTTATTCGATAGTCGAGAAATTTTTCTTGCTGCAGTGTTTTTATGAACAATCTTTTTTGAAACAGCAGACATCATTTCGGACTCAGCTGATCTCAGAGCGGTTTTTGCCGCCGACTTATCACCACTCACAATATTTAGTTCAACTTTTTTAATAAAGGTACGATATCTATTTCTCACAGACTTATTTACATCAGTTTTCTTAGATATTTCTCTTATTTTTGCTTTTGCAGATTTAGTGTTAGCCATATTTTTTTGTATTTATTATTTTTGACAGCTACTACAGTAGAATGTCGATCTCTGGGCTATTACTATGCGTATTATGGGCAGCTGACAAGATTTATTTCTACATTTTTGCCCATCACGTCCGTATACTTGAAGTTTATTCTGGTAATGGCCTAACTTGCCAGAAATCATCGTATGATCATTTATACTTGATCCCCCCATTTGAATTGATTTTTTAAGTACCCTCTTAATTGAACGCACCAATCGATCGCTTTCAGATAAAGTAAGTTTGCTGCCTATTTTAAAAGGACTTATGTTTGATAAAAATAGAGACTCAGATGCATAAATATTCCCGACACCTACAACATACTTTTGGTTCATAATTATGGATTTAATTGGTGATGTTTTATTGCTAGCGATTTCATGCAAATATTTGTAATTAAAAGATTTATCAAGCGGTTCAACACCTAAATATTTAAGAAGCCTTTCTTCTAGTAGCTTGCTGGTTTCTCTTAGTAATATGCAGCCAAACCTTCGCGGATCTATAAATTGCAATAGTAAATCATTGGAAAAATGTAACTGAAAATGTGTGTGTTTAATCGATTTTATCTCTTTTTTTTTATCAATAATTATTCTTCCGGACATACCGAGGTGAATAATAAGAGAGTAGTCATTCGATAACCTTAAAATTATGTATTTTGCTCGCCTCTCTACATCTAATAGTGAGCTTTTATTAATTTTATTTTTAAGGTTTATTGGTACAGGATATCTGAGTTTTTTGACAAATACCTCTGTGTCTTTGATCTTTGATCCAATAAGTTTACTTTTTATCCCATTAACTACAGTTTGAACTTCAGGCAACTCAGGCATATATTTTTATATATTAATTATTAGTTATAAAATAAAAGATACTTAACTTATCAAATATTTATTAGATGGAAACAAAAGAAGTCTTTAATTCAGTTGCGAGTAAATACGATATTATGAACGATGTAATGTCTATGGGTGTTCATAGGTATTGGAAAGAATTAATGATTGATTGGCTTTCACCTCATGAAGAAATGAAAATAATTGATGTCGCTGGTGGCACAGGAGATATTTCAAGGCGCTTCCTTAAAAGAGTTAATGGAAAAGGTAAGGCTATAGTCTGTGATCCGAATGAGAATATGGTTGAAGTAGGAAAAAGAATAAAGCAGTATTCAAATGATATTGAGTGGGTAGTCGCACCAGCTGAGCAACTGCCTTTTGAAGATAATACTTTTGATGCTTATTTAGTTTCTTTTGGTGTTAGAAATTTTAGTGATCTTAAAAAATCCTTGCAGGAAGCAAAAAGAGTTTTGAAACCTGGCGGTAGATTTCTATGTCTTGAATTTTCTAAGGTTAAAAATGAATCGTTATCTAAGGTATACAACTTATATTCTTCATTAATTCCGATATTTGGAAAAGTTATTGTTGGCGATGAAGAGCCTTATAAATATTTAACTAGAACAATTAGAGAATTCCCATCACAAGAAGAGTTTCTAGAAATAATTAAAAGTTCAGATTTTGTAACAGTTGACTACCGCAATCTTTTTAATGGAGTAGTTGCGATGCATTCAGCAGAAAAGAAAGAATTATGATAAATAATTTTTTTTTTCTATTAAAGATAATCAGAATATTTAAAGCACACGACATATTACGACTAATAGGTCAAAATGTGAGATACAGAATTATTTACACAATAATCACTCAACTTTTATCTATAGGAGTTTCTAAAAATAAAGAACTAATGAATGACTCAGACGGAGTTAGGGTTGCTAAAGCATTAAATGAGCTAGGCCCCTCTTTCGTCAAATTGGGCCAGCTAATTTCAACACGGCCAGATATTGTTGGAAATACTATTGCGGATGACTTATCTATTTTAAGAGATAATTTACCGCCTTTTTCTAAAGATATTGCAATTAAAATTGTAGAAAGTGAGTTCGGAACAACTATAGATAGGGTATTTACTGATTTTAGTGAACCAATTGCTGCGGCATCTATAGCTCAAGTTCACTTTGCAAAAATAAATAATAATGGGATTGAAACTGAAGTAGCGGTTAAAATACTCAGACCTCAAATTGAAAAAATCATAGAACAAGAAATGTCACGCCTAGAATGGCTGACTTCTTTCATGGAGAATTTTAAGGAATTTGAGAGGTTAAGGCCTAATTCAATTATCAAAAAAGCAAAAGAAGTGATTA
>JACWEB010000035.1 GCA_014653715.1 Pelagibacterales bacterium SAG-MED31
CCTGGACCTCTATACTCATAAATAAATTTCCAAATTACTCCCGCTCCTACAAATATTTCTATGACCTTTGTAAAGATGCTCTAGCCACTTTTGCTGAATAAAATTTATGTCTTGATATTCATCAACTAAAATAAAATGAAATAAGTTCTGATAATATTTTTTAACTTTGTCATTAATATTAAATAACTTAATACATAAAAGTATAAGATCTCCAAAATCTACGCAATTAATTCTTATTAATTCCTGCTGATAAATTTTATATATTTTTCTGAGTTCTTCATCATACCTTCTGTATTTATTAGGTTTGATTTCATTATAAAAAACACCTTTATTTTTTAAGTGATCAATTGAATTAAGAAAAAACTTTGCTGAAATTTCTTTTGTGTCAATATTTTCTTGTTCACAAATTTTTTTAATAAGTTTTAATTGATCATCTGTATCAATGATTATAAAATTTTTTTTCAAACCAACTGTTTCATAATTTTTTCTTAATATTTTAAGTGATAAAGAATGAAATGTGCCCAACCACATATTGTCTATTGGGAAATTTAACATTTTGGAGACTCTTGATTTCATCTCAGATGCAGCTTTGTTTGTAAATGTTACAGCTAAAATTTGATTAGGTGTCAAAACCTTTTCTGCTAATAGATGAAGTAATTTAAAAGTTAATACTCTTGTTTTTCCACTTCCAGCACCAGCTAATACCAATGTAGCTCCAGAATTATTTTCAACAGCCTCTCTTTGCGATTTGTTCAATGATTGAAGATAGTTATTCGAATTTTCTGACATATTTATGCTATAAAAGTTATATAATATTAAAAAATTAAACTATATAAATAAATAAATAGAATATAAAATTAGTCTTATATAATGAATAAATTTAAACAATTTTTAATACTTTTAATAATATTTTTTATCAGTTTTAACTTAAATGCTGGCGCATCTGACGAAGTGAAGACTAGTTCTGATGATTTTGAAACTTCAACATTTGAGGATGAAATTTATGATCCTTTAGAAAATATAAATAGAACTGTTTTTGTATTTAATAATATTACTGATAAAGTAATTTTAGAACCAGCTGCTAAAGGCTATAAAAAATTACCGGCCCCAGTTCAAAGTGGAATTGGTAATTTTATTAAAAATCTAAAACTTCCACTAGTTGCTGTTAATCAATTTCTTCAAGGGCAAGGTAAAAATGCTGCAGAGTCAACAGGTAGATTTTTAGTTAATTCAACTGTTGGAATTTTTGGACTGATTGATGTTGCAGATGATTTTGGCCTTGAACAAAAAGAGGAAGATTTTGGTCAAACTCTTGCAACATGGGGAGTTGGAGATGGTTTTTATCTTGTGCTTCCATTATTTGGGCCGTCTAATTTAAGAGATACGACTGGAATGGTAATGACCATGATGACTGATCCTGTTAACGCTTACGCATCTAATCAAGGAGAATCTTGGGCTATACCTCTAAGAACTGCAGCAAATGCAATTGATCAAAGATCTAAAATTATAGATGAGGTTAACGCACTCAGGGATAATTCAGTTGACTATTATGCTGCTGTGAGAAGTTCATACTACCAAAATAGAAAGGCAGCCATTATGAATACTGATGATGATATTTTAACTCCCCTACCTCTGATTAGTATTGAATTTGAATAATGAAATTTTTCCGAACCTTTACTGCTATATTAATATTTTTATTTCCACTTAACATCAATGCGAATGAAGCCAAGAGTTGGTTAAAAATTGAAATTGATAAAATTATTTATGCTTATCAAAATGAAGAGCTTCCAAATGAAAATAGGTTTTTAATGATTGAGCAAACAATTAATAACAATTTTGCTGGTTCTGGAATAGCAAAATTTGTAGCAGGAAAAAGTTGGGGTGGAGCATCAAAAAATACAAAATTGGAGTATGTCAAACTATTCAAAAGACATCTAGCATTAA
>JACWEB010000036.1 GCA_014653715.1 Pelagibacterales bacterium SAG-MED31
AGATAAAAAAATCTCAGATTGCTCATCTCCATTTAAAACAGTGTTCTCTCCACCCTCTTCATAATTCAATACAAATTGCACAGCTAATTTAGCATTATTATTCCATCTAAATATTGGAGGATTATTACCGTATCCTATAAAATTTCTAATTTCAGGCATTTAAAAAGCTAATTTAATATTTAAACAAATACTGTATAAACAAAAACACATTATGTCTAAAGGATATTTAACTACACATGTACTTGATACATATAATGGTAAACCAGGCTCTGGAATAAAAGGGAGTATATATTTTTTTGAAGACTCAAATCCAAAAAAAATTACAGATTTTATATTAAATTTAGATGGTAGATGTGATGAGCCAATTTTAGAAAATAATCTTTTTAAAATTGGAAAATATGAAATTAAATTTTATTGTGGAGAATATTTTAAAAAATTTACTAAATTAAGTGAAATTCCTTTTTTAGATGATGTAGTAATTCGATTTGGGATAAGTGATAACAACGAACATTATCATGTTCCTCTCCTAATTTCACCTTGGAGTTACACAACATATAGAGGTAGTTGATGCATAGTTCTTCAATTGAATTCTTATTGAATAACGAACTTATTACTATCAAAGATGAAAATACAAACACAACTATTTTAGAATATCTTAGAAATTATAAAAACTTAAAAGGCACAAAAGAAGGTTGTGCCTCAGGAGATTGTGGTGCTTGTACAGCTGTGATAGCTGAAATGAAAAATAATAAGTTAAAATACAAAAGTATAAATACTTGCATAACTTTATTATATTCACTTCACTCAAAACAACTATTGACTGTTGAGTATATAGAGTCAAAATATTTGCATCCTGTCCAACAAAGTATGGTTGATAATGATGGTGCACAATGTGGTTTTTGTACTCCTGGTTTTATAATGTCAATGTACGCAATGCACAAAAATAAAATTAGACCGACAGATTCTAATATAAATAGATACCTTTCAGGAAATTTATGCAGATGCACAGGTTATAGACCAATAAAAGAGTCTTTAAAAAATTTAAAAAAATATAAAAATTTAGAATCTGATACATCAAAAGTATTTAAAAAATTAAAAAAAATTAAATTAAAAGATGTAGTCTTAAATAATTATGGATCAAAATTTTATATTCATCAAAACTTAAAAAGTTTCAAAAAAGATTTTCTTAAAAGTAAGGATCCTTCACTTTTAGTTGGAGGAACAGATATATCATTAGATATTACTAAAAAAAGAAGGAACTTAAACGAAATATTTTATCTTGGCCAAAACAAAGACTTAAACTACGTAAGAGTTAGAAATAATAATATACACATTGGAGCAGCGACTCCTATCAATGATATTCTTGGAACTTTAAAGAAATACTATCCTGCATTTTATGAGATGTTTGAACGCTATGGCTCAGAGCAAATTAGAAATGTTGCTTCTTTAGGAGGTAATATTGGAAGTGCCTCACCAATAGGTGATAGCTTACCTGTATTAATATCTCTTGATGCTACGTTAGTTTTGGATGGATTAAAAAGTCGAAAAATTAAAATGAGTATTTATTTTGTTGGTTATCGACAAACTAAATTAAGAAAAAATGAATTCATCAAAGAAATAATTATTCCATTAAAAAGCAAAAATAATATTCACAAATGTTACAAAATTTCCAAGAGAATTGACGATGATATTAGTTCTGTTTTTATGGCTATTAATACTGCGATAAAAAATAACACAATCAAATCTATTAAAATAGTTTGTGGAGGAATGGCAGCTACTCCAAAAATTGCTAAAGCAACTGAAAAATATCTTAAAAACAAAAAAATTACTTACGAAAATATTAG
>JACWEB010000037.1 GCA_014653715.1 Pelagibacterales bacterium SAG-MED31
TATAAATTAATGAAAGAAATTAACAATCTAATTCCAAATAAACCTAAACCTATGTTAATGCATGGTGATCTCTGGGCAGGTAATATCTTATTTAAAGATTATAAATTTGTCTCTTTTATAGATCCTGGATCATTTTATGGACACAACGAAATGGAATTAGCATATCTTAGGTGGTTTAATCCTGCATTTGTAGATAGTTATTTTCTATCAAAATATAAAGAGCACATTCCAATAGACAGTAACTACTTAGTTTATGAACCAGTTTATCAACTTTATTACGCTTTGTGTAATGTTGTTCTTTGGGATGCATCTTATAGTATTGAGGTTAGAAATTTATTAGATAAGATAAAAATATAATTTTAAGATATAAAAAACTATCTAAACACAGGGATTTGGATCACTTAAATGAATATCATGTATTTTATCTAAAATTTCCTTTGAAAGAGATATGTTTATACTGTCAATATTTTCTTTTAATTGATCCATTGAAGTTGCACCTATAATATTACTTGTCACAAACGGTCTATCGTTAACAAAGGAATTTGCAAAAGTTGATGGCTTTATGTTATATTTGTTAGCAAGATTACAATACTTTTCTATTGCTATTTCACCTCTTTCAGTGTGATGTCTTGAAAAGCGCCTTGGCCATAAAGTATACCTTGCATTTTTTGGTTTTTTTTTATTCAAATATTTTCCACTTAATCTTCCTCCAGCTAACGGTGAGTAAGCAAGTAATCCACAATTTTCTCTTATTGAAACTTCAGAATTAGCGATATCAAATACTCTATTAACAAGACTATATACATTTTGAATAGACATCATTCTAGGTAAGTTTTTTTCTTTTGCCAATTCTAAAAATTTCATTGTTCCCCATGGGGTTTCATTTGATAATCCTACATATCTTATTTTTCCTGCGCTAACCAAAGACTTAATATTTTCCAATACTTCCTCTATTGGATTCCAATCATTATCTTTCGAGTCATACTCAAAATCAAGGGCTCCAAATAAAGGAACTTTTCTCTCAGGCCAATGCAACTGATATAAATCTATATAATCAGTTTTTAATCTCTTTAAGCTAGAGTCAACCGCCTCATTTAAATTTTTTTTATCGAATCCTAAATGCTTTGATCCTTTTCTTATCCAGTCCAAACCTTCTGACTTTGATGCAATTTTTGACGCTAAAATAATCTTATCTCTATTTTTTTTTTCTTGAAACCAATTTCCAATTATTTCTTCAGTTTTTCCATAGGTTTCTTTAGTTGGCATAACTGCGTATAATTCTGCAGTATCAAAAAAATTAATTCCTCTTTCAACTGAGTAGTTCATTTGTGCAAATGCCTCTTTTTGAGAGTTTTGTTCTCCCCAAGTCATTGTACCTAAGCATATTACGCTCACATCTAGATCAGTTGTGCCTAATTTTCTGTACTTCATAAATAATTATAAGAAATGCCTTGAATTTGTCTGATTTATAGCGATATTACTAATAATTAAAAGGAGAATTTATGGCTTTAGACTTTAATCAACGATCTTTTACTAAAACAGTAGATCAAGCAACAATTGATGAAGGCTTAAGAGCTTATATGCTTAAAGTCTATAATTATATGACAATTGGATTGATGCTTACAGGTTTTATAGCTTATTTTTTTGGTAAAGCTTCAATAGTTACTAACGATGTTGGGCAAATAATTGAAGTAACTCAAATAGGAGCTCTGTTGTTTGGATCTCCATTAAAATGGGTTGTTATGCTAGCACCCCTTGGTTTTGTTTTCTACTTAAGTGCTAGAATTTCTAAAATGTCTGCTTCATCAGCTCAGATAACTTTTTGGCT
>JACWEB010000038.1 GCA_014653715.1 Pelagibacterales bacterium SAG-MED31
TACTAAAATTAATAGATTTGAAATACCAACTTTACTTCTTTTTTCTACTTTAGGCATGATGCTAATGATCAGTTCAAAAAACTTAATGATGATGTATTTAGCCATAGAACTTCAAAGTTTATCTCTTTATGTAGTTGCATCAATAAAAAGAAACTCTTTAGAGTCTGCTGAGTCGGGCGTTAAGTATTTTATCCTTGGAGCATTATCTTCTGGAATATTGCTATATGGATTTTCTTTAGTTTATGGTTTTACAGGGCAAACGTCTTTTGATGGAATTTATATTTCTTTGTCCCAGTTGGATAAACTGCCTATTGGTCTAGTGTTTGGTTTAGTTTTTATTCTTGTTGGGCTTGCTTTTAAAGTATCTGCGGTTCCTTTTCATATGTGGACGCCAGATGTTTATGAAGGAGCTCCTACTTCAATAACAGCTTTTTTTGCAATTGTTCCAAAACTTGCTGCCATTGCCTTAATTTTTAGATTTTGTATGGGACCTTTCAGTAATTTTTATTTTGAATGGACTCAAGTAATATTCTTTTTATCTGTTGCCTCGATGTTTTTGGGAGCTATCGCAGCTATTGCTCAAAAAAGCTTAAAACGTCTTTTAGCATATAGCTCAATTGGCCATGTTGGTTATGTTTTAATAGCTTTAGTTGCTGCAAGTAATCAGGGCTTGAAAAGTGCATCAATTTATATGTTCATATATCTTATTATGAATATTGCAGTTTTTTCTATTATTCTATCTTTAAAAAAAAGCAGACTTATATGTTGATAAGATAAGTGAGTTAAACGGATTAAGCAAATCAAATCCTGTTATTAGTGCTTCTCTTGCAATTATAATGTTATCAATGGCAGGCATTCCTCCATTTATTGGTTTTTTTGGAAAATTTTATATCTTCATTGCAGCAATTGAAAGTCAACTATATATTTTGGCTGTTCTAGGAGTTCTAGCTAGTGTTATTTCCGCATTTTATTATCTAAGACTTATTAAAGGCATGTATTTTGATGAGCCCACTGATGGTGAAAACTTTGAATTTACAATAAGTACACAGTCCAAAGTTATTTTAGTAATTATAATGATAGTAATTTCATTTTTTATACTTTATCCATCACTTCTTACCAATGTTGTTTCAGGTATTTCTCTTTAATTTAGATTAGTGTTACAATATATTAAAATAGAAAAATTTTTAGCTAATCAAAACACTTCTCTGATTCATAGAGAAACTGTAGACTCTACAATGAGGGAAATAAAGAAATACATTGGAGATAAAAATCTTCTCTTCCATGTTTACGATTACAAAATGAAGGAATGTTATCCATAGGGCCAGGCCGAAAAAGAGCAACTACTGCAATAATTTCTTCAAATTTATCTGGTTGCAACTGCCTTAAAACACTACTCATTCCATTACTTTCTAGCTGGAAAACCCCAACTGCATTTCCTCTGCCTAGTTGCTGAAAAGTTTTTAAATCATTTAAAGGAATATCTTTAAGAGAAAAATTAGAAATTTCATTTTTGATTAAGTTTACGCACTCATTGATTATAGATAGTGTAGTTAATCCTAAAAAATCAAATTTCACCAGGCCTGCCTTTTCAACATATTTCATTGAAAATTGAGTTGCATTGGTTTCAGTGTTTGGGTCTTTATACAAAGGTACAATATTGCTTAAACTTGTATCACCTATTACTACTCCAGCAGCATGTGTTGATGCATGTCGGTGAACTCCTTCTAGCTTAAGACTTATATCAACAACATTTGAGAGTGTTTCATCATTATCAATTATATCTCTTAGTGATTT
>JACWEB010000039.1 GCA_014653715.1 Pelagibacterales bacterium SAG-MED31
AGAAATGTCACCATATTTTCTTGAAGGTTTATTTAGCTTGAAAGATATTGATGGAGTGACTGATATAAGAGGTTATGGAATGATGGGTGGTATTGATATTCGCATGGATGAGCGAGTTGGTAAAGCTGGATATAATTGTTTTAAATCACTTTTTGCTTCAGGTCTAAGCCTCAAAGCAACTGGAGATTGTTTAATAGTTGCTCCACCTTATATTTCTGAAAAAAAACATATCGATGAAATGATTGAGAAACTAAGAGAAGGTATTACTAATTATTTTAAGGCTCAATAATGAAAATTGGCGTTCCGTCAGAAGTAAAGGCTCAAGAATCAAGAGTTGGGCTTACGCCTTCGAGCGTTCAAGAATTAACTAATCATGGACACGATGTTTTAGTTCAAGATAATGCTGGATTTGGTGCTGGGTTTGAGAATGCTGATTATAAAAAAGCGGGTGCAAAAATAGCTTTAACAGCTGGTGATGTATTTAATGATTCAGATATGATTGTTAAAGTTAAAGAACCTCAGTCTGAAGAAGTTAATATGTTAAGAGAAAATCAAATTCTTTTCACTTATCTTCACCTTTCAGCAGCACCAGAATTAACAAAAGGGTTAGTTGGAACAAAATCTATTTGTATTGCATATGAAACTGTAACAGATGAAAATAATAGATTACCTTTATTAGCTCCGATGAGTGCAGTAGCTGGACGTATGTCAATTCAAGCAGGTGCACATTCTCTAGAAAAACCCCAGGGAGGTAGAGGTTTGTTAATTGGAGGGGCTCCTGGAGTCAATCCAGGAAATGTTCTTATTTTAGGAGGAGGAGTTGTTGGTGAAAATGCTGCAATCATAGCAACTGGTATGGAAGCTAAGGTTTTTATTGTTGATAAATCTGAAGCAAGACTAAACGATTTACAGAGTAAATTTGGTGACAGAATTATTCCATTAGTTTCTGATAATATTAATCTTCAGGACTATATATCAGATACTGATTTATTAATTGGTGGAGTATTAATACCTGGTGCTAATGCTCCAAAATTAATTTCAAAAGAGATGATAAAAAGTATGAAAAGGGGATCAGTCATTGTTGATGTTGCAATTGACCAAGGAGGCTGTGTAGAAACTAGTAAACCAACCACGCACGCTGATCCAACTTATATTGTAGATGATGTAGTTCATTATTGTGTTGCTAATATGCCAGGTGGGGTTCCTATGACTTCTACCTTAGCTTTAAATGCAGCCACACTGCCTTTTGTTTTAAACTTAGCACAAAATGGTTATCAAGATGCTTTAAATAGTGATGCAAATTTTCTTGCAGGTTTGAATGTATGTCAGGGAAATGTAACATACAAAGCAGTTGCAGAAGATTTGGATTATGAATTTATTGATCCTAGTAAGGCAATAAACTAATTAATTTTTTATGACCAACTCCAATGATGAGTTAATGATGGAGACAATGTACTGGTGGGGTATCCCATCATTATTTCGTTGTGAACATAATAAAAATATAAAAGATTGTGATATTGCTTTAGTTGGGGTACCTCATAGCACAGGTAATGGAACAACAGAAAGAGATCAACATTTGGGCCCAAGGGCAGTACGTCATGTCTCAGCTGGTCTGAGAAGAGTCCATCTCGATTTTAATATTAATCCTTGGAGAGAGAAAAAAATTTTTGATCTAGGTGATGTGGCACTTCCTCATGCAAACAATAATGAAAAATGTATTGAAGATATTACTAATTTTTATAAAAAAATCGCTAGTGAAAATAAACCGGT
>JACWEB010000004.1 GCA_014653715.1 Pelagibacterales bacterium SAG-MED31
TGCACAAGACTTTTGGAGTTACCAAAGCCTTAAATGGATGTTCTTTTAAAGCTAACTTTGGTGAAATTCATGCAATTGTTGGTCCAAATGGATGTGGAAAAAGTACTCTAGCAAAAGTTTTATCTGGTGTAATTCCTGTAGATAAAGGAAAAGTTTCTATTCTTGGACACACTCCAACATCTCCAGTTATGGCAAGAAGCCTTGGTATAGCTACTGTTTTTCAAGAGGTAATGATAGCGGAAGAAGCTTCAGTTGTAGACAATTTATTTATTGGCTCTGATGATTTTTGGTACAAAAGAATGACTCAAAGAGAGAAAACGATAAAAGCTGAGGAACTAATGGAGGAACTTGTAGGCGAGTATGTCGATCCAAATACCTTAGCTATGAATTTATCATTATCAGTAAAGGCATGGATAACTATTGGTAGAGCTTTTTTAAGAGAAAATACAAAAGTTTTGATACTTGATGAATCATCAGCAGCGTTGGACTTTGATTCCACTGAAAGACTCTTCAATAAAATGCGACAAATGAGAGATAATGGTGCTGCTATATTTATTGTAACTCATAGGATAGCTGAATTAATACGTATTAGTGATAAAGCAACAGTTATGCGAGATGGAGTTGATGTCGGTGTTCTTGAAAAAAAGGATATAACAGAAAAAAATTTGTTAAGTTTAATGACTGGCAAAGTCCAAACTGAAAGTAGAGAAAAAACTTCTGCTTTAAAAACGCAGAACAAAGAAGTGATCATGAATGCTAAAAATTTAAAAGTTTGGTCAGAAAGTGATGAGGTAAATTTTGAACTTATTAAGGGAGAAATTCTTGGAGTGACAGGTTTAGATGGTCATGGTCAAGATGATTTTGTCAAAATACTTGCAGGTGTTCAAGAGTCATATGGTGGGGAAGTAGAAATAAAAAATGATAATAAATTTTTAAAATTTAATAATTTAAAAGAAGCAAAAAATTTCGGTATTTCATTTGTTTCAGGAGATAGAAAAAAAGAAGGAATTTTACCCAACTTAAGTATCTATGAAAATATGGTAATACCACTTTATAGAACAACTAGTCGTGGAGGATTTTTAGGTTTTATTAATTGGCTTGAACTAAATGGTATGTATGAATGGGAGCTTGAAAGACTTAAAATAAAAACTGGCTTAAAATCTGATTTAATAACTTCTTTAAGTGGAGGTAACCAGCAAAAAGTTATGATTGCTAGATCTTTTGCTCAACACCCAAAAGTTTTAATACTTAATGACCCTGCAAGAGGAATAGATGTAAATACAAAAAGAGATTTATACAAGCATTTGAGAACTTATGTCGAAGAAGGAAATTCTGTCATTTTTTTATCAAGTGAACTAGAAGAATTTATAGGTCTTTGTTCTAAAGTTTTAGTTTTTAGGCATGGGAGCGTTTTTGATATTTTTGAAAATGAGAAAGTTGAACCAGTAGGATTATTAGAGGGAATGTTTGGGCAAACAGAGGGAGTTAAAAAAACTAATATAAAAAAAGATAATAATACTGATAATAAAATTATAAAAAATAATAAACCAACTTTCTCAAAAGATAATCAATCTTTTTCTAAAAAATATATAAAAGTTTTAGACTTTGATAAAGATAAAAAAGAAGCCGTCTCTGTAAATTTAAAAAAAATCAAAGTAAAACATTTTTAAATTATGAAAAAAAATAATGTAAAAAAAGAAGATAAAATTGAAACTCAATTTTATTCTAAACAGGATCTCAATCAACTTAGCAGTATAGTTAATTTTAACAATTTAATTTTTAACTCTGTAAAATCTGAAACTAAAGCAAATTTAGTTACGGTTAAATATTCACAGTCTGATAAAGAAAAATTTCAAAATATAATTGATAATAAATATGAAAAACTTGAGTATGTTTCGAATAAAAATGATCAGATAGAAATAATAAAAAAATCTAAAAAAATGATGCAATTTACTTTAGGAGATGAAAAAATGTTTGAAAAGTTAAATAATTTTTCATTATATGTATCTTCTAATTATGATCTATATAAAAAAGAAAATAAAAAAGTGATTTCTGATTCAGTTAATTATAGTGCAAAAGATATTTCAGCATTTAATCGAATTTTAAATAATAAAAAGAGTAACAAGGACAATATAAAAAAACAAAAAGAGTTAAGTTCAAAATTTAATAAAAGTTCAATGAAAATAATTGATTATGATAAGACTGAAAATAGAGCAACTAATTTTGATATTGGTAGTAATAATAATATTAAGATCAAATATTTTGATTAGAGTAAGCAAATAAAATGACGATAGTAGAAAAAGTAAAACAAAGTTTCAAAACTAGCGGCGATACTGGGGCACATAAATATCTTATGGTTCCAATTTTTATGTTTTTTGCTTTATTAATTTTTGCTCTAATTAGAAGTCCTATCTTAATTTCAAGTTCAGGAATAGGGAGTGCAATTATTTTAACCGCTCCATTAATCTTAGCAACCTACTCTCTCACAATAATTGTTATGGCAGGAAGAGGAGGTGTGGACTTATCAATTGGACCATTTATGGGTTTTATCAATGTTAGTTTGATTCAATTATATGCCTATGGCTATCTTCAGCATCCTGTAAGTTTTTTCATATACGCAATTGGAATGGGTATTTTATATCAATTGTTATTTGGAATAATTGTTGTATTTGTTAGAGTATCTCCAATCATTGTAGCATTAGCAGGTTACCTAGCTTTTGTTGGTATAAATATAGTTATATTGCCACGACCAGGAGGTGTTTCACCTGATTGGTTAACACCATGGGGAGCTGGCTTTACGATTTTTAATGAAATTTTACTCCTTCTTATTTTGGCAACAATCTTTTTTTATTTAATTACTCATACAGCTTTTTGGGGACATTTAAAACTTATGGGCTCTGATGAAAGGGCAGCTTTTACAAGTGGAGTCAGGATTAATTGGGTAAGAATAGTAGCTCATGGATTGGCTGGAATATTTGCAGGTTTATCTGCAATAACATTTACTGCATTAATTGGTTCTGGTGATCCTTTGCAAGGAACTAAGTATACTCTTTTAGGTGTAACTGCTTTAGTGCTGGGGGGTGCAAGTTTAGTCGGAGGTAGAGGTGGAGCCTTTGGGGCAATATTAGGTGCTTTAATATTATACTTAATTAATTATATTTTAGTTACTTTTCAATTTGAAAGATTACAAAGTTTTGTGTCTGACTTGTCATATGGAGGTGTGTTAGTTATTGCTTTATTAATAAGTTTAACATTGCCTGTTGTTCAAAAAGTTACAAAACACTTATCAGTATTTGTTTTTTTTATATTAATGACAATAGCTGGACTAGCTGTTGTTATCCATGCAACTCAAGATATACCTATTAAGGATGAAACAGTTATTATTGATTCATCAAAAGATGATTCTTATGAAAGATCAACTATTGTTCGTAAACTAGATAAAACTGGTAATATTATTGTAGAGGGAGATGCTGACTCCACAACTGGTCAAGGTACTTCTCAAGGGGGCTCATTAGCAGGTCACTCAGTTGTTAGTTGGGGAGATACTCCTGGAACAATAGTACTTTATGTAATACTTGGTGTAGCAGGATTGTCTTTTTTGATGACTTTACTTTTTAGAAATCGAGATGCCACTACAACACTATTTGCAATTGTAATAGCTCTAATATCTCTTGGTCTCATTTTTGATCCTGAAAATAAAAATAATGAAACTAGCCAAAATGAAGAAAAACAAATTTCAGAATTAAGTTCTATAGAGAGCTTTTCACCTGAATATTTTAGTATTGAAAAAATAAATTTTTTTTCAAATATATCATCAAATGCTAGTATTATTGTCAGTTCCACATATAGTTTAATTTACGCAGTTGGAATTATACTTCTTACATCTCTAATAGTTTTAGCAATGCTACCTCAGTTTAGTAATAGAGTTAAGGCAACAGCAATGTTGTTGTTTGTTGGTGCACTAACAGTTATTCTTTTAGGAGGAGTATCATATTATAATTTAGAGAATAATTTTAATCCAAGTTTTTTTGGGTTACAAGGTTATGGAGTTATTTTAGTCGGATTACTTCTATTTGTTATTACAGCTCCTTTCGTTAACTCAAACATATCAAATCTTACAAACGTTTATATTTTTGGATTAAGTGTTTTAGCAATTATTGCTGTTTATTTTTTAGCAGGAAAAACATATACAATTAATGATCCTTCAATTTATCAAATGCAAATCATCAGTGAATTAAAATTAGGAAATTTATCAGAAGTAATTTACCCAGAACCACTAAGACAAATGAATTCTGGAATTGCTCCTTTATCTCAGGTTGCATATAGTGCTTTAGTGATTTTTTTATTCCAGTTTTTTATTTTCATTGCAATGCAAAAACAAAATAAATATCTAAATTTTGCGCCTTTGATGTACATTATAATTATAGCTGTTTTTTTATGGTCTACAATTTTTTATGCTGTAGGATACTCTTTGTATAAAATTATTGCAGTTATAATAATTGGTCTACCTATTACCCCATTAGTATGGCAATTTTTTGGAGTTTACTTAAAGAAGATTGCACGTGATAGAAAATTAAGTCAATGGGAACAAGAGAAGGAAGTGTGAATAAAAAATGACAAAATCAGCATTTCTTTTTTTTAAATCATTAGGTTTATTTTTTGCAATATTAGTTGGTATAGGTACAGCGGTACTAGGGTGGTTTGATTCTGCTGACTGGATGAATATTGTTTTTTATTCAGTTGCTACCTCTGCATTAGTTCTATGGGGCTGGTATCATTTTTCTATTCGCTGGATTCATAGTGATTTAAAACAAAATATTTTTTCACATATTTCCTCAGAAGAAGAGAGATCAAAAGATGAAATTGCTGAAGAGCAAGAAGATAGTAGTGAAAAAAATTTTTTTTATACAACGCTATTGCCTTATAAATGGGTAGCAATTGGATTTCTTCTCATCATTACTATCTTTATTTTTGTTTCTTTTATTTTTGATGGATTTTTTTCTGGAAGAACTTTAATTTCATTTTTAATTTTTTTAGGTTTCATAATAATAGCGTCTGTTATTGGCAGATATATTAAAGGTCAAAAAAGCACATTTATTGGAATATGTGTATTGATAGGATTGTTTATAATAGGGGCTTTGACAATAAATGGTTTTCTGTCTCTTTTAAATTTGAAATCAATGTTGGTCTTTGCAGCTTTTTTAGGTTTAGCAACTATAGGTCAAACTCTAGTTGCACTTTTAGGAGGTCTTGACTTATCAATACCATTTATAATTGGTTCTTCAAACGTAGCCTTAATGTCAATGATTTCAAAAGGTGTGCCTCCATGGCTAGCAGCATTAGTGGTTTTATTATTTGGCATAGGTGTAGGACTTATTAACGGTGTTCTTAGTTTTAGACTGCAAGGTCAGGCTTTAATCTTAACTTTGGGTGTTGGTTTTTTTATGGTTGGCGGAGTTCAAATTTTAGTTGCCATGAATACATTTTCAGCAGGAACAGTTTTTGGAGTAGTTCCTGAATGGATGAGAAATCTAGCTTCAATGAACGGTAAAACAATTGGCTTGCCAGTACCACCTGTTATTTTAATATGGATTGCAGCATCTATTCTTGTAATAGTCGGGTTAAGATACACAAAATGGGGAAGAAATCTTTATGCACTTGGAGGAAATAGATTATCGGCTGATAGACTTTCAATTTCTGAGAGAGCTTATTGGATTGGCGTTTATGTTATAAGCGGTTTTTTCTCAGCATTTACAGGTGCCTTACTTTTAGGTTGGAGTGGAGGAGGTTTTGTTGGTGTTGGAGATACTTATTTATTCTTAACTCTAGCTGCAGTTGTTGTGGGAGGGACATCGTTGCTTGGCGGTTGGGGAGGATATGGCTTAAGTGTCATTGGTGTTCTAATTTTACAAGTTCTCAACACAACACTTATCGGTTGGGGTTTAAGCTTTGAAGCGCAACAATTTATATTAGGATTGCTAATTATACCAATGGTTGCACTTTACGCAAGATCACCTCATATTAGGACACAGGTGTAAGATGAAAATAATATATTTTGAGAAATATTTTTTGTTTCATATTATGAAATATGTTCACAAAATATTATTATCACAATATAACGTCTACTTGTTTTTTGGGAGAAAAATATGAACAAGTTACTATTTCCTCAAGATATTGTTGGAGGTTCTTTTTGGTTAATTTCAGTAGCAATGATTGGTGCGTCATTATTTTTCTTTCTTGAAAGAGGTAGGCTTTCAAAAAAATGGAACACCGTAATGACTTTAGTAGGTGTTATTGCTTTAATGTCTTCAATTCATTATTTTTATGCAAAAAATCTATGGGTGATGAATGGTCAGGCCCCAATTGCTATAAGGTATATTGATTGGACTTTAACTTTTCCTCTTCAAATTCTAACATTCTACGTAATGCTTGCGACGGTCACCGATGTGAAGAGAGGTATGTTTTGGCGTTTACTAGTAGGTACTTTAGTTTGGGTGATAGCACAGTTCTTAGGTGCGTCAGGTTATATGAGTGTAACTTTAGGCTTCTTAATAGGCATTGCTGGATGGCTATATATTATTGGTGAGCTTTATATGGGTGAAGCAGGTAGAAGAAATGCTGGATGTGGAAATCAAAATGTGCAAATGGCATTTTTTGCAAACAGATTAATTCTTACAATTGGTTTTGCGATATACCATATTGGATATTTTATAGAACACCTTGGTGGAGGAGTAAATATTAGTAGTTTAAATGTTATTTATAATCTTGGAGATATATTAAATAAAATAATATTTGGTATGATAATTTATAGCGCTGCTTCACAGGATTCTAAAAAAGGAAGTAGTGTTTAAGATGACATTTAAAAATAAATATGCTTAATATTATGGAGGAAAATATAACATGACACAGGGAGCAGATATTATAGCAACTATTATTTTAATTGCTTTAGCAATTGCTATAATAGTTTACCTTTTACATTGGTTATACAGAAGATCATCTAAGGAAGTATCTTTTGTTCGAACAGGAATGTTTGGTGAAAAAGTAATTATCAGTGGTGGTGCTTTTGTTTTACCAATTATTCATAATATTACCCAAGTTGGAATGCGTACTCTATGTATCATAGTTAAAAGAGGTGGAGATAAGGCTCTAATAACTAGTGATCGTATGAGAGCAGAAATATTAGCAGAATTTTATGTAAGAGTTGCTCCAGATAAAAAATCTGTTGCTATAGCAGCCCAGACCCTTGGTAATAGAACTCTTGACCCAGAGCACTTAAGAGAATTAGTACAAGGAAGGTTTGTTGATGCATTAAGTATCGTTGCAGCAACTATGACTATAGATGAGATACAAGAAAATAGAGGTAAGTATGTTAAAGAGGTTACAAATATTGCTGAAGAGTCAATAGGACATACAGGACTTGAATTGGAGACAGTTTCATTGACTGGACTTGATCAAGCTCCAATAGAAATGTTTAATCCTTCAAATACATTTGACTCACAAGGTTTAACAAGATTAACAGAACAAATTGAAGCTAGAAGAAAAAAACGTAATGACATTAAACAAGATACTAAAATTCAAATTGAAAATAAGGATTTAGAAACAATTCAAAAAGAATTGGAGATTCAAAAAGATAAAGAGTTTGCAAAATACAAGCAAGAAAGAGAAATTTCTAATCAAAAATCTTTAGAAAAAACTGAGACAGTTAAAGTTAAAGCTCAAAATGAGATTGATGCTGAAGAAGCAGAAATTAATGCAGCAGAAGAAATTGAAAAAGCTAAAATTTCTCAAGCGCAAGTTATAGAAGTTGAAAAACGTTTGACTGAAACAAGATTAATAGAAGAGATTGAGAAAAGAAGAAGAGAACAAAATGAACTTGAGCAAAGTGCAGCTCTATCAATTAGAGAAAAAAATCTTGAAACAGAAATTAAGATTTTAGATCTAGATAAACAAAGTGAATATGCAAGATTAGAAAAACAGAGGTTGGTTGATATTAAAAAGGCCCAAGAAAGAGCAGAAATTGTTAAAGAGCAATCTGAAAGAAATAGGGATGCTGAAGAAGCCCAAATTATTTCTGAAGAACAAGTTAAAAATGCAAAAATTAGTCAGCAAAAAAATATTGATTCTTATAGAATTATAGCAGAACGAGAAACAAGATTGTTAGATATTGAAAAAGCAAAAAGAATTAAGCTTGAAGAACACCAAAAAGAACTTGAAATTATTGATAAATCTAAAACAGTTCTTAAATCAAAAGCTGAGGAAGAAGCAACAAGAGCTAAAGTTCTGGAGGCAGAAGAAAAAGCTCAATCGGCTAAATTTATAGAAAAAGCAGAAGGAATAAAACAAGTTGAAGTTATATCTGCCGCTTCTAAAGCAGAGCAAGATAGATTTGCCACCTTAGCAGCTAAGCTAAGATATGAAATTGATGCAGCTGGTAAAAAAGCTCTTAACACAGCAGAAAATCTAAGAAGTGATGCAAGCAGAAGAAGCGCATTAAGATTAAAATTAGCAGAAAAAATTGAAGACATCATAAGGGAAAGTGTTAAACCAATGGCTAATATAGGTGATATAAAAATTGTTGATGTTAATGGATTACCTGGTTTTAGCGGAGGTATGTCTGGAGGAGGAAATGGTTCTGGTGACTTAGCTTCATCAGGAGGTTCTGGAAGAGATGGTAATTTAGCAGATAGCGTTGTTAACTCAGCTCTACGTTATAGAGCTCATCAACCTTTTTTAGACAGTTTATTGAAAGAGATAGGAATGAATCCTGGAGAAATAAGTAATATTAGAAATATTTTAGGTGATTATGAAAATCCAAAAAAAGATTTTCATATGAATTTTGATAAAGATCCAACTAAAAACTCTAAACCAAAAAGTTCAAAAACTTAACATTGCGAAAGAATAATTTTTTATGAGTGCAGAAATAAATAATTGGTCAAAAAAATTTGAAGATTTAACAAATAGCAATGAGACCATTAATGCTATGGCAAAATACTACACTTGCTCATTTATGTTTGATATGGAAAAAGTAAAAATTATTATTGAAATGCATGATGGAAAAGTAAAAAAAATAAATACAAATCCAGCACCATTAGATCCGTATGATTTTGCACTTCGAGCTTCAGCTAAAACTTGGAAGGAATTTGGCAAACCTATTCCAAAACCAATGTACCATGGGATTTGGTCTGCAAGTTTTCAAAGAGATCTAAAAATCGAAGGTAATCATTTAATCCTAATGCAAAATTTAAGAAATTTTACTGTACAGTTTGAACTTCTAAGACAATCTGGGGTACCTGTATAATATGAAATGGAGAAAGAAAAAATAATGGTAAAACATCATGATGTCGTAGGTAGATATGTAACAATTGAAGTAGATGATTGTGAATATAAAGTTTTTTATCTTCAAAATGGAAAAGGAATCCCTCTTATATGTCAGCATACTGCAGGTTGTCATAATCATCAGTGGAGAGATCTTCTTGAAGATGAAGAAATAACCAATAATTATAATGTAATTGCATACGATTTACCTAGACATGGAAAATCTGATCCACCTCATAATAAAGAATGGTGGAAAGAGGAATATAAACTTACCGCTGAACATTACTGTAACTTTGTTGTAAAATTATGCGATGCTCTAGATTTAGATAATCCTATTTTTATGGGATCTTCCTTTGGTGGAAATGTAGCTTTGCAACTCGCTTTACATCACCCAAACAAATTTAGAGCTGTAATACCTGTAGAGGCTGCAGATTATGCACCAGGCTTTTATTTAGATTGGTGGCGTCATCCTCATGCAAATGCAGCCCAAGTATGTGCAAGTGGCGTTTGGGATTTAATGGCACCACAGTCTCCTGAGATGGATAGATGGTTAACTTGGCATTATTATACACAAGGCTCAGAAGCATTTAAAGGTGACTTGCACTTTTATTCAGTTGATCATGATTTAAGAAATGAGCTAGAAAATATTGATGGAAGAAAATGTCCTGTAATAATGCTAACAGGCACTTATGATTATCTCACTCCACCAGAAGCGACAGAAAATACAGCAAGACAAATAAAAGGCGGGGTTTATATTGAAATGAATGATATTGGTCATTTTCCAATGAGTGAAAATCATGATCTCTTCCGTGTTTACTTATTGGAGGCACTTAAAATTATTGAAGAAAAAACTAGTTAGTAGGTATGTATAAAATATGCTTATTTGTAATAAATAGAGGAATGTTATGATAAAAGATAAAACAGGTGTTCAACTTAATTCTGCACATACAGCTACTGATGATTTTATTACAAAAAAATATATTTTACCTTTGCTTCAAGATGAAGAAACTCGTAATCGCCTTATAGCAGAGCATAAAGCAACTCCTGTTGGTAGAGCTCCTAATAAAGGTAATCCAGCTGTTGAACATTCCAAAGATTTGATAACTGTTCTTGATAAATTAAGAAGGCATCCTATGGCTGGAAAGTATGTTACGATATGTAAAAACCCTTTTGAGGATTATAGAATTGGTATTTGTAGTGGTATTAGAGGTGTTCCTGTTGAAATTTTAGAAGACTCTTTTTCCTCAGAAGAAGCATGTGAACATGCAATATTTCTAAAAAGGGTTTTTGATTTGTTAGAGAAATATTCATAATGTTAAAAATTACAGGTTATAGTGATAAGTATGCAGTTCATCCAGGAGATAAAGTAGAGTTTTTAATTAATTCAGAAGATAACGAACCATATGATGTTCAAATTGTAAGATTAATTCATGGAGATACTAATCCAGATGGACCTGGTTATAAAGAAGAGGAAATTGGGGCAAGTTGTAATGGAAGTTATGAAGGTAGAAACCAAAAGATACATGGTGGCTCTTATTTGATTATTCCTCAAGATGAAAGAATGAACACAGAAAGTTTTACTATTCAGGCTTATATTTTCCCCACAACACCTAATAAAGGTAGGCAGGGCATTTTAACAAAATGGAATGAGTCTAATTCATCTGGTTACGGATTATTCGTTGATGATGAAAGTTGCCTAAGCTTAATGATAGGTGATGGTGAAGGTCAGCAGTTTAAAATTTCTAGTGAAAAAAAATTAATGAGAAAAGTTTGGTATTTAGTTGCTGCAAGTTATGATGCTGAAACTGGAAAAGTGAAATTATATCAAGAGCCAACTGTTACTCCTACTAATGGAGGATTAGGAATGTCTCTTTTACATCCTGCAGATGAGACAACTGCTTATATTGAAAGTTCTAACAATGTTAAACCTGGAAAAAATGAGGCGCCATTTTTAATGGCAGCCTCAACTCTGGTAAATTATTCAGGCAGACATATTTATGGAAAACATTATAAGGAAGCACTTTCCCCCATTGAATTACCAGAACAGGGATTTCTATTTAATGGTAAAATTGATCGACCAAGATTAAGTAATAAAGCTCTATCAAAAGATGAGATAAAAATATTAGCAAGTGGTTATAGTGGGTGTGACTCAGATTTAAGATCGAAAGCACTTGGAGTTTGGGATTTTCATGCAAATATAACTTCAAATATTGCATCAACGCATATACTTGATATGTCCCCTAGTCATCTTAATGGTTTTATAGTTAATTTACCTGTTAGGGCAATGACTGGATATAATTGGACAGCTGATGATATTGTGTATCATCATAAGCCTAATGAATACGGAGCAATCCATTTCCATGATGATGATATAGATGATGCTAGATGGGAAGTAGACTTTGTATTTGATGTTCCTGATAAAATCAAAAGTGGTATCTATGCTGCTAGGCTAAGAATTAATGGAGAGGATTCTCCAGAAACTGAAGATTTTGTACCATTTGTAGTAAAACCACCTAAAGGAAAAGCCACTTCCAAGATAGCATTTATTGTTCCTACAAATAGTTATATAGCTTACTCTAATGATAATTTAGGAACAAATTCTGTTGTAGCACAATTACTTGCAGGTAAGGTACCTGTGCTATCGGCTTCTGATTTATATTTAAATGAGCATAGAGAATATGGACTTTCAACATATTCTCAACATTCAGATGGAAGTGGAGTCTGTTATTCATCTAGGCTTAGACCAATTTTAAATATGCGTCCTAAATACAGACATTGGTTATCTCCTTCACTATGGCAATTAAATGCAGATTTGCATTTGACAGATTGGCTTGAAGAAAAAGGATTTGATTTTGATTGTGTAACTGATGAAGATCTTCATCTTGAAGGGGTAGAACTACTTAATCGATATCAATGTGTACTCACAGGTTCGCATCCTGAATATAGCTCTGAAAAAATGCTTGCTGCTTATGAAGCTTATCAATTACAAGGAGGTAGATGGATTTATTTAGGAGCTGATGGCTTTTATTGGATCAGTGAATATCATCCTGATAATCCAAATATTATTGAAGTTAGAAAGGGTGAAGCTGGCACAAGAGCTTGGACTGCTAATCCTGGAGAATATAACAATGCCTTTGATGGAAAATTTGGAGGAATGTGGCGTGCAAGAGGAAGAATACCAACTAAAGTTTGTGGATTAACTTTTACTGCTTATGGATTTGATGTTTCATCTTATTATAAAAGGTCTGATGATAGTTATAGGCCAGAATGTTCTTGGATCTTTGAGGGTGTTGGGTCTGATGAACGTATTGGTGATTTTGGTCTTGTTGGTGGGGGTGCAGCTGGAGTTGAATTAGACAGATATGATCTAGAATTTGGCACACCTCATAATGCTTTTCTCTTAGCACAATCAGAAGATCATACTAATTTAATGCTTCAGGTTAATGAGGAAATTCATTTTTCAGTTAGAGGTTATCATGGTGGTGGTACAGAAAATCCCATGGTTAGAGCTGATATGATCTATTATAAAACACCTAACGATGGTGCATTATTTGCCCCAGGTTCTTTATCATGGTGTGGTAGTTTATCTTATAATAATTATGAAAATAATGTTTCTAAAATTTTAGAAAACGCAATTAAAGGTTTTTTAAAAGAAGGTCCTCTTCCATAATGAGTTCTTCATCTTTCATTAGACCAGAAGGTACAGATGGAAAAGCTATTTTGGGCTCAGATAAAAACACACAATTTAATAAGTTAGAAAAAAATGCATTAAATGATTTAGATTCTGCTAAGTTGAATGATTTAGCGGAGTGTTTGTTTGTCTTAAATAATAAAAGATATGGACCAATTCCAGGTGCCTATATGGTTATGTGCACTAAACCTGGAAAAGAATGGTGTGTTGGTCAACTTAATGCAGATAGAGCAAAACCTTTCATTCTTTTTGATGATAAAATATTTTTTTCTCCTGAAGAAGCCCAAAAAGAAGCAGAAAGAATAAAAAAAGATAAGGGAGAAACAGAACCTCCAAGAAGGTGCACTTAAATATGGCTAAGCCAACAGTATTAATAGATAACGAAAAAACAAAAGTAACAGAATGGTTTTTTGAAGTAGGTGATAGTACGGGAATGCATGTTCATGAACATGATTATGTTGTTGTGCCTATGTTAGATGGAGAATTAAAAATTTTGGATAAAAACAATAATGAAACTATTTCAAAGCTAACCAAAGGAGGCGCTTACTATAGGGATAAAGGTGTTGAGCACAACGTATTTAATAATAATGAATTCCCCTATACCTTTATAGAAATAGAAATAATTAAGTAATTTAATGTCTGATAAAATCTTATGGTTTTTTATTTTTTTAATTCTTTATGTTTCCTTTTGTGTTTTTTGGGCAATAAGAGGATCAAAAACATCTATTAATGAACAAGCATATTATCTGGCAAACAAAAGTATTTCTTCTTGGGTTTTCTTTTTTTCTGCAACAGTTGCAACATTTGGTGGCTTAATATTTTTTTTTCAAATAAACACTATTTATATTGATGGATTTCAATACGTAGGTACATCTTTTGTAGCAATTACCATACCACTTGCAAGTATACTCTTTTTTAAAAGACAATGGATGTTAAGCAGAAAGTTTGGATATATTACACCTGGTGAATTATATTATGACTATTATAAAAGTGACACTATAAGAATTATTACAGTCCTCGTTACATTTTTTATTAGTGTACCCCTACTGGCAACTTTATTTGGAGCAACTGGTTTCCTAGTTAATATGATTTCTAATGGAGCAATAACTCGTGAATTAGGTATGTGGGTAATCTCTTCCGTAGTTTTATTGTATGTAGTAATGGGTGGTTTTAAAGCTACAGTTAGCATTGGTGTTCTGCAATCGTGGTTATTTATGGCAACATTTGTAATTATAGGTTTTATTACTTTTATTTTTATTGGAAGTTTTGATACATTTAGTCTTTCTTTATCTAATATTGCATCTTCTAATTTAAATTCTCTAGGGAGCACAAGAGGTTATGGTGGAGGAGATTACAACAGCTTTTTTGCTGTTCCAGGAGTTATACAGTGGGTTGGAGGCCTCGGCAAAGAACCTTCAGTTGGTGGTCCATGGACAGCAATGATGATTTTAACATTCTGTTTATCATTTATGGGAATAATTTTGTCCCCAATCTTTTCAATGTGGAGCTTCTCCACAAAACATACAAAGGTATTTTCTTATTACCAAATTTGGGGAAGCGCAGCAGCCATTGGATTTTTATTATTTATTTTTGCTACCATCATAGGTGTTGGTGCAAATTTATTAGGAGCAAATGCAGATATTAATACTAATTCTTTATCCTTGAGTAATGTACTTCCAGAAATATCTAAGTCAGAGAGTTCAACGTTAATTTTTTACATTGTAAGTATTATGGATGATCATGCTATTTGGATTACAGGTTTTCTTTTTATAGGTTTAATAGCCGCCATTCAATCAACAGCTGCAGCATTTTTATTTAGCTCAGGTAGTATAATTACGAGAGATTTATATAAAATTTACATTGATAAAGATATGCAATGGAATAAAGAAATAATGGTTGCAAGATTAATTATACTTTTTGTTTTTCTTTCAGCTTTATATTTGGCAACTTTTGCAAAACCTGCAATGATATTATTTAGTGGTATAGCTATCCCGCTTGCTTTTCAGTTTATTACTATTTTACTTGGTGTTCTTTGGTTTTCTTGGATCACAAGAGGGGCAGCAACAATGGGTATTATTATAGGGTTTATAATTGTAATTTTAACTGAAACAATTGGTCAACAAATTACAGGCAATAGATTGCCATGGGGAAGATGGCCTCTGACTATACATTCAGGTATTTGGGGTTTAATATTTAATTTATTAGTTTGTTTTTCAATTTCAATTTTTTCATTTTTTTCAAAAAATGATATTTATAAATTACATAGAGAAAAATATCATAATTTTTACAGAGAACATTCTGGACTTCATCCAAGTAGACGAAGAATAAGATCTTTTGCCTATGTTATAGCTTTGATATGGTTCTTTGCAATTGGGCCAGGTCTTGTAGTTGGAAATGATATCTTTGGTATCCCAAATGAAGGTTATGATACATGGTATATGAAAATTCCATCAATATGGGGATATCAATTAATTTGCTGGATTATAGGAATTGGTTTGCTATGGTTTTTAGCTAACAAAATGGATCATTCAACTTTACCAACAAAACCTATTCAACCTGGTGATTTGTTTGAAGACGTAGAAGATAATATTAACTACACAGAAAATGTAGGTTCTAGCTATGGATGGATTTTAATATTAATCGGATTAGCAATTTTATCTATTGTATTTTATATCTACGTTGTTTGATAGATGGGAATTTTAAACATTAAAGAAAAAGTTTTTGGGCTAGATGCAACACAATTAAAATTTGGACAACAAAGCTTAAATGAACTTAGTTGGGAAATAAAAAAATTTAAACCTAAAATAATTTTATTAGTAATAGACCCTGCTCTTAAAAAATTTAATATTAATAAAAAGATTATTAATCAAATAAAAGTTACCAAAATACAATATAAAATTTATCAACAAATAAAAATTGAACCGTCTTTGGACAGTCTTGAGGCTGCATCTGAGTTTGCAAAAAAAAATAAATTTGATCTAATCATTGCAGTTGGAGGAGGGTCGACAATAGACACTGCAAAAGTAATTAATTTAATTAAAGTTTGTAAGGGTGAGGTTATGGATTATGTTAACCAACCAATTGGAAAAGGTAAAAAACCTAATAAAAAACTATTGCCTCTTATAGCTATTCCAACAACATCAGGATCTGGTTCAGAAGCTACTACTGTAGCTGTTCTTGATATACCTGAGTTGAAACTCAAAACTGGTATTTCTCATACTTTGTTAAGACCTTCTTTAGCGCTAGTTGATCCAGAACTCTCTAAATCCTCTCCCTCAGGCGTTACTGCTTCTGCAGGATTAGATGTTATATGTCATGCTATAGAAAGTTATATATCAAAACCTTATTTTTTAAGAAATAAACCTTTAACACCAGGAGATAGACCTCCTTACCAAGGCAGTAATCCTATTTCTGATATTTGGTCTTTGCAAGCAATAGAGTACTCGGGTAAATATTTTTTGCGATCGGTTATAAATGCAAAAGATCTTGAGGCGAAGGGTTTTATGATGCTTAGTGCAACCCTTGCCGGTATAGGTTTTGGATCAGCTGGTGTACATATTCCTCATGCTTGCGCATATCCAATAGCTGGATTAAAACATTCTTTTAGAGCAAAAGGTTACAAAACTGCTTTTGTTCCTCATGGTATTTCTGTATTTTTAACTGCACCAGCATCTTTTAGATTTACCTATAGTTCAAATCCTAAAAAACATATAAAGGCAGCAGAGCTATTAAAAGGCTCTCCAATAAAAAATCCTAATAAAGAAAGTCTTCCTAAAGAATTAATCAGAATTATGAAAAAAATTAATACACCAACTGGCTTAAAAGATTTGGGATATACAAAAAAAGACTTACCTGAATTAATTTCTGGATCATTTAAACAGCAGCGCTTACTAGCATTATCTCCTAAAAAAGTTCAAGAAAAAGACATTAAAAATATATTAGAACAATCAATGAAAAACTGGTAATTTAAAAATATGTATGAAAACACAATATCATTTAATACAAATATCAAACTGTATATGTTTCAAACGGGTATTTTAAAAACTAAATTAAAATATATCAAAATGAATCAATCGAATGAAGATTTTGAAATCCCTGTCCCGTGGTTTTTAATTAAACACCCAGAGGGTGATGTAGTAATAGATGGTGGAAATGCTATTGAAGTTGCTATTGATAAACACTCTCATTGGGGAGACGTAGTAGCTGCGTATGATCCTTTAATGCAAAAATCTGAAAATTGTATTGATCAAGCAAAGAGTGTTGGAATTAATATATCTGATGTAAGATATTTAATTCAATCGCACTTACATCTTGATCATACAGGTGGGATTGGTCGATTTCCTAATGCAACACACATAGTTCAGAGATTAGAATATGATTATGCTTATAATCCAGATTGGTTTGCCTCTGCTGCATACATAAGAAAAGATTTTGATAAACCTAATATTGAATGGAAATTTTTAAATGACAAGAAAACTGACTTCTTTGATTTATACGGAGATGGAGTAATAAAGATTATTTTTACACCAGGTCATGCGCCAGGTCATCAATCTATATTACTCAACCTCCCTAAAACAGGTCATGTTTTATTAACAATAGATGCAGCTTATACGATGGATCACTGGAATAATAAATGCTTACCAGGCCTTCTTCATTCTTCTTCTGATGCTGCAAAATCAGTGACCAAATTAAGAAAAATAGCAAAAGAAAATAAGGCAATTATAGTGACGGGACATGATCCTGATGCATGGGCTACATTTAAAAAGGCACCCACTTTTTATTACGAATAATGCTATAAATTCTGATTTCATTTTAGAATCGTAAATTATGATTAATATGAAATTTGATTATGTTATCTAAGGTTATAACTATAGCTCAACAAAAAGGTGGAACTGGTAAGACAACACTGGCTGTTAATTTAGCTCTATCTTTTATTAAATTTCACAATTTTAAAGTAGCAATAATTGATACTGATCCTCAAGGCAGTCTTGGTAAGTGGTATATGATTAGGAATGATAAGGGATATTCAAATAAAAACCTTACATTTAAAACAGCAAGTTTATGGGGAGCTCAGTATGAGTCTAAAATTTTAAAGGAAACTAATGATGTTATAATAATTGACACTCCTCCAAAAATTGAATCTGATGCAAGACCAGCAATAGAAGCGGCTGATCTGGTGCTGATACCCCTTGCTCCATCTCATGTTGACTTTTGGGCAACTGAAGCAATTATTGAAATAGCAAAAAAAGCAAAAAGAAAAATATTAACACAAATTAATAGAGCCAATCATCGCTCTAAATTAATTCAAGATACTTATGACTATATTAAAAGTATTAATGTTTTATCCACTAATACTTTATTAGGTCACAGACAAATCTTTGTATCCTCAATGGGAGAAGGCAGAACTGTTGTTGAAAAGCAAAGAAAAGGTAAGGCTATTGAGGAAATAAAGGCAATAACAAATAAAATTATAAGTGAATTAAACTAAAATATTATACAAGACATTCCTTAATTTTTATAAGACACTTTATTAGGTTATTAGGAAATTTTTATTCTATACCTAGTAATTTTTTTCTTTCATTTGACCAAGTTCTAATTAGATTATCTACAGCAAGACATATAAATGATATAAATATTCCAAGAGTAAAACCAATTCCTGCTCCATTTGGTCGAGACAAACTTCCCATTATTAACTGACCTAGGTCTTCTGTTCCAATTAAAGCCCCAAGTACAATCATCATCAAAGCAAATATCACTGTTTGATTTATCCCAAGCATAATATGAGGTAATGCCAGTGGTAAATCAATCAATCGCCATCTTTGCATTTTTGATACTCCAGACATTGATCCTGCATCATGTAATGATGGTGGTACACTTCTTAAACCTTCAACAGTATATCTTGTTGCAGGTACACTGGCATATACAATTGCAGCAATCATCACTGAAGTGTCTGTAATACCAAATAAAAGAATTACTGGTATTAAATAAATGAATGATGGAAACGTTTGAAAAAAATCACATAAAGATAGAATTGATTTACTAGCAAAATTGTTTTGAGAACACAATGACCCCACTATAATTCCTGAAATAGCTGAAACACTAACAGCAAATGTTGCCATATATAAAGTAATAAGAGCTCTGTCCCAGTATTCAGATAAAGCAATGAAAAGAATAAGACTGCCCACTATTAAGCAAGATCTTATTCCTCCAATAATATAACCTGCTCCCATAAATAATAGAAAAGTAGAGATTACAGGCATATTAAGGTAAGCTTGTTTCATTGGTCCTAAGACATTTGTTAGTAAAAAAATATTAAAGGTATTTAAATAATAAAAAAAAGTATTCCAAATCCAGTCAACAAAGGCATCTAAAATAGGAGATACTGTCAGACCTTTATTAAAAGGAATTAAATATAAATAATTAAATCCTTCAGGAAAATAATAGGAAGCAAAGAAAGCAACTATTGAACAAATAATAGTAAAGAAGATAAAAAAAATAGATAATCTATTTCTTTGATAAAAACCAAGATTAGCAAAATAGTCCTTTTGCTTGTTAGCCCAAGCTAAAGAGAGTTTATCTAATACTACAGCAATAATTACAACACAAATTCCTATTTCTGCAGCTTTACCAATTTTAAGTGAGTTTAGTGCAACTTTTAAATTAAATCCTAGTCCTTTTGCACCAATAAAAGCTGCAATTGTTGTCATTGCTAAACATTGCATAATAACCTGATTTACACCGATTAATATATCTCTTCTAGCAGTAGGTATTAAAACTCTAAACAAGAGTTGAAATTTATTACAACCACTCATTAATCCTGATTCAATTACTTCAGGAGATATTTTTTTTAATCCTAATATAGTAAGTCTCACCATTGGTGGAGTAGCAAAAATTATTGTTGCTATAGATCCTGCATGGTCTCCAACACCAAATAAAACAACAATTGGGACCAGATAAGAAAAGTGAGGCATGGTTTGTGCAACATTTAAAATTGGTTGAAGAGTAGCTTCAACTCTTTTACTTAAATATCCCCAAATACCTAAAGATAAACCAAGGATAAAACATACAGGAGCTGTAAATAATACTAATGATAAAGTCTGCATTGAAGGCTCCCATTGGCCAAAAACTGAAACATATAAAAATCCAATACCAGCTATTATTGCCAATCTAATTCCTTCAAGTTTATAACCGATTATAGCAGCACCAATTACAACAGCCGTCCACGGAAGTGCAGGTATATAAAGCCATGAGAATGTTTTTGTTATACCATCACCCAGTATCGAGGATACTGTTTGATAACCTCCTAAAAAAATTTCTCTAATAAAAATTATAAAAAATAATACAGAATTAGATATTGAACGAGTAATGATTCTAAATAAAGTTTTATCTTCATACATCTGCCAATCAGGATCCCAAACTGGTACAGTAAACCAATTGAACATCAAGTTATCCAATAAAGTATTAAAGATTAAAGGAATATCTTTTAATAAAGGAGGCAATCTCCAAAAATAACTAGCTTCATTCTTAGGTACAAAAAAATATAAAATTAAAAAAATAAAAAAAAGAAAAAGAAATTGTTTCTGTCTTGATTTTTTAATATCTTCAAACATTAAATATTTATTTTCCAAATAGAACTTTAATTACTTTTGAAGGTTGTAAAATACCGACAGGCTCATTATTTTTTTTAGAGTCGATAACAGTTAAGTTTTCTTTACTTTCTAAAATTGACTCTGCAACAGTTTCAATTATGGCATCTTTAGATACGGTATTATTACCTGCTAAAGATTGATTATATTTATCCATAATAGATTCAATTTTTAGTACTTTTTCTCTTGGAACATCTTCTGTAAATTTTTTAACATATTCTGTGGCAGGATTAAGTACTATGTTATCAGGTGTATCTAGTTGTTCAATTATACCATCTTTCATTATTGCAATTCTATCCGCCAGTCTAAGAGCTTCATCAAAATCATGTGTAACAAACATAATAGTTTTGTGAAGAGAGTCTTGTAATCGTAAAAACTCATCCTGCATTTCTTTTCTTATTAATGGATCAAGAGCAGAAAACGGTTCATCTAAAAACCAAATATCAGGTTCAACTGCAAGTGATCTAGCAATACCCACTCTTTGTTGTTGACCTCCAGATAATTCTCTTGGAAAATAATTTTCTCTTCCTTTTAAGCCAACAAGCTCAACCATTTCCATAGCTTTTGTTATACTTTCATCTGTTGGAAGACCTTTGATTATAAGAGGAAAGGCAATATTTTCTAAAACAGTTTTATGAGGCAAAAGTGCAAAACTTTGGAAAACCATACCCATTTTATTTCTTCTTAATTCAATAAGCTGTTTACTATTCATCTCGAGTAAATTTTTTCCATCAATAAATATATTACCTGAAGTGGGATCTGTTAATCTAGAGATACAACGAAGAAGTGTTGACTTCCCAGATCCTGAAAGCCCCATTACTACTAACATTTCACCTTTATTAATTTCAAAGGAAGCATTATTTACACCAATTATACAGCCAGCTTTTTGAAATTCTTCAGCAGATATAGGACCACTTGCATTTGCTAATAGTTTAGCTGCGTTGTTTCCAAAGATTTTATATACAGACTCACATTTGATTACTGGTTCTTTACCTATTGTTGATGAGTCATTTAACATTATAAACTTATAGCACTCAAAAGTTGATTAATTAAAAAGAAAATTATTAAATTTAAAAAAATCCCCCCTAAATATAGAGAGGATTTATAAAAAAAAAGATTACGACTAGTTCATCCAAAGATCCATAAGATCTCTGTGATCAGCAATAAATTGAGTTGCAGCATCAGCATGACTCATGCCTTGATTGTCAACTAGATCTGCCATTAGGCCGATTTGAGGCGCAGTAAATGACATTTTTGTATAAAATTTATACGCTGCTGGATGAGTAATTGGGAACTTGATATGAGCAGCTTTTTTAAGCCATCCCTTTGGTGAACCACAACCAGTAGTTTCTAAAGACCCACCATTTTCAAGTCTGCAACCCTCAAAGTAAGGAGGGAAATCAATAAATGTAAATCCTGAAGCATCTGTGAAATTCGGAGACCAGTTAAAAATTACTGTTCCTCTTCCTTCCTTCTTTGCTGCATCAAGTTCTGCCCATAATGCATCAGCACTACCTGCAAACTTAACCATCCATAAATCATCAATTCCTAGACCTTTTAGTCTGTTAGGCATAACGTCAGTATGCCACTCGTAAGGTCCTTCTAACCATCTACCTTTACCACCTGAGTCAGCAGTAGCAAAGTTAGCTGCACACTCTGGTGATTTAAGAGCTTCCCAATTAGGTAGTCCTGGGCACAAACCCTCATCAATAACCCAGTTAGGAATTCCCATTTCCTCAAAAGTTATAAGATCATGACTTCCAGCATCAATTAAGCCACCTTTATCCATAGCTTCATAAAATGGAAGAGCCATTGTAGACTCCCAAGTCTCATGTGCTACGTGCAGATCACCAATTCTTACAGCTTCATATCTGGAAGCTGATTCAGCTGGAACTAATTCAGCAGTAAACCCTTGTTCTTCAAAAATTTGTGCCATAACATTTGCCATTACTATTTGACTTGACCAGTTAAGCACAGGTATTCTAATTGGATCAGCAGCTTTAGCAATACTTCCAAATATTGTGAATGAAAGAATCACAGAAGCTAAAATAAATCCTTTAAAAAATTTTACCATATTTCCTCCTGTTTGATTTTTGAATTTAAATCTAATTAATTGATATGCTCATCAAATCATAAAACTGTAAAGAATTTCTTATTTTGAAACAAAATTTTACTTTAAAAAATGAAAAATTAGTACAATAATTACTCTTTATTTTCTGGGGGGATTAATGACAAAAGTAGCTATAATTGGTTCAGGCCCATGTGGGCTGTCAATATTAAGAGCTTTTCAACAAGCTGAAGAGAAAGGACACATCATTCCTGAAATTGTTTGCTATGAGAAACAAAAAGATTGGGGAGGTTTATGGAATTATAGTTGGAGGACTGGCTCTGATCAATACGGTGACCCCGTCCCAAATAGTATGTATCGTTATTTATGGTCCAATGGCCCTAAGGAATGCTTAGAGTTTGCTGACTATTCTTTTGATGAACATTTTAATCAACCAATTCCATCTTTCCCTCCAAGAGAAGTTTTGTATGATTATATTTTAGGCAGAGCCAAAAAAGCAAATATTAAGAAGTATATAAAATTTAATACAACAGTTACACAAGCAAAATATAATGGAAGTCAGTTTGAAATTTCTACATTAAATAAAATAGATAATACTTTAAATACAAATAATTTTGATTATCTTGTTGTGGCATCAGGTCATTTTTCGGTGCCGTATATTCCTGAATATGATGGAATGAAATCTTTTCCTGGTAGAATTTTACATGGTCATGATTTTAGAGACGCAGAAGAATTTAGAAATAAAGATGTGGTTGTTTTAGGTAGCAGTTATTCAGCTGAGGATATATCACTTCAATGTTACAAATATGGTGCAAAGTCTGTCACTATTGGATATCGAAACAATCCTATGGGCTTTAAGTGGCCAGATGGAATGAAAGAAGTTTATTATTTAGATAGATTAGAAGGGAACAAGGCAATTTTTAAAGATGGTCATGAACAAAATGCTGATGCAATTATATTATGCAGCGGCTATCTCCATCACTTCCCCTATCTTGAAGATACTTTAAAACTTAAAACAGGAAATAGATTATATCCACCCAAGCTATATAAAGGTGTTGTTTGGCAAGATAATCATAAAATGATGTATCTAGGTATGCAAGATCAATTCCATACTTTTAACATGTTTGATTGCCAAGCTTGGTTTGCAAGAGATGTAATAATGGATAAAATAAAAATGCCTAGTGATGAAGAAATAGAAAAAAATATTAGTAAATGGGTATCAGAAGAGGAGATTTTAGAAGATCCAATTCAAATGATTGATTTTCAAACTGAATATACGAAAGATTTGCACGCTTCATCTGACTATCCTAAAATTAATTTTGAATTAATCAGAGAGCATTTCAAAAATTGGGAGCACCATAAAGAAGAAGATATAATGACTTATAGAAATAATTCTTTTTCATCACCTGTTACAGGAACAATAGCTCCTATTCACCATACACCTTGGGCAGAAGCGATGGATGATTCAATGGATACATTTATGAAGTCTAAATAAATTTAGTCTTCAGAATAAATATATTTTCCTCGATGTGTTACAATGCTAGTGCAACCACTTTTGGTTGTGCTGTGATGAGAAGAACCTGAAGAAAGCTGAACAAAATCTCCTTTTTTATAAATAAACCCATCGGAGTCAGTTAGATCGCCTTCAAGTATAAAAAATTCTTCTGGCCCAGTGTGTTCATGTGCTTTTGATATAGTATTTGCTTCCATTCTGTAGAGATAAGAGCCTTCTCCTGTGTTATGATTATAACTTAAATTAAACCAATATATATTACCTAGTTGATTTTTTGATTCGTCTTCTAATAATTCCCATTTTAGACTTTCAATATTAAATACTTTTCTGAGATCAGATAAATTATTCATTTATCATTATTTAAATTAAGCCTTAACTCTACTTTTTGTTGGATCATAAAAAGGAAAACCTACAACTTTGGCAGATATTCTTTTTTGATGCCCATCAAGTTTACCCACCTCAAGCTCTGTACCAATTTCAGATGAGCGAATATCAACTCTGCATAAGGCTATATTCTTATTTAATGTTGGAGAAATTGTTCCACTTGTTATGATGCCAACTTGAGCTCTACCACTATGAACACAATCGCCGTGATTAACTTTTTCATTTCCTTCTAACTCTAATCCAACTAATTTTTTATGAGGATGTGCTTTTCTTTCAACTAATGCCTCTTTACCAATAAAATTTTGTTCTTTAGTTTTAAGAGGAACAGTAAAACTTATTCCAGCCTCAAAAGGATCAGTCTCATCACTAAATTCATTACCTCCTAGAATTAATCCAGCTTCAATTCTAAGCATATCAAGTGCTTCAAATCCCATTGGTGAGATATTAAATTCTTGTCCAGCATCCCATATCGCATCCCAAACTTTAGGTGCATCATTAGGGTGACAATAAATTTCATAACCAAGTTCCCCAGTATAACCAGTTCTAGATAACATGATCGGTATTCCTGAGTGGTCTCCAATTCTGCTAATTGTAAAATGAAACCATTCTAGATTATTAACTTGTGGGTGAGCAGGAGGTGTCCAAATAATTTTGGATAACAATTTTCTACTGTTTGGTCCTTGTACTGAAATATTATGAAGGTGATCAGTTGAGGATTTAATGTTGGCATGAAGTTTTAATTCTTCGCTTAATTGCGTGAGCCATTCTCCTGAATAATCACTGCCACAAATCCAACGAAAATTATGATCTCCTAATTTATAGAGAGTACCATCATCAATCATGGTACCATTTTCATAGCACATTGCTGTGTACACAACCTGACCAACTGATAATTTTTTAATATTTCTTGTAAGTGCTACATTGAGTAATTCCTCTGAGTCAGGTCCAACAATTTCAAACTTTCTTAATGAAGACAAGTCCATCATTACTACATTGTTCCTGCATTCAGTATATTCTCTAATAGTTCCAAAATTATTAAATTTATTTGGAATCCAAAAACCATAAGATTCCATCATATCATTTGTTAATTTAGATGTTCTTGGATGAAAACCTGTTTCTTTTGTCAGCATAAAATCACTTCCAGCATTTTTTCTATAACCAATAGATTTTGCAAATCTATTTTTTTCTGAGTAAACTCTAACGTAAATGTCTGTGGGGTTCCAGTCATTTGCAGTATCAATATCATCAGGACATGATGATGATACGCATACAAGATCTTTCTGTGCTTTAAAAAGAACGTAATCACCAGGACGTGACCATGGCATGTCAGAATAAATTACATTGTTTGCGTCTATTCCAGTATTAAAAAATAAATTTATAGCAGCCCATCCATTTCTTTTTTCAACTCCATATTTATCAAGTGCATAATTAAAATTATCTGAACAATTTATATGACCAAAATAACCTTGATCTTCATAAAGTTTTCTTGTGCAAGCTGTACCAAAAGTGTCATGCCGGCCAATTGTGTCTTGAACTACTTCAACTAGAGGTTCTAGATTTTTATCAAAATATTTTGAGTGCAAACCTGGCATTGCATATGCACCACCAACGATTGCTCTACTCGCTGTTGTATCAATTGATAGTTCTTTTCCATTTTGTAAACCATCACTATCAAAAGCCATAAAGTCTGAGCACTGTCTCCCATATAAATCAATAATTTGAATGTAATCGCCTTTTTTAATTTCATATGCAGTTGCAGAACTATCTTTTATTAAAATTTCTTCTTTAGGTGAAGCCAATGGTTCAGGTAAAACTCTTTCTAATTTATTTTTTTTTGGATTAATTCTTTTAACTATAACTTCTATATCGGTAGGAGGATTTTGATTTCTAACAATCATATTTTCTCCAGGACAAGCTAAGACAATAAAACAATTTTCATTTATGATTATCTTTTCACTATCATTTCTTTTTGAATTTTCATTAAAGATTAAAGATGAAGCAAATTTATCAAGGTTAATTTTTTTATTTTTTAATTTTTGAATTAAAAACAATTTATCTGAGTTATTATTTAAAATTTTTTTTAAAAAAGAATTTTCTATTTTAGGTTTTTTATTAATTATATTTTGATTGTTATTTCCTTTTTGATCAAAGATAGTTATTTCACAAACTTGATTTCCATCTAAATTTTTAAGATATAAATTATCACCTTTATCCAAATCAATGCCAATTAATCCTTGTCCTTTAACTAAATATCTCTCCGTATCTTCAGGAAGTCCATAGGAGCCAATGACAATAGGATTAGATCTTCTTACTTGGTATTTACTAATATCAATATTCATTATTTAATTTAGTATAAATTTTTTTCTTAATATTTTATTTTCTTAAATAGTGAAAATTATCTTAATCTATATAATATAAACTTCAATTTATTTTAAATTCTTCATCAAAAGATTTGTTAAATTTTGATAAATTATCTGAAGTATAACCCTTATAATCAAATTCAATATTAGAGGTAAGTTCTGAAACCATACTCCACATGGTTTCTCTCAATAAAGACGCAGATTTAATGGCTTTATATTTTAGGTGTAATTCTGATGATAATTTTTTTTCAAAATAACTTTCTAGTAAATATTTTTCTTCATCTTCACTAAAGTTGTTATTAGAAGCAAGTCCCCCAAGGTCAAATAAAGGAGTATTAAATCCAGCATATTCCCAATCTATTAACCATATTTTTTCTTGGTTTTGAATAAAGTTGGCTGGAAGAAGATCATTATGACTAAATACAATTTCAAAGGGTGATGATACATTTTCTAATTTTAATGCTTTCTTTAAAAGATCAGGAAGGATTTTGATATATGAACTGTGATTATCCTCTAAAAATTTTTTATAATTTTTTATTACATGAAAGACCCAAAAAATAACAGATTGACCAATAAGTTGATCAGGCATTTTGGTGTGAACTTTTTTCACAAGTTTAGTTATATTATCTATATTTTTTTTAATATCTTCTGAGTCAAATGTTTTACCATCTACATAGTTAAAAACTTGAATTGATTTGTCATGAAATAATAATTTTGGACATATGCCTATTTTTGAAGCTGCCTTACTAGCTTGTACTTCATTTGATCTAAAAACCAAATGCTCTGATATATCATCTCCTATCCTCACAAAATATTTACGAGACCCATCAGTTACAAGAAAATTTTTATTCGTAATTCCTCCTTTAATTGGAGAAATATCAATTGCACCTTCCCAGAAATTAATACTGTTTATTAATTTAGTGCTTTTTTTATCCATAAATTATTTAATATATTATATTTTAATATAATTTATTTACTATTAATCATATATATTTTGCATACATTTTATTATGACGCGTAATTATTTAAGTGGATCAATTAAAAAAGCTTTAGCTATAATTGAATGCGTTGGAAAATCGCCTAAACCTCTTAAAGCTAGCCAAGTTGCTTCTATTACTAAATTAGATAGAGCCACAGCATTTAGAATTTTAACTTATCTGACGAGTCTTGGATATGTTTTTAAAGATACTTCGAATAATTTATACTCATTAGGCCATAAGATTTTTGAATTTGGAGATAAATCTGATTTTCTTAAAACGCTTACAACTTTATGTTTTGAGCATATTAAAAATTTATCCTACGAGACTAATCATATTACATATTTAGCTGTTTTAGAGGGGCCACACATTGTTTATTGTGATAAAGTTGATCCACTTGGAGACAATGCGCCAAGAGCTTTTAGAATGAGATTAGATGCACATAGTTGTGCCTTAGGTAAAGCTATACTAGCTTTTAAATCAAGGGATGAGTTGAGAGAGATTTATAAAAGTTATACACTACATAAACATACAGCAAATACGATAACTTCACTTGATAAATTATATGCAAATTTAGATAGGATCAGAAAACAAGGATACAGTTTGAACGAAGCTGAAACTTTTGATTATGTATACGGAATCGGTGCGCCTATTATGGATTCTCAAAGTAGAGCAATTGCTGGGATTTCAATTTCAGGAACTAAAGGTAGTATTAATGTGAAAACAGTTCAGGAGTTAGCGATAAAAGTAAAAAATACTTCAAAATTAATATCAAAAAAACTTCAAGAAAATTAAGATGTTTCAGCCAATGAAACATTTACTTTATGGTTATTTGACTTTCAAATATGTGTTCAAAAAAAAATTATAAAGGAATATTTTTATGGCTTTTCCTGAAAAAGTTGATTACGTAATAGTTGGTGCTGGTATCCATGGCCTTAGCACTGCCTGGCATCTTGCTGCTAAATTAAAAGCTAAGGGTAAGGGAGATGGTTCAAAAATTGTTGTTATAGATAAAGATAGTATTGCTGCAGGCGCCAGTGGAATTGCATGTGGTGTAGTTCGTAACAATTACTTCCAACCTGCCATGCGAGAATTAATGGCAATGTGTGTAGAGGTTTGGGAAAGTGATGCAAAAAACTTCCACTATCACGATGTTGGATATATGCAAATTAGCCCTGAATGTATGGAAAATGATGTAGCAGAAATTTATGCACAACAAAAAAAATATTGGATATGAATCAGTATTTATTCAAGGTGAAAAAGATTCTGAAAATTACATGAAGAAAATGTTTGGTGATTGGCAAGCAAAAGGTATTACAAGCGTTTTGCATGAAAAAAGAGGAGGTTATGCTAACAACACATCTGCTATTTATGGTCTAGCAGATAAGGCAGAAGCCGAAGGTGTTAGAATATTAACTGGAACAACCGTAAAAGGTTTTCAATATGGATCAAACTCAAGTGCAGTAACAGGTGTAGAAACAGACAAAGGTCTAATAAAATGTGATCACGTAATTGTTGGAGCAGGTCCCTGGGCAAAAACATTTTGGGATATGTTAGAACTTCCTAATGAAATTACTATTAAGGGATCAGGTGGAAATTTAAATACTAATATACCAATGTGGCACTATTGGATGCTAACTGAAGGGGTTTTAAGAGTTGACCCTGATTATCTTAAAACTGACAGTGGAGATATGCCACCGGTTATTCATGTTGATACTGATGCGCCACTTTATTCAGATACAGATAAAAGTTTAATAACTGACAAATTATGGGGTATTTATTATAAACCTGATTTTCACTTTAATGGTATTCAGGGAGGATCATCACCTTACAAAGTTGGAAAACCAGGAGGTGAGGGAGTTAATGTTGATCCTTATGGGCCAAAATCTGCTGACTTTGTTATTAGTGATGAATTCGGCGATATGTGGACTTCAGCTTTAGCCTTTTGTCATAAAAGATTTGAGGGAAAATCTCATTTATTTAAAAAAGGAGCAACTGGAGGTTTGGGTTGTTTTACACCAGACTCATTCCCTGTTTTTGATCAATTTAGAGAAAATGTTTATATGATAGCTGATTCTAATCATGGATATAAAATGATTGGAGTTGGCAAATTAGTAGCGGATGAAGTTTTAGGAGAAAAATCATCTCTTTTAGAGCCATTCCGTTTTTCAAGATACGAGCAAGGAAATTTACATCCAACTTCTAATAGTCCTTTTCCGTGGAGTTAATTTTGTTGAATGTTATAATTATTTAAGGGGGGGTAGAAATGACAGATTTAGAAAACTTTGTAAATCAATCAGGTAGAGATAAGCTAGTTAAAGATGTTAGAAAAAAAATTGATGAGCTTGGAATAACTTATATATACTATCAGTTTGTTTCAGTTACAGGAAGGATTGTTGGTAAAGGAGTTCCAGCAGATCATTGGGAGTCTATGTCAGAAAAAGGTTTTCAGCTTGTATATGGAGCTACTGCAAATTTATTTGTAGACAGGCACGGTGAATACATTGGTTATGGACCTGAGTCATCTGAGTTAGTAGGAATACCTGAGCCTGATACTTTTGTTCAGCTCCCATGGGACAAAAGAGTTGCTCGCGTATGGTGTACTTGTTTTAGAAATAGAGAAGAAGAAGAAAACCCAGGTGGTCATCTAACTTCAGATTGCCGTGGAAACTTAAAAATATTCCAAGATCAATTCCAAGAAAAATTTGGAATGAACATGCGCGCAGGTACGGAACCTGAAATGATGTGGTTAACAAAAAAAGATAATGGAGAACCTACTGGTGATGGATTTTCAAGACCATATTGTTATCATATAGATCAATTTGAATCCTTAAGACCTGTTTACATGAAAGTCATCGAGTATTGTCGAGCTATGGGACTCGATGTAATTCAAGGTGATCATGAAGATGCGCCTGGTCAATTAGAATTAAATTTTATGTATGATGATGTTTTAAGAAATGCAGATAGACTCACTACTTATCGACAAATTTGCGCTCAAGTTGCTAGAGAATTTAATTTGATTGCTTGCTTCATGAGTAAACCATTTATGGGCGTTTCAGCAAATGGTTGTCATACAAATGTTTCGTTATGGAAAGGTGGAGATCTTAAATCTACACCAATAGGCAATAATCCTCTTCCTGGAATGGATCAAGTTTTCAAGCATATTTCAGGTGGTGAGAATATGTTCATGCCTGATCCAAAAATTGATGCAGTAAAACCTGGTCCTGTAGGATTAAATAGTATTGCAGGTCTTCTTAAGCATTTACCAGCATTAACTTGTCTTGGGTCACCTACAGTTAATTCTTATAGAAGATTGTGGGATACAGGTTTTTGGGCACCAGTTTATGCTGATTGGGGATATCAAAATAGAACTTGTAGTGTACGTGTGTCTGCACCAGGTCGAGTAGAATATAGATCTGTTGACTCGTCTCATAATCCATACTTAATGGGTGCTGGAATTTTAAAAGCTTTTGAAGATGGTTTGGATAATAAAATGGATCCAGGTGAACCGGAGAAAAAAAATATCTATGATGCAATGAAAGAAGGTAAGGAAGTTGATAAGTTGCCTTTAACTTTAGGTGAAGCTATACAACGTTTGGATGGTGATGATATTATAAAATCAGCACTACCAGAAGATATGCTTAGAGTATTTATGCATTATAAAAATGATGAGTGGGAAAAATTCTTGTCTGCAGTTACACAGTGGGATGTCGATACTTATTTGGATGTACTTCCATAAATTATAAAAAGAAGGATAATAATATGTGCGGAATTGCTGGTTTAATACATAGGGGTAAGTCAACAAATGTTGGTGGAGAAATGCAGAAGATGCTTCAATCTCTAAAACATCGTGGACCTGACTCAACAGGTTATGCTTTGTATGGTAGCGGAAAATCTAAAGATTATATTTTAAGATTTAAAGTTGGTGAAAATGTAAAAGAAGGTAGTTCGGCTATTATGGAAGATGCTTCTTTATATGACGCTAGAAGAGATGAAGTAAATAACCAAATTAATGAAGTTGGAGGAAAAATAATTAAAGAAGAGCAGATTACTCCTTACTCATTTAGATATGTAATAAAGTGTGATGATGATTTGTTAGAATTAGCAAAAAAAATTGAGTCAGTAGAGATGACTGAAATATTATCTTTAGGTCAATCTTTGGAACTTATAAAAGATATTGGGGATGCTCAAGTTGTTGCTGATCAATACAACTTAAACAAATTTAATGGAACTCATGGAATAGGACATACTCGAATGGCCACTGAATCAGGAGTAGATATTAGATCTGCTCATCCATATTGGGCATATCCATTTAGTGATGTTTCAGTTGTTCATAATGGTCAATTAACTAATTACTGGAATAACAGAAGAGCACTTGAGCGAAAAGGCATGCGTTTCATGTCATCTTGTGATTCTGAACTAATAGCAGTCTATTTAGCAAATAAAATTAGAGATGGGTATGATTTAGAAGATTCAATGCGCTCATCTTTATCAGACTTAGATGGTGTTTTTACCTACATGGTTGCTACAAAAGATAAATTAGGAATGGCGAAAGATACTATGGCTGCAAAACCAATGGTTCTATATGAGAGTGATGATTTAGTTGCTCTTGCTTCTGAGGAAGTTGCAATTAGAAGCTTGCTTCCTCATGAGATCGATACATATGATCCTTATGAAGGAGAGGTAAAAGTATGGCAAGCATAACAAAAAACGAACATAAGTCTTACGGTATGGGACTTCATGATGAAGTATTAACAGGAAGAACTCAGCAAACTTTTTTTAATCCAGAAGAAGGTGAAAATTTTTTTTATAATGATGCTTTTGATGTAGATTTTAATAAGCGCACATCTATTAATGTAGAAAATCTCAAATGTTTAGAACTGAATAAGAAAATCAAAGAGTTGATGAAGAAAGGGTACGGAACAATTGTGTTAAAAAATCCAGGTGCTAAACATAGTCTTGGTGTCGGAATTCTTCAAAAATTAAATCTTATTATTGAAGGCAGTCTTGGTTATTTTGGAGTTGGTTCAATTGATGGACCAGTAGTACGAATTTCTGGTCGTGTTGGATGGTCTTGTGCTGAAAATATGATGTCTGGAAAAGTAGTAATTGAAAAAAATGCCGGCTCATGTTTTGGAGCTGCTATTCGTGGTGGTGATTTAATCTGCAAAGGCAGTGTTGGTGCTAGATCTGGAATAGACATGAAGGGTGGTACCATAATAGTTGGAGGAGATGCAGGAGCTTTTACAGGCTTTATGATGCAAAGGGGTAGAATAATTATCTGCGGAGATGTTGGACCAAACTTAGGAGACTCTCTTTACGATGGAACTATTTTTGTAGGAGGAAGTATAAAATCTTTAGGTGCAGATGCCGTCGAAGCAGAAATGACAGACCTTGATATTTCTTGGCTAAAAAGAAAATTAAAAGTAGCTGAAATTGATAAGAAAATAGATTTTAAAAAAATGACCAAAATTGTTTCTGGTAAAAAATTATGGAATTATGATAATTTAGAACCATCGGAACGAAAAGGCGCAATATAAAGGGAATAAATATGGCAAAGAAAATTAAAAATAAAAAAGGTGAAAATGAAAAAAGTATTCTAGGTAAAAATGCTATTTTTACTCCTAATGTAATTAACGACATCCATATTAAGTCTCAACTTGGACGTTATCGTATGCGCGGAATGGCACTAATGAAAAAAATTCCTCACTGGGATGACCTTACCTTCTTACCCGGAACTCTTACAAGGTTCGTTATTGAGGGATATAGAGAAAAGTGTGAAACAAAGACTGTAATTGGACCCAATTGTAAAAATCCTGTTAAGCTTGATATCCCAATTTATATTACTAGCATGAGTTTTGGAGCCTTATCATATGAAGCTAAAACTGCTTTAGCTAGAGGAGCAACAATGGCTGGAAGTGCAACTTGCTCTGGTGAAGGTGGAATGATACCAGATGAAAGACGATATTCAGAATTATGGTATTATCAATGTATTCAATCTCGTTATGGATTTAACCCTCATCATGCACAGTTAGCTGATGGGATAGAGGTGTTTATTGGCCAGGGCCAAAAAGTTGGAATGGGCGGTCATCTAATGGGTCAAAAAGTAACTGATCAAGTAGCAGAAATGAGATCATTGCCTGCAGGTATTGATCAACGTTCCCCAGCTAGACATCCTGATTGGCTAGGCCCTGATGATTTGGCACTGAAAGTTGAAGAGCTGCGAGAACTAACTGACAATCAAGTTCCAATACAATTAAAACTTGGCGCAGCAAAAGTTTATGATGATGTTCGTATGGCTGCCAAATGTAATCCTGACTCAATTTATTTGGATTGCATGGAAGGATCTACTGGAGCTGGCCCTCATATTGCGGCGGCTAACACAGGAATTCCTGGAATTGCAGCAGTTAGAGAAGCAAGAAGAGCTTTGGATGATGTTGGTAAAACTGGAGAAGTGTCACTAGTTTTTGCGGGAGGTATTAGAGATGGTGCAGATATGGCAAAAGCCTTAGCTTTAGGTGCTGATGCAATTGCAGTGGGCACTGGAGCATTGATTGCTTTGAATTGTAATAAAGATATCCCTGAAGCTGACTTTGAAAAAGAGTTAGGTGTTTCTGCTGGTGATTGTTATCATTGTCATACAGGAAGATGTCCAGTGGGTGTTGCAACTCAAGATCCAAAATTAAGAAAACGTCTAAATCCTGATGATGCAGCTTTAAGAGTATATAATTATTTACACTCAATGACTCTAGAAGCACAATTACTTGCAAGAGCTTGTGGTAAAACAAATATTCATTCTTTAGAGCCAGAGGATTTAGCAGCATTAACAATGGAAGCATCGGCTTTAGCGAAAGTTCCTCTTGCAGGTACCGAATATACAGTTGGTGTCGATGATTATCATTCAATTTAGGAGAAGAGAATGGCAAAGAAAAAAGTAAAAAAAACTACAAAAGCTAAAAAAACTTCATCTAAAAAAGGATCAAAGGAATCAGGAATTAAAACTGCTAGAGAGAAGATGATAGGACAGCATATTGGTTATAGATATGATGTTAATCTTCTCCCTGATTATAATAGACTCACTCCTTTTTTAAAAAAATATATTGAGCATATGGGATGGGACGACCTTAATTGGTTGGAAGATGTTCATATGGGGTACGAGAATGGTAAACCTGCAGTATTTGATAGAAATATCAATGGTTGGGTGACTACTCCAAAGAATATGAAATTACCTAAAGGTCAACAAGATAGGGATATGATTGCAAGAGAACTGTTAATTAAATTCCAAATGTCTCCAAATCATCCATTAGTTGTATTAAAAAAAGCTTACCAAAAATTTGATTAATTAATTTTTTTTAGTCCTGTCTTAACAGGACTAAAATTTAATATTTCAATATCTTCACTTAAAGTTGGATTAAAAAAACGATTATGCCAAAAAGTATATTGCCATTTAGAATTATTTTTTTTTAACTTAGTAACACTCACTGAAAAACTAAAACCAGTATCACGTTCAAAAAATTGAGCATTTACTTTTTTCTTTTTTAATAGATCTTTTGCTATACTTGATTGATATGGAAATGTTGCAGTAAAAGAACCATCAAAATTTTTTGGAGTATTAAAATATTCAGAAGAAAAAAATTTGATAGCTTTATCAAATCGTGTTTCAGGATCATGAGTTTGTTTATGCATGAACTCAAACATTTTAGACGTATTTTCACAATCATCTTCAATTAAAATAGAACGAATATCTCCAATTTGAATGTTTGAGTTTAACTTTGAAAAGCTAGCAATGGTTCCCTCTGAAGGTTTGCCGCTGAACATTCTAAAATTACGTTGCCTAAGGCTGCATTGCCAAATTACAAAATCACTCCAACCTATGCGTGCCATTTTGACTATTATATCTTATTAACAATCAAGAGTGTTATCTTTTTCCCATTGTGTAATAATATTTTTTTTAATTGATTGCTTTGAGCCTTTGAAACCAATTTTTTTATTACTTGAAGAATTATATTTTTTAATCTCTATATTTTTAAGTTTAATATAAGAATTAATTGTTTCTTTACTAAATGCATCTTTTAGAACTTTACTTTTATTTAAATGTGATAAAGATTTTTCTAATGTCAGCGGTAGTTTTTTAGCTCCTTTAACCTTGTGACCATCTTTATACATATTTACGTTTATAGGCTTTCCAGGATTTCTTTTCTTTTCTATACCATCAATACCTGCGGCTAAAATACCAGCTTGTAATAAATATGGGTTAGTAGCGCCGTCCATAAGTCGTAACTCAAATCTACCTGAACCAGGCACTCTTATCATATGAGTTCTATTATTTCCTGAATAAGTAATTGTATTGGGCGCCCAAGTTGCGCCTGACGCTGTCACTGGAGCATTTATTCTTTTGTAACTATTTATAGTTGGATTAAACCATGCAGTTAACGCTTCTGCAGAATTTATTATACCACCCATAAAATTATAAGCTGTTTTAGATAATCCTAAATTATCTGATTTATCAGCAAATAAATTTTTTCCTTTATTATCCCAAATAGATAAATGGGCATGACAACCATTACCAGTTTTATTTAAAAAAGGTTTTGGCATAAAAGTTGCACGTAAACCTTTTTTTTCAGCAAGAGTTCGAACCATAAATTTAAAAAAAACATGACGGTCTGCTGTTTGAAGGCAATCTGAAAAATCCCAATTCATCTCAAATTGTCCATTTGCATCCTCATGATCATTTTGATATGGTCCCCAGCCAAGCATAATCATACTGTCACAGATAGCTCTGATTAAATCGTATTGACGCATTAGAGCTGATTGATCATAACAAGGTTTATCAGCAATATCATTTTGATCAGCTATTGAATTCCCATCGGGCGTTATTAGAAAGTATTCACACTCTACCCCACTTTTTAAATTCATATTTTTTTTTGCTAATCTATTTATTTGATTACGAAGCATAACTCGTGGTGAGGAAGCTACTGGCTTACCATTCATCCATAAATCTGCAGCCAACCAACCAACATCTGTTTGCCATGGAAGTTGTATTAAACTTTTAGGATCAGGAATTGCAGCCATATCTGGGTCTGATGGCGACATATCTAGATAAGTTGAAAAACCTGCAAAACCCGCACCTTCTTTTTGCATTTCTTTAATAGATCCTGCTGGAACTAATTTAGAACGCAGCACACCAAAGAAATCAACATAACTGATTAAGAAGTATTTTATTTTTCTTTTCTTTGCTTCCTTTTGTAAATCCATATTCCCCCCCATTATACTTATGTAATTTTGATTTATTTATAGGTTATTTGAAATTAAGAGTAGCTTTATTTATTTCATATAACAAAATAAATTAAGGATTTTATTAAGATAATTCACATATAATCAAGCTTTTAAGCCGAAAAAAAGATTATTTTCTTAGAATCTTTTTAATTTTAAATTAAAGTTAATTACTTTTTAATTTATTTCTCGAAAGGGGGTAACATGACTTTAGAGGAATTAAATATCTTTGTCACCACCCAAGCTAATGTTGGTATGGAAGCTTATTATTGGTGGTGTACTGGATTTATGATTATCATCCATGTTGGGTTTCTAATGTATGAAGTTGGTGCAACAAGAATGAAGAATGCAGTTTCTTCAGGAGTTAAAAACTTGTTAGCTTTTGCATTTATGATACCAACTTTTTGGTTATTTGGATGGTGGATCTACTTAGTAATGTATAATGGTTTTATTCCATCTGATTCTGGTTATGGAGCTACTTATGGTCTACCATGGGATGTATCTATGGGACCTATGCTGAGTGATCAAGCAACCGGCGTATTCTGGGCAGCATTTACTTTGTTTGCTTGTACAACTGCATCAATTTTTTCAGGTGCTGTTATTGAGCGAATAAGAATTAGTGCTTTTGTTTTTCTTGCAGTAATCTTAGGATCTGTTGTTTGGATCTGGGGTGCTGCTTGGGGATGGCATGGTGCAGGATGGTTAGTAGTTAACTGGGGGTATCATGATGTTGCTGCAGCAGGTGTGGTACACACTATTGCAGGCTTTTTCGCATTTGGTGTTTTGCTGAATTTAGGTCCAAGAATTGGAAAATACAATGAAGATGGATCTGCTAATGAAATTGAGGGACACAGTTTAGTTTCTTCATTTGTTGGTCTCCTGATGCTTATAGTTGGTTTCTTTGGTTTTTTAGGCGCTTGTCTAATTTGGGGAGCTTCTGACTTAGGTGGATGGACCAATATCTATGGAGCTCCTGCTACATTATCTTCATTTGCATTCAACACACTTATGGGCTTAGCCGGAGGAATGATTGGTGCTTTTTGGTGGAGTAAAGGTAATCCATTTTGGATGATGTCTGGAGGTCTAGCAGGCATATTTATTTGTGCTGCTGGTCTAGATATATGGTATCCAGGGTTTGCATTTGTTTTAGGTATTATAGCTGGATGTGTGGTCATCCCTGCAAATAACTGGCTCCATAATACTTTTAAAATAGATGATTGTGTAGGAGCTGTTTCTATTCATGGTGTTTGTGGATTTTTAGGGGTTGTTGTAGTAGGTATTTTTGCTGCAGGATTTCCTGGACCTGAGGGAATACCTCCGACATCATTTTTAGGTCAGCTAATTGGAGCAATAGTAATGCTATTGGTTGGTTTTATTCCAGGATATGGCTTATCTTTTATAATGAAATCAATGGGTTGGTTAAGAGTTCCTGATGAGGTTCAAGCTGCTGGTATTGACAGTGCTGAACTAAATTTAAGAGCTTACGCCGATAAATAAGTAAAGAAAGGAATTTATTATGAATTCATGGCCGGGACCAGAAAATAGTTGGGAAGGTGTTGATGCTTATTTTACATGGGCTGACTCACCTGGAATGCTTGTTTTTATTGTTCTTGTAATGTGCGCTATAATGATTGGTATCATTTGGTCAGCAGCAAGACATGAGAGCGACGTAGCTGACAAGCATAAGTAAATTATTAAATAAAGGGCAGGTATACCTGCCCTTAAAAACACATGAATTATTTAGTTGTTCAATCTTTTTTTGAAAATATTTTTTCTTTAGTTTTAGAGTACAGAATAGCTTTAGGAATATTTTGGTTTGTTTTTTTTGGATACTTTCTATGGAGGTTATCGAAAAAAGATAATGATTTTGTTTTGAAAGATTTTTTTAAGAAAAAATAAATTTATTTTTTATTTAAAAAGGAAATTATAAATAGGTATATTAAACTTAACATTCCACAAAATACTGAGGCAAAAAAAATTGTACTAAGTGTAAAAAATAACACAGATAGATTTTCTATTTTGGAAAAAAAGATCGGTGTGTTTAATGTTTGATCAACAAAACACATAAAAGTAATTACAAAAAAAGCTAAAAGAAAGCTTCTTTTATAATACTTAGACCAGTTTTCCCCAAAAAATCTTATATTCATAAATAGATATTATATCATATAAAAATTTGTTAAAATAATTTAATTATAAAATTATCTAGACTCTTCTTGAGTTTTAGAAATGTTTTTTACTTATAGATTTTAAAATAAATATGAAAGCAATAGCACTTAACATATCGGCATGGATGCTTTTACCATTTATGGATGGATTGGCTAAATTTTTAAGTCAAGATATCCATTTTTTGCAAGTTGTGTGGGGTAGATATTTTTTTATGGCTTTTTTTAGTATAATTATTACTTTTATATTTTTTAATAGACATTTTAATTTTCCAAAAGGGATTCAAATTCAAATTTTTAGAAGTCTATTTTTATTTTTATCTACAGTATTTTTTTTCTACGCTATCTCTGTAATATCATTACCTGAAGCTTTAACTCTTGCATTTATCTCTCCCATTATAGCCACCATACTATCTGCTATAATATTAAAAGAAAAAGTAGGTCCTAGAAGATGGATAGCGGTTATCATGGGTTTTGTTGGAGTTTTATTTGTCATTAGACCAGGTTTTAATGAGATTAATTTAGCTACTGTCGCTGCAGTTGGTGCAGGTGCTTGTTATGCATTTTATATAATTAGCACTAGAAAATTATCGTCTATCGATAGTCCTTTGATGACTCTTATTTTTACGGGATTATCAGGAGCTATTGTAATTTCATTAATTGTCCCATTTTTTTGGACCTGGCTTTCGTTATCTCAGTGGTTATTGTTAATTTCTCTTGCTGCCATAGGAACACTAGCTCATTTTTTACTTATTCTTTCTTTAAACTATGCTGAAGCATCAAAGTTGGCACCTTTAGCTTATTCTGAAATTATAATGAATGTAGTAATTGGATATTATTTTTTTGGAGACTTTCCAAATCAGTGGATTTGGATTGGACTTTCAATAATCATTGCCAGTGGCGTATATATTTCGTTAAGAGAGAATAAAAAAAATAGATAATTAGTTATTGCTATGAGTAAAAGTGCGCAAGGTTTATTATGGACATTTTTTGGGGTAATTATTATTAGTCCTGACAGTCTTCTAATACGTTTATTAAATCTGACAGATTATAGTTTAATTTTTTATAGAAGTTTTTTTCCTGCAATAACCTTACTATTATTTATTTTTTGGTCTTATAAGAAGGAAACATTTAATGCGTTTCTCTTAATTGGGATCCCAGGCATTATATATGCTGTATTTTACGCAATAACTCATATTTGCTTTGTGTATGCCATTCAATATACATCAGTTGCAAATACTTTAGTTATTGTAGCTGGCGCTCCTATTTTTGCTGCTTTATTTTCAATGCTATTTTTAAAGGAAAAACCAACTTTATTTACGTGGATTATTATCATAGTCGCATTAGTAAGTATGTTTACGATAGGGTGGGGAAGTTATACCTCAACAGGTATTTTTGGAGATTTCATGGCACTTATAGTCGCTATATCAATGGGCTCAAGTGGAGTATTAGTTAGATATTTTAGAAAAATAGACCTTGTTCCTGCTTGTTTACTGGGCTGTTTAATCGCAGGTTTGTATTCTCTTCCTTTTGAAATAGAATTTAATCTCAATTGGACACAAATTTTATATCTTTCATTAATGTGTTTTATAATGCTCCCCGTTCCTTTCATTGTATTAACAATAGCACCTAGATATACACCTGCATATCAGGTTTATCTTATATTTTTACTTGAGAGTGTTTTTGGTACAGCTTGGGTATGGGTAGTTATTAATGAAGTGCCATCTTTAAATACTATTATTGGAGGATTTACGCTTCTATCTTCAGTATTAATATATACGGTCATAGAGACAAGAAAGTAAAATTTAATTGAAGAATGAATAAAATTTAAATATATTTTTTTATGGATTTTTTTTTAGATGAAAATGGATTTTTGACTTCAAATCATATTAATTTTAAAAATTTCTCAATCCACCCTCTTTGGTTACGTGAAAGATTAAGCAGTGAAAATTATTTAGATCAAAATAATTATCAGAGATTATATGAACCGTCTTTATTGGATCCAGATATAAAATTTTTAAAATATGTAATAGAAGATAATTTTTTAAAAATTGAATTTACTGATAATTCAAAAGGAATTTTCTCAATAGAGTCTCTAATCAACGCATTGTATTCAAATGATATAATTCCTGAAAAAAAACCATGGAAAAATGATTTCAATACTTTACCAATATATGACTTTAGATCTCTAAATGATGACAAATATTTTTCTAAATTACTCTCTAATTTTCAAGAGTTAGGTTTTGTAATAGTTAATAATACATCAACCGAAGAAGGTACTGTTATTAAATTTGCAGAAATGTTTGGTCCAATTAGAACTACAAATTTTGGTAAACATTTTGATGTAGTGTCAAAGCCCAAAGCAAATGATTTAGCTTATACAAGTCTTGGCATTAAAGCACACACTGATAATCCATATAGAAAGCCTATGCCCGGTATTCAAATATTACATTGTATATCTAATGAGGCAAAAGGAGGAGATTCGTCTTTAGTTGATGGTTTTGCTGTTGCTGAATATTTAAAAGTAAATGAACCAGAAATGTATGAAGTTTTAACCACTACAAATGTCTTATTTAAATTTGTTGATAAGGATATTATTTTAGAGAACTATGGTAAATTAATTGAATTAGACCATAATAACAAATATCTACAGAGTAGATTTAGTGGAAGATTAGATTACGTACCTTATGCAGAGCCACTGCATTTAGAAAAATTTTATGCAGCACGAAAAAAACTCTACCATTTATATGAGTCTGAGGAATTTGAATTAAATTTTCGTCTTGATAGCGGTATGTTAATGATGTTTGATAACATGAGAGTTCTTCATGGGAGAACTGAATATAATGTTAATACAGGCTTTAGACATTTACAAGGTTGTTACATTGATCATGATTCAACTGAAGGCAAGCTAAGAAGATTAAAATCAAGTTTATAACCTTATAGTTGTTTTATTTAATTACTGGGATTTCCCTAGGTGTTCTTTTTGTTATTAGTTCAGCGCCATCTTTATGAATTATGATATTTTCTTCATGAACTATCATTTTTCCTTCTTCATATTCTATTCCAGGTTCAATTGTTAACACCATATTTTCTTTTATTACAGTTTTATCTTCAGGGCGATGGGAGGGTGGTTCTGTTAGTTGCAAACCAAGACCATGGCCTAGTCTTCCGACATTATTTCCTAGTGCACCACCTTCCTCTAAAATACTATTCATTGAATTAAATACATCAAAAGTCGAGTTCCCTGGTATTGCTGTTTTAATTCCTACTTCAGTTGCTTGCCATAAAATCTCATGCACTTTTTCGATATCACTGTTTGCAGATCCAAAAGCAAAATTTCTATTAAAGTCACAAAAATATCCATCAAAAGTTGAACCAGTATCTATAAAAAGAATGTCACCGTTGTTTAATATACGATCAGATGGCCCACATACTATTTGGGAGACACCACCTAGTCCAGATATGCCAGGCATAAATGGCACATTATCAGCGCCTCTTTTTAGTATATCAATTTTCAATTTATTTACTGCGTCTCTCTCAGAATTTCCAATTGATAATTTTGATGGAAGATCGTTATAAGCATCACTTGCAATTGAGCATATAAATTTAATACGTTCAATTTCAGCATCTGTTTTTATCATTCGCATATCCCAAATGGCATCAGAACCATCAATTATATTTGTGATGGTAATATCCTGTAATTTAAAAAGATCTCTAATAGGCATTCTGATTGTCATTTCTTTGCCAAATTCAGCACCAATTTGACCATGATTTTTAGGTAAATCATCAAGAGTTGACTTTGCTAATAAAATCCCCTCATCTTCTTGCCTTGGAGAAGGCCAGGATTTAATTTCATCTAACCAAGTTTTTTTAAACTCAGATTCTCCAATTTCTGGAACAATTGCAATAGGTTTACCTGATGCTGGCACAACTAGAAACCAGGACCTTGTAGGACTCTCCCAAAATTGAGAGTTATATCCAGTAAAATAACGAATATTCTGAGGTGTAGTTAATAGAATACCATCTAATTTATAACTCTTCATAATTTTTTGAGCTCTTAGTAAGCGCTGTTCAAACTCTTGTTCTAAAAAGCCTCTTTCAGGAGTAATTTTATTATTCATATTTTAACGAATATTAAATGGATCACTTAGTGGTTCAGTTGAAGTGCTAATCCAAGTTGTTTTGATATTAGAATAATCTTTCATTACTTCTAAACCTGACTCTCTTCCATAGCCACTATTTTTAAAACCACCAAAAGGAGCAACTGGTGAAATTAATCTGTAGGTATTAACAAATACAATTCCTGCTTGAACAGCTTTTGATACTCTCATTGCTATACCATTATTTTCAGTAAATATTCCAGCTGCTAATCCAAAAGTGTTGTCATTCATTAATTTAATAACCTGATCTTCATTTTTAAATTTCATGACAGATAGTACAGGTCCAAACAATTCATTTTCTGCAGCAGGTAAATTATGATTATCACATTCAATAATTGTGGGTTCAAAATAGTATCCATTTTTAAAATCACTAGCCCTATTGCCTCCTGTAATTATTTTCCCACCTTGCTTTTTTGTTTGTTTAATTTTTTCTTCAATATTTGTTAATTGATTATATGTTGCAAGTGGGCCTAATTGAGTAGTAGTTGATAATGGATCACCAATTTTAATAGCTTCAGTTCTATTTTTTAATTCTTCTAAGTAGTCTTGATAAATATCTTCTTGTAAATATAGTCGCGAACCAGCAATGCAACTTTGACCACTAGCTCCAAAAATACTCGCCATTATACCATTAATAGCATTATCTTTTCTTGCATCTTTAAATACAACAACTGGGCTTTTTCCTCCAAGCTCAAGGGATAATTGTGATAAATTTTCTGCAGAATTTTTAACGATATGTTTTGCAGTGTGCACACCACCAGTAAATGCAATTTTATTTATTTTGGGATGAGAGGTAAGAATTCTGCTACAAGTATCTGCATAACCAGTAATGATATTTACAACACCTTTAGGCAATCCTATTTTATCAATTATTTTTGCAAATTCTAATAATGGAGTTGGGGCAATTTCTGATGCTTTAATTATAATTGTATTACCCATTGCTAACGCTGGAGCAAGTTTAACAGCAGTAAGAAACATTTGTGAATTCCAGGGAATGATTGCTGCAACTATACCAAGCGGGACTCTACTAGTAAAAACATGCATATCTTCTTTATCTATTGGCAGAGTTGATCCTTCTATTTTATCTACTAATCCAGCATAATAGTAATAGTATTCTGCTATATAGTTTGCTTGAAATTTAGTTTCTTTAAATAATTTTCCTGTATTTTTTGTTTCAATTGTTCCTAGTAATTCCGCTTTCTCTTTAATTTGATCACCAATTGACCTTAAGTATTGGCCACGTTTGTAAGGTAAAACTTTTGACCATTCTCCATTAAACGCATTATATGCTGACTCAACAGCTAAGTTGACTTCAAATTCTTCTGCTGCCGTAATTTCAGCAAACTCTTTTTCAGTGGATGGATCGATAGTTTTAAAAGAGTTCTCTGATTTTGATTCTACAAATTCTCCATTAATATAATTTTTAAATTTTTGCATTAAACCTCAAATATAATTTTATCATCATAAAATTTACTCATATTTATTTTCCAATTTTGATAATTATTAGAGTGAATTAGTGAAACAGTAAATCCTCCAAAACCTCCTCCTGTTAGTCTTGCACCTTCTGCTCCAGACGATATTGATCTCTCAATGATAAGATCGACATCTTTTGTTGATGCTTCAAAATCTTCTGCGTATGATAGGTGACTTTCATTCATTAGTTTTCCAAATAATTTTATATCTGTATTTAATATACTTTGTTTAGCTTTGAGCACTCTATCATTTTCTGTAATTACATGTCTTGCTCTTTTTAAGATTAATTCATCATTTATTTTGTTTTTATAAAATTGATTAGGCTTGACTGAACCAAGGTATTCTACTCCAAGATATTGTTCAGCTTTTTTAAGTTGATTATATCTTTCATTGTAGGCACTGTCTCTTAGATTCCTTTGAACTGCAGAGTCTACTAAGCAAAAAACCCAGTTTCTTGGTAGATCAATCAAATCATATTTTAAAGTTAAACAATCTAAAAAAAAAGCTTTTCTCGTAATACCGATTGAAGAGACCATTTGATCCATTATTCCTCCAGAAACACCAATATAATTTCGTTCAACTTTTTGCGCTAAAATTGCAATATGTTTTTTTGAATATTGTGATTTAAAAAAATTATTTAATGTTTTTAATATAGCTACACATAGGGCAGATGATGATGAAATACCTCTACCCATTGGAATAGTTGATGATATAAAAATGTTTAAGTATGTATTTGGTATATATTTATTTTCATCATAAAATACAAATAGGCATCCTTTTACATAATCTATCCAATCAATATTTTTTGATTTAATAAAATCTGTAAAGTTTTTTTGCTCATTAAAGTTTTCAGAATAAACTTGATATATCTTTTTATTATTTTGTGAAATTTGAATAGTAGTTTTAAAATTTAATAAAGATGGAAAAACATAACCACCAGTATAATCGGTATGTTCACCTATCAAATTTACTCTAGCATGGGCGCTGTTAACAACTGAAGAATCTTCTTGAAATATATCTTCAAAACTCATGATAAACTAAATATATAAATTATTGATAATGGAAATACACTTAATTTTTACTAAAAATAATAAATTAAAACTATTTATTTTAAATAACCAATTTCAACATCGTGATTTTAAAATTTGTTTTTCTTTAGTTTATTCAATTCAGAGTATTGAGGGAGGGGCTATTTTAAAAAAGATTGGCAGATATTATGAAATTCATTCTCATAAAAATGAAATAATTTTTTCATTACAAGAGCCTAGAATAGGCACTTATAATCTTTCTTGTGGTCCTGAGGGATTATTTATTTTAGATATGAATGATCAACAAATAGAGTGTAAAATTAATCCACTCAAATTTGAATATCCAATTTCACAAAAAGTATACTCTAATGATTATGAGATAAAATTTAATCCAATTATTCCTCTACCAAGAAAATTAAAATTAGAAAAAGAAACTATTCAAATTAAAAATTTAGATTTTAAAATACCTATAAGTGAAAATGAATTTTTTGAAAATTTTAATAATATTTTAAAAACTTCAAATATTAATTTTAATTCTTCCAAAGGACATTTAATAATATTTGAAAAACACAACTTTCAATCTGAAACGTACAAAATCTTGATTGATAAAAGTTCAGTAACAATTCATTACTCAGACTATGGAGGAAAATTTTATGCAATAATAACACTTATTCAATTAGTTAACTTTTATAAAACCAATTTGCCTCTTGGATACATTCAAGACTCTCCGGTTTTAAATTGGAGAGGTATGCATCTTGATTGTGCAAGGCAATTTTATTCTATTGAAGAAATAAAAAGACTCTTAGACTATATGAGTTATTTTAAACTTAATCGATTTCATTGGCATTTAACAGATAATGAAGCTTGGAGAATTGAATTAAATCAATATCCAAACCTAACAAAAGTAGGTGCATTTCGAGGGTACAATGAAAAAATCCCTCCTTTTTATGGCACTGGTTACAAAAAAAGTGGCGGATATTACACTCGAAGTGAAGTTAAGGATTTAATTAATTACGCTAAAAGACGTAATATAGAAATTATGCCAGAGATTGATTTACCTGCACATTCGTGGACCTTGCTCCAGATTATGCCTGAGTTACGTGACTTAACTTCTAATATTTCAGCGGAGGATGTGGGTAATTACCCAGATAACACCATTAATCCCGCACTTGATGAAACTAATACTTTTTTAAAAAATATATTAGAGGAATTAAGTGAGATTTTTTCATTTAATACAATTCACGTAGGCGTTGATGAAAGACCTAAAGAGTCTTGGGAAGGTTCTCCAAAAGTAATTAAATATATGAAAGAAAATAACATCTCATCTTTTGATGAATTACAAGATGATTATATGAATAAAATAATTTCTATTATTAAAAATAAACAAAAATTGACAGCGGCTTGGAACGAAGCAGCTCTTCCACCTCATAACGATATAGGATCTTCTGGTAGCGCAGGTAAAGTTGATAAATCCTGTATTATATTCGCTTGGGAACATCCACAGGTTGGAATAATGTCTGCAAAAAATGGATTTAAAACAGTCCTTTGCCCAGGTCAGAAAACCTACTTCGATATGGCACACAATAACTCTACTTTTGAAAGAGGTATTTGTTGGGCTTCTACTATAGAAGTAAAAGAAGTTTTTGAATGGCAGCCATTGAAAGAATATGAACTTAAAGAAATTGAAAATGTATTAGGAATACAAGGCCAGCTTTGGTCTGAAACGATAACAGATAAAGATTATTTTGATGAAATGATTAACCCTCGTCTTGCAGCACTTGCTGAAATTGCTTGGTCCTCAAAAGCACAAAGACCTTGGAGTGAATTTAGATCATCTCTAATTCATAATGTAGATTTTTTATCAAAATTGGGGTGGAAGTTTCATAATTTTTAGTGTTAAGTTTTTAAAAATAAGAGGATTGAGATGAAAATTGGTGCTGTAGGTTTGGGAAATAGAATTGCACACGTTTATCACGAATTATCACAAATAAATAAAGAAGCAAAATTAGTAGCTTATGTAGATCCTTTACCAATCGGTAAAGAATATGCTGAAAAAAATAATTTTTTTCCAACAAAGCAATATGCCTCTTTAAAGGAAATGCTAAAAAATGAATCTTTAGATTTATTAATGATAGGTTCACCAAACCATCTTCATTTAGATCATATTAAGGTAGGATTAAATGCAGGAGTAAGAATCTTTGCTGAAAAACCAATAGTTGTTAATGAAAATCAATCATATGAACTTGTACAACTTCTAGCTGAGTTTGGTGAGGATCAAGTTTTAGTTGGTTTGGTATTAAGATATTCCAAACATGCAAGATCTTTAAGAGAGTTAATTAATAAGAATGTTCTAGGAAACATAGTGTCTGTAGAAGCTTCAGAGCATATTATGCCATGGCACGGTGGATTTTTTATGCGAAATTGGCGCCGTAAAGAAGAGTTTTCTGGAGGTTTTATGCTAGAAAAGTGCTGCCATGATATTGATTTTTATAATATGATTGTTGGATGCAGACCGCTTCGAGTTGCAAGTTTTGGAGGAAGACATTCATTCATACCTTCAAACCAACCAATTTATAACCTTGACGAATTTTCAAGATACAATTTACATGGATGGGAAACAAAAGATAAAGTTTTTGATAGTGATGCTGACATTGTTGACCACCAAGTTGCAATTTTAGAATATGAAAATGGTGCAACATTAGCATTTCATACGAATATGAGAGTTCCTGATGAATTTAGACGTTTTGCCGTTATTGGCACTAATGGTATGGTTGAAGGTGATTTTGTAAGAGGCTATCTTAAAGCTCATGATCAAGAAAATAATCTTGTTCTAGATGAAGATTATGGAGCTGCTTTTGGAGCATCAAAAGGACACTATGGAGCAGATAACCTAATGTTAAAAGACATTAATCAACACTTAACAAATTTAGAAAAAATAAATTTACCTGTTGGTGTAAAAGATTGTATTGAGGCTGGTATTATTGCTATGAAAATAGATGAGTCTCGTAAAACTGGAAAAATAGTTGATTTAACTAATACTTGGCAAAAACTAGATCTAAATATGAAAAACTAAACATTAATAATAAATTTAAAACTCTAGATCCTTCTATATTTTTTAGGTTAGTCTTTAACTGCTCCAGCAGTAAGTCCTGCTACAAGATACTTTTGCAAAAATAAAAATACAAACATAACAGGCAAAACACCTACCAAAGCTGCAGCCATCATTTCATTCCAGGTCACGGTCTGATAGCCGATGAATTCATATAATCCAGCAGGCAGTGGTTGGTATTCGCGAGTCTGATTGAATGTTATAGCGAATAGGAATTGTTGAGCATATGCACCTATAAATACGGCCACGCCTACAACAATCAAACCAGGGGTGGAAAGCGGAAGTATGATGCGACCTAGCATATAGAGACGGCCGGCACCATCAACAAACGCAGCTTCTTCCAATTCCCGTGGAATTTTTTCAAAATAGGGTTTTAAAAGCCAAATGCCAGTTGGAATTAAAAATGCTACTCCAGGAATAATCATCGCCCAATAGGTATTTAGTAGTCCTAATATTCTGAGCACACGGTAGAGTGGAATCAATAAAACTGCTCCTGTAAACATATTAACACCAAGAAACATTGAAAGTGTTACATTTTTAAGAGGAAAATCTAATCGCGCAAATGCATAAGCTGCAGGAATAATTAAAATCATTGTTATTAAGGTAACCATCGATGATATGTAAATTGAATTCCATATATATCGTCCAAGCAATGGAACGGTTTCCCACATTTTATGATATGCTTCAAAACTAAAATCATCAGACCAGAATTGATACGGAGCACGAAAAAGATGATCTAATGGCCTTAAGGATGTCATAAACATTTCAAAGAATGGCAAAAGAATAAAAGTCAAAAAAATTGCTATACCTGAGTAGATTAATACAAGTTGAACTTTGGAATACTTATCCATAAACTTATTCTCTCTCTTCAAATTTGTTTAATTTTTTTATCAAAGAATAATAAAAAAAAGAAAATATTCCAAGCAATGCAACGATGATTACAGCTCTGGCTGCACCTTCACCAAATTTCCAATTACCTATGGCAGTTTTGTAAGTATCAACAATTAATGTTGTTGTTGCACCACGTGGGCCACCTTCGGTTAAAATCCAAATAATTTCAAAGCTATTAAAAGTCCAGATCATTGAGAGTAAAGACATAGTTACAATAACAGGCATAATTTGTGGAATAGTAATTCTTCTAAACCTATGCCAGCGTCCAGCACCGTCTACCCAAGCTGCTTCATAAAGATCACGACTAACTCCTTGCATTGCTGCGAGGAAAAAAATAGTAACCATTGGCGTACCTACCCATACATCTGTAACAATTGCTGAATAAAAAGCAGGTGTTTTGTAAGCTAAAAAACCAAATGGACCATCGATCAAACCAATTCGTTGAGCTATACCTGATAAGAGTCCAAAATGACTATTGTAAAGCCATAGCCAACCAATACATCCAATGGCAATTGGAATCACCCAAGGTGGCATAACTAATACTCTAAAAAGAGCCCGTCCTGGTACGGCAGCGTTTAAAAGCGTTGCTCCAGCTAAGCCCAATAAAATTTTTAAACCAACTGATAAAAACATCCAAAAAAAAGTTCGAGTGATGACGCGATGAAATTTCTTTTTTTCAAGAAGTTCTTGATAGTTTTCAAAGCCGACGTAACTCTCCCCACCAAGTCGTGCATCAGTGAGTGATAATCGAAAAGTTTCGATCAAGGGCCATGCAACAATTACAAGAATAAAAATCAGTGATGGAGCAAGTAGAAAGTAAGGATAGAAATCTAATTTACTCTTTTTTACAATCATTTTGTATATTTTTTATAATACTGTATGAACGAAATAATAGTCCAGGGCGGAGTAGATTACCGCCCTGAGTAAAATTTAAATTTTATAGAAGTTCGTCGAATTCTTCACCAGCGATTGACACTAGATTGTCTACTGTGTCATCACCCAATAAAATACCCTGAATCATATTGACGAACACCGATTGCATAGATTTAAAATCTTCAACAAGTGGCTCTGGTCCACCTGCACCAATACCATTGATAAAGACTGCCCAATAGTCATCACCCTTGTAGTAAGGATCTGATATACCAAGTTTCTCATAGTCAAAGATTGGAGTAAGACCCCATCCACCATCTGGTGTATCAAGTGCATATTGACTTTCACCACTTGTTAATGTGGTAGCAAGTTTATGTGCCATGTCTTCATGTCCTGAACCTTTAAATACAGCGATCGAGTCGGTAATGAGAAGAGTGCCACTCACGCCACTAGGTCCTGCTGGAATTGGAACTGCTATTTCGTTCATTCCTTCGTTATGTACGCCACGACCCCAAGGACCTTCCACATACATTCCTACTTGTCCATCATTATAAAGGTCTTTAACTTGTGAACGTTCGAAAGCAGTTGGCCCTTCTTGAGCAACTCCAACTAGTTTCTCATAAAGTGCAAGTGTCTCACGAGTACTTTGGCTATCAAGCATATTTGCTCCAGTTTGTAGATCAATTACTTGACCTCCATTAGAATAGAGCCAAACTAAAAATTGATGCATAGTATTGTCAAAGTCTTTTCCAACGAGACCAATACCAGCTGCGTCTGTATTATCATTTATTGCTTTAGCCATGTCATATAATTCATCCCAATTTGTCGGGGCTTCACAGGCCACACCAGCTTGTTCAGCCAAATCACAGTTAATGAACAGTGCCTTTGTTGAAAACGCTCGAGGATATCCCCAATGAGTTCCCTTTACTGTAACAGTATTTAAGATACCAGTTTGATAAGCTTCCATTAAATCACTAGAAATTTTAGCTGGAACAATCAAATCATTGTTGGCAAGCTGACGAAGTGTACGTGATCCCATGTATGCAATTGATGGTGGATCACCTGCTGCGGCAAGCGTTAATGACTTGTCTTGACAAGTGCCCCAAGGAACTGCCTCAATATTAACGTTTACACCAGGATTATTTGCAACAAAAGCATCTACAACAGTTTGATCTGCCTCTCTAACTTCACCGCCACACATTATAAAATGTAAGTCAGCTGCACGTATAGAGAAAGAACTTCCTGCTACTAATAATAAGCCTATAAGAGCTAATTTTATACTTTTCATATATTCCTCCATGAAAATTTTTCTTATTTATAACTATTGAATACTTTAAATTAATACTAGTCAATGCAAAATTTTTTTTAAAAAAAACATCCTTTTTTAATTAATTTTCTTATCAAATTTAAGACAAAATAGCTTATTTATTATCTTTTAACATGCGAATTAGAGCATTGTAGGTGAATTTAGATACAGTATTTTGACAATTATTATAAGTTAAACAAGATATCCAATTTATTGATCCTACTGAAAATACTGCTCCACCAAAAAGTGTATCAAACCAAACAAGATCAGCCCGAATATTTACATCGTCTTGTTTTAGACAATCGCGATTAATTTGGCAAATTTCCTCAATTGCTTGATGATACTCATTTGAAAAACCAATTGCCGAACCAAGAATTATTGCTTGATTAGGTGTTCCCAGTTTAGGATCTACTCTGTCAATCTCATCTCCTGCAGCGCCACGACCAAGGCCCAGTGAATCAAAGTCTCCGATCAACTCACCTTCATTAATGCCTTTGTATAGATCTGAAACACGATTATCATTACGGGCGTTACTTTGTATGTATGGTTGAGCAGGCCCACATCGATCATCTTCAGTCCATCCCTGAGCAGTAAAACCAACACCTGTTAGCTTTTGAGGTGGACGTCCTCTTCCTCGCCAGAGACCACCAATTTCACCAGAAAATTGATGTCTTCCCTCTCCTGGCTCTGATGACCATGGACGAGTTCCGTTCGGTCTTCGAACTTCAATTGTTTTTTCGTCACATGATAAGTCTGTTACCCAATAAAACCCGTTTCCACCTAAATACATCAAATTGCCACCTGATTTAAGGAAGCCTTCAATTCCATCAAGCATTCGACTAGATGCATATTCTGGGTGAGATCCAGT
>JACWEB010000040.1 GCA_014653715.1 Pelagibacterales bacterium SAG-MED31
GTTTCTACTCCAAACTAATCCAATTGATCGCAATCCAAGATTATACAGTTTGTCTAAATTTTTAAAATTTTCATCAATACATTCTGCGCCTTCGATATGAAGAATAACTCCTATTTTATTATCCATCATACATTTATGAAGTTGATTGCCAGAAGTACAAATTTCGATCTTATTTTTTGAATTTTTTTCTATTTTTTTCAAAATATCTACCATACTCATAGTTGAGTCTAATGCAAATTCAGTTGAGATAGGATTTGGAAGAGGGAAGTCATATTCTTTTTGATTCATTCTGTTAAAAAAATCATCATCAGGATCAGAATCAGGTACAAATATTGCAAAAAAACCTCCAGTAAATTTTGATTTTATTATTTGAGGATAATCAATTTGACAAAAATTATTACCATTATAAAATTCATCAATTGGATTAATATTTTTTTTTAGGTGCAGTTTAAGCAATACATCATTATGACCATCAAAATATTTCATCTTAACCTATTTATACTAATATCATATAAATCATCTATTTTATCTTCATTTTTTATGATTATATCACGGGAAATTTCTGCTAGGGCAGGTGCTGTTTGAATTCCATAACCACCTTGAGCTACAAGCCAAAAAAAATTTTTTTGTTCATTATCAAAGCCAATCACAGGTGATTTGTCATTTACAAAATTTCTTAACCCTGCCCAGTAACTGTATAATCTTGGATTGCGATCAATTGGATTAGTTTGGAGTAGAAACAATATATTTGCATCAGGTGTTCCATTTAGTTTTCCAAGCTCCCCAGATAGAGGTAATGGTTTAACTGGGTTAGGTGAGCAATTAGTAAAAATATGTGATGATAAAAATATATTGATCGATTTATCTCATATAAATTTAAAAGGTTTTTATGATGTCGCAAAATATAGCTCAAAACCACTTATAGCAACTCATTCCAATTCACATTTTATTACTAATCATTCTAGAAATTTAACTGATGAACAATTAAAAATTATAAAATTATCAAATGGTATAGTTGGCGTAAATTTTGCTACAGCATTTTTAAGAAATGATGGAAAGATGGTTGAGGAATGTTCATTAACAAATATTACTGATCATATTGAGCACTTAATGAAATTTTTAGGAGAAGATAATATAGCTATTGGATCTGATTTTGATGGAGCTGTAGTTCCTAAAGAAATTAAAAATTTAGCTGGAATGATAAATTTAGAAAATCATTTATATGAATTAGGATACAATAAAGAATTGGTAGAAAAAATATTTTACAAAAACTGGCTTAATTTTTTAAAATTGAATCTTATTTGACAATTTGCCTAATAAAAAAAGGTTTAACTTTTATTGAACTGTTATAAAATTTTTCTAATTTTTTTGCAGATTTTATTGTATCAACTCTTAATTTTTTCAGAGCGTTTATAGGGTTTTTATGTGAATCAATTCTTAAGTTGTGCCAGATTTTAGGATTTTTTGAAGCTATCATTAATGCAGATGACCAGGAATTACCAAAAACTTTTTTTGTTTCTCTAAAAATAAATTTTTTTGATTTTGGTAATTGGTAAGAAATTTTTTTTATGTGTC
>JACWEB010000041.1 GCA_014653715.1 Pelagibacterales bacterium SAG-MED31
GGGATTTTACCTACAGCTTATAAGGAGGCTTAAGATTAATGACACAAAGATGGATCAAGGCTACATATTATAGAGGTGGAACGAGTAAAGGTGTTTTCTTTCAAAAGAAAGATTTACCTACCTCAAATCAAGATGAATTAAATGATTTATTTTTAAAAGTGATTGGAAGTCCAGACTCTAATAAAAGACAGCTCAACGGAATGGGTGGTGGAGTATCATCAGTTTCTAAGTGTGTAATAATAAGTCCATCAGATCGAGATGATGCAGATGTTGATTATAACTTTATTCAAATTGCTATAGATAAACCTATTGCCGAATGGAATAACAATTGTGGTAATTTATCAGGAGCAGTTGGGCCCTATGCAGTTCAAGAAGGAATAATCAAAGCAAAAGAAGGTGAAAATAAAATAAGGATTTACCAAGTCAATACTGATAAAATCATACATTCAACTTTTAATGTTAAGGATGGAAAACCATTAATTGAAGGAGACTATTCGATTGCTGGAGTTCATGGCACTGGATCAAAAGTAAGATTAGACTATCTTGAGCCTGGAGGTTCTGGAACAGGAAAACTTCTTCCTACAGGGAATGTAATTGATGAAATAGAAATAAAAGATTTTGGTAAAATCAAAATTAGTATAATTGATGCTGCAACACCCCTTGTATATTTGCTTGCAGAGGATATTGGTTTAAAAGGCACTGAAACTCCAGATGAACTTGATGCACAAGTTGATAAAATGAATTTAATACAAAAAATAAGACGTAAAGCTGCATATATTGTTGGTTTATCAAAATCAGAGGATGAAGCACCGATGAATACGCCTAGAATTGGAATTGTAACTTCTCCAAAAGATTATGTTAGTTTAGATGGAACAAAAATTAATTCAAACGATCAGGACATTACAACTAGAATGTTTTCGATGGAAAAGACTCACAAAGCAATAATGGGCACCGCTGGAGTAAACATCGGTGTTGCAGCCGCTATTGAGGGCACTATAGCAAATAATGTGAAAAGAAAAGATTCTAACCCAATGGAACTAAGAGCTGGAAACCCATCAGGAATAATGACAGCAGGAGCTGTTATTGAGAGTAAAGATGGAAAGCCTTTTGCAAAATCTGCTATTTTTTACAGAACCTTCAGACCACTTATGCGTGGTGAGGTTTTGATCTAAGAAATTCTTAAATCTCCACTTATTTGAGTTCTGTGCATAACGCGTCTGGTATTTGAATTAAAGGAATCTCTTTTGTGTAAAACAAAGAGATTTTTCCACATCAGTACTTCATTATTTTGCCATCGATGGGTAAAAGTATATTTTTTTTGAGTGGCATGCGCCCACAATTCATTAAGCAACTTGTCACTTTCATCTATTGTCATTCCAACTATATAGGCATGTGGTCTTCTACCAAGAAAAAGTGATTTTTTTTGCGTGCTGGGATCTTTAAAAATAATAGGATGTTTGGCTCCCGGTGTCAGAGATGGATCAATATTTTCTTCAAAACCTTTTCTTAATTGTCCAGCACTATTGTGTGATGCGTCGTGAATTAAAAGTTTATCTTTTATTTTTTC
>JACWEB010000042.1 GCA_014653715.1 Pelagibacterales bacterium SAG-MED31
AGGTTCATTGTTTAATTAATGTTGCTGGCTTTACAGAAAGAGGAACGATACTAAGCACAACCCTAGATAACTTTAATAAAAATTTTAACATAAATACTCGAGCACCATTTTTATTGATGCAAGAGTCAATTAAAATAATGATAAGAGAAAATATTCAAGGAACAATATTAAATGTTTTATCAATGGCAATGTATAGTGGAATGCCTTTTTTGACAGCTTATAGTGGGTCCAAAGCAGCTCTTGCTATTATAATTAAAAATATAGCAAATGGTGTTTCAGGTTATCAAATTAGAGTAAATGGTCTGAATATAGGCTGGACAGACACACCAGGAGAAGACACCATTCAAAGAAAATTTCATAATGGTGGAGATGATTGGTTGCAAAAAGCTGAAGTAAAAGTCCCTTTTAAAAGACTTACAAAACCTATAGATGTAGCAAGAGCAGCAGCTTTTTTTTGCTCTGAAGAGTCTGGACTTGTTACTGGCAGTATTATTGATTACGATCAAACAGTTAATGGGTGGCATTCTTATTCAGCCTATGATACTTCTATTATGGATGACAGTTTATTAGGTGAGTAAATTTTTTTTTTATTTCAATATAAATTTTTTTTTTCTACTTATTTCATTTACAACATTTGGACAAAACTTAACACCTTTAAGAAACTATACATTTGATCAAGTTGCAAAAAATGAAGAAGTTAATTATATTATTATTGAAGGTTGTGTCTCTTTGTATTCAGCTATGACAGAGTTAACAAAAAAAAAATATCCAGATTTAGCAAGTCAATTTTTTGAAATTGCCAATATTGTATATCCTTATGGTATTATATCATTACAAAAAATTAGAAATATATCTAGTGAAAAGGCTGAAAAGCTTTTTTTTGAAAAAGTAAGTAAATTAACTATTAGATATGTTGATGAAATGAATACAATAGGAAAAAAAACAGGAAGTTTTTTTGAAGGAAGTTTTTTTGGTGAAGACTTAAAGTTTTGTCAGGAAGTCACTAGTTCTTTAAATTTATTAATTCAAGAAAATTTAAATAGTCAAAAAAATTAATTTTTATTTAAAGTAATTACATAAGTACCACTTTTATGTAATTCTACGCTCCATTCTGGCTCAATTACAAGAGTTGTTGTTTCTTCCTCAATAACTGCAGGGCCATTAATTTTTTTTCCAGGTGATATTTTTTTACCATCAAATACTTTTGTACTAACAGAAATTCCATCAGGAGAAAAAATTATTTTTCTTGAAGGTTTTTCAGCTTCTTTTATCTCTTGATCAATAATTAATTCTTTATAATTGGGTTTTTCAATTCGTCCGTATATTGTGCTTTCAATATTTACTAATTCTACCTCACTGTCTACTTCATTATAAGTGTAAAGTTCTTTATGTCTATCATGAAAAGCTTTAGTAATTTGTTTAATATTTTTATTATTGATTTCAAAAAAATCTATATTGACAGTACACTCATGTATTTGACCTACATATCTGATGCAAACTTAGTTCTTGGTTATTTAAACCCAGAAGGATTAGTTGGAGGAAAACTACCTTTAAA
>JACWEB010000043.1 GCA_014653715.1 Pelagibacterales bacterium SAG-MED31
TCAATATAAATTGCTGTGCTTTCGCCTGGTCTAATACCAGGGACAAAACCTCCATACTTTCTTAAGTTATCAGCAGTTTCAGTTGGATTAAATGTTATTGATGTATAAAAAAATGTAAAAAAGATAATGCCTGATGCATATAACAACATATATAAAGGTTGTCCTTGCGTAAAATATGAGCTTAAATTTAGAAACGTTTCACTCTCAGAAATATTAAAATTTGAAAAGGTTACTGGCAGTAAAAGCAAAGCTGAGGCAAAAATAGCTGGAATTACACCTGCCTGATTTATTTTCAGGGGAAGATGAGATGACTCACCACCGTACATTTTATTTCCAACTTGTCTTTTTGGATAATTAATAAGAATTTTTCTTAAAGCACGTTCCATAAAAACAATAAATAATATAGTTAGTATTAATAAAACAAATATAGCGATAATCATTAAAGTTGATATTGCTCCAGTTCTACCCAACTCAAATGTTGTCACTAACGCTCGAGGTATTTCAGCAACAATACCAGCAAAAATTATCAAAGATATTCCATTTCCTATTCCTCTTTGAGTTATTTGTTCACCTAGCCACATCAAAAAAATTGTGCCAGCGACAATTGTTGTTACTGTTGAAATTTTAAAAAACAAACCTGGGTTTATTACTAAGTTTGCTGATGTCTCTAATCCTACAGATAAACCATATCCTTGAACAGTAGCAAGTAAGACAGTGCCGTATCTTGTTATTTGTGTTATTTTTGCTCTTCCTGTTTCACCTTGTGCTTTAAGATTTTTAAAATAATCAGTTACACCTGTTAATAATTGAACAATGATTGATGAAGATATATAGGGCATTATCCCAAGCGCAAAAATAGCCATTCTGCTCACAGCTCCTCCTGCAAACACATTGAACATTCCTAATAATCCCTTTTGATTACCCTCCATTAAAATTTTTAATTGTTCTGGGTCGATTCCAGGTAATGGAACGAAAGTACCAAATCTGTAAACAGCTAAAATTGCAATTGTGAATATTATTCTGTTTCTTAAATCATTACTTGAAGATGACGAGCTCATTTCTTAAGTTATTACTTCTTTAATTGTATTGATCCGCCAACTTTTTCAAGTTTAGCTAATGCTGATCTTGATGCTAAATCTGCCTCAATATTAATTTTATCCTTAATTTCACCTGTCCCTAAAATTTTAAGTTTTTTTGAATTTTTATTTATTAGGTTTAATTTTTTAAGGGTAGACGAGTTGAGAACATCATTTGTATTAATAGTTTTTTTATTTATGAGGAATTGAATTTTATCTAAATTTAAAATCGCAATATTTTCTTTTTGTAAAGGATTAAAACCACGTTTTGGCAAACGTCTATATAATGGCATTTGACCACCCTCAAAGCTTTTGATAGCAACTCCTGATCTAGATTTTTGCCCTTTAACTCCCCTACCTGAAGTTTTGCCTTTACCCGACCCTATTCCTCGTCCAACTCTAATCTTGGGTTTT
>JACWEB010000044.1 GCA_014653715.1 Pelagibacterales bacterium SAG-MED31
CAAAAACATCAAAAGTTTCAGTTTTAGTTAATTCCCAAGGTCTTGACTTAAATGAGTAAGGTTTACTTGTTAGAGCACCAACTGGACATAAATCAATAACATTTCCAGATAATTCAGAGTCGATAGTTTTTTCTAAATAAGTTGTAATTTCTGCATTTTCACCCCGTCCAAGAAGCCCTAAGTCATCAACCCCAGCTACCTCAGTAGAGAATCTTACACATCTTGTGCAATGAATACATCTCGTCATGATGGTACTTACTAGTGGACCCATATGCTTGTTTTTTACAGCTCTCTTATTCTCTTCATATCTCGATTTATCAAAACCATAATGTAAGGCCTGATCCTGAAGATCGCATTCACCACCTTGATCACAAATTGGACAATCCAAAGGATGGTTTATTAAAAGAAATTCCATAACCCCTTTTCTTGCTTTTTTAACCATTTCAGAGTCTGTCTTAATAACCATTCCATCTCCAGCAGGCATAGCACAAGAAGCTACTGGCTTTGGGGGGCCTTTCTCCATTTCTACAAGACACATTCTGCAGTTTCCAGCTATTGATAATTTTTCATGATAGCAAAATCTTGGAATTTCTGCCCCTGCTAACTCACAGGCTTGCATTACTGTCATACCATTTTCAAAATCTACTTTTTTATCATCAATAGTAATAGTAGGCATTATGCAACTTCTCCCAATCGGTACTCTTTAATTCTTCTCTCCACTTCAGGTCTAAAGTGCCTCATAAGTCCTTGAATAGGCCAAGCTGCTGCATCTCCTAATGCACAAATAGTATGACCTTCAATCTGTTTAGTAACATCTAGAAGTTTATCAATATCATTAACTTGTGCACTGCCTTTAACCATTTTCTCCATCATTCTAAACATCCAACCTGTTCCTTCTCTACAGGGTGTGCATTGACCACAACTTTCATGTTTATAGAAATGAGATAGCCTACATATAGCATCAACAATGTCAGTAGATTTATTCATTACTATAACCGCCGCGGTTCCCAAACCACTTTGAACTTCTTTTAAACTATCAAAGTCCATCTTAACTGTATCACAAATTGATTTTGGTAAAAGTGGAACACTTGCTCCTCCAGGAATTACTGCTAATAAATTATCCCATCCACCAATTACTCCGCCAGCATGCTTTTCAATAAGTTCTTTTAACCCAATACCCATTTCTTCTTCAACATTACATGGATTATTTACATGACCTGAAATACTAAATATTTTAGAACCAGTATTATTTTCTCTACCTAGACCACTAAACCAAGCTGCCCCTCTTCTAATAATAGTGGGTGCTACCGCTATAGTTTCAACATTAGTAACTGTTGTTGGACATCCATATAATCCAGCACCTGCAGGGAAAGGAGGTTTTAATCTTGGCTGACCTTTTTTTCCTTCAAGACTCTCTAAAAGGGCTGTTTCTTCTCCACA
>JACWEB010000045.1 GCA_014653715.1 Pelagibacterales bacterium SAG-MED31
TAAAAAATATCATGAAATTAAAAATATATTATTGAGTGAATTATTAAGTCATCGACTAAGACATCAAGATAGACAACTTTCAAGTTTTCAAGTTTCAAAAAATGGCGTTGAAAGAGTTAATGGACCTCAATCTAGAAAAATGATAGATTAAATTATGCTAACGACTGTTATAGGAGCCTTTCCTAAACCTTCTTTTTTAAAAATTACTGATTGGTTTAATGCTTCAGGTGGAACAGATACAGCAAATCCTACAAAATTTTATAAAGAAGAAATTAATCGTATGGGCTCAGAGGCTGATGACATTTTTTTTAAAGCAGCTAAAGAAGTAATTTTGGATCAAGAGGAATGTGGCATTGATATTATAACAGATGGAGAAGTGAGAAGAGAAAATTATATTCACTATCATTGTCGTCATTTAGAAGGTGTAGATTTTGATACTCTTACTGAAAAAGTCGCTAGAACAGGTAACTACAAATGTTGGCTTCCAACAATAACTAATAAAATAAAAGCTAAAGAGGAGTTTTTGGTTAGTGAGTGGAAACAAAATCAATCACTAACGTCAAAACCTGTTAAAGTTACTATTCCTGGACCTATGACAATAACTGACACAATAGCCAATACACATTACAAATCTGATGAAGAAATTGGTCATGATTTGGCAGTTGCTATTAATGTTGAAATTAAAAGACTTGTAGATGCAGGATGTAAATTTATTCAAGTTGATGAGCCACTATTTGCAAGAAAACCAGATAATGCTCTTGCGTTTGGTATAGAAAATTTAGAAAAGTGTTTTGAAGGAATTGCTAAAGATAATGTCGATAGAATAACCCATATTTGTTGTGGTTATCCTGATAAATTAGATGCAATTGATTATCCAAAAGCACCGTTAGATTCATATAAAAAAATTGCAAAAGCATTAGATAATTCAATAATTGATAGCGTATCTATAGAAGATGCACATCGACATAATGATTTAAACTTGCTTAAGAATTATAAAAATACAAAAGTCATTTTAGGGCTAATTAAAATTGCAAGCTCTAAAGTTGAATCTGAGAAAGAGGTTGAAGCAAAAATAAATGAGGCATTAAAATTTATATCTAAAGAACAATTAATTGCAGCTCCAGATTGTGGTCTTGGTCATTTGACTAAGGAACTTGCAATGAGTAAATTAAAAGTAATGGCTTCAGCAGTAAAAAAATTTAATTAATTTGTAAAATCTGATAATGTTATGTAGTGATTAAGCACAATGCAATTCTTGAAGTAAGTTTAAAAAATCTTGCGTATAATTATAAAAAATTATCTAGCATAGCTAATAAATCTATTTGTGCTGCAACAATTAAAGCAGATGCTTACGGGATTGGCGTCATAAA
>JACWEB010000046.1 GCA_014653715.1 Pelagibacterales bacterium SAG-MED31
AATGGCTAGAGTAAACCGTTTATTTGGGGTAACTATGCCTGAACAAGGAGTGTCTCAACTTGTTTCTGTAGACCTTGAAAAAGCTATTGAAATTCGTGAACAAGATGATGAATAATGGTTGATGAAGAGAAACTTCAAGATTTAAAAGAGCGAATCCAAACTGCAAAAAAAAACTAATACGCCGCCTCAAAAAATAAAAAAAGAAAGTGGTGCTGGATTTGGTTTTAAAATCAGTACAGAAATTATAGCAGCTTTGGTTGTAGGGGTAGGAATTGGCCTTATTGTGGATAAATATTTAGGCACTAAACCATTTGGATTAATTATTTTCTTTATTTTTGGTGCATTAGCTGGATTTTTGAATGTTTATCGTGTAATGCGTCGCATTGAAAAACAATAAAAAATTAGTAATCATTGATTAAAGTATGGCAGCAAAAGGCGAAAAACATAGTCCACTAGAACAGTTTGAAATTATTCCTTTTACTAAAACTGAAATAGGAGGATATGATATTTCTTTTACAAACTCTTCCCTATCTATGATTATTACTGTTGCTGTAATAACACTTTTTTTAACACTAACTGTAAATCCTCGCTCACTAGTACCAACAAGAATGCAATTAATATCTGAGCTAATGTATAATTTTGTAGCACAGTTATTAAGTGATACTGTTGGTGATAATGGAAAAAAATATTTTCCCTTTGTTTTCTCTATTTTCATGTTTGTATTAATCGGGAATATGGTTGGAATGGTCCCTTACCAATTTACCTTTACTAGTCATATCATCGTAACTTTTGCTTTAGCATCAGTTGTATTTATTGGAGTAACAATTTTAGGATTTGCAAATCATGGAATAAAATTTTTTACGTTTTTTTATATACCTGGAGTGCCATTTTATATGCACCCTTTGCTAATTCCGATTGAGGTAATTTCTTATTTGTCTCGTCCCATCAGTTTGTCTGTAAGACTTTTTGCTAATATGTTAGCAGGTCATACATTACTCAAAGTCTTTGCTGGTTTTGTTGTTGCAATGCCATTTTTCACAGGAGCACTTCCTCTTGTATTTATTGTTGCATTAACTGGTTTAGAAATATTAATCGCATTTTTGCAAGCGTATGTATTTGCCATTTTAACGTGCTTATACATAAACGATGCATATCACTTACACTAAAATCTAGGAGGATTTATGGAAATTGAAGCAGCTAAAGTTATCGGAGCCGGTCTTGCCGTTATTGGA
>JACWEB010000047.1 GCA_014653715.1 Pelagibacterales bacterium SAG-MED31
AAGAAAAGAGTTAAAAAAAATTGATGAAATAATTATTCCTCCAAGAAATGCTAAATGTTTTGAAGTGAAGGCAGGTAATTTTTTTAGAATAGAGTGCATTGAAGGCCCTCAAGTTGGTGATCTTAATTTATTTAACTCCAATAATTATAAGGAAAAATTTTATGCAGGCAAAACACGTGCATTACATGGAACTCATATTTCTATAAAAGATCAAATGTGGAGCTCATTTCCATATTTAAGACCACTTGTGACAATTACTTATGATACTCTAGATTGGTACGGATTTGACAAAGATGGAGGTTCTGTTCATGATGTTATAGGAACTAGATGTGACCCGTATACAAAAAACTTAATTTCAAATGATCACTATCATTATTGTTGTCACTCTAATTTAATAAGAGCTCTGGTTAAAGAAAAAAATTTACAAAAAGATGAAGCAGAGAATCTAGTGCATGATGTTCTTAATGTATTTATGTGTACTGGATTTACTCATGATACTCATCAATACTTTATGAAGGCAAGTCCAGTAAGACCTGGAGACTATATAGAGTTTTTTGCTGAGATAGATGTGCTTGGTGTGTTATCAGCATGTCCAGGTGGGGATTGCAGTAAAGAACATTCCTCAGACAAAGCAACTTGTTACCCTTTAAAAATATCAGTATTACAATCTAGCTCAAGAGTTTTAGATAAAATTAAATCTCCTCCTATATCGAATTATAATCAATTACATGGTTTAGAAGCTAAATAATTTTTTCTAATTTAAGACATTATTAAATATAGAAAAATATATTTTGAATTTTAAATATAAACCCTTTTAACTCTCTTAGAAATAGAGGTAAGAATCTCATCACATATTGTATTGCATTGACTTGCAATCTTATCAATTCCATTGAAATGATTGATTATATCCATATATTCGCCCACTTTTATAGAGTTATCATTCTTAGAAATATCTACCGTTATAGAATCCATTGATACACGACCTACAATTTTAAAAGTTTTCTTTTTGAAATACACATGACCTTTATTACTTAAGACTCTGGAAATGCCATCCGCATAACCTATGCCTAAAACTGCTACTTTGATTTTTCTATTAGTTTTGTAGGTTTGATTATATCCTACAAATTCATTTTTACTGATTGTTTTTATTTGCAGTATTTTACCTTTTAGAGAAATAACTGGTTTTATTATTTTTTTCATCTTTGTGTT
>JACWEB010000048.1 GCA_014653715.1 Pelagibacterales bacterium SAG-MED31
TTTTAAAAAAAACCTTTTATCTTTTCGAAAGAATGAGCACAAACTACCAGCAAATATTATTGAGTCAAAATTTTTTAGTTTTTCATGATGTTTTGAATAATAACCTTCAGGGACAAATATATTGGTATCAAATGACCTTTCAAAAATACTTATTAATCTTTTATCTGTCTCAATTTTAACATTTTTATTTAAATTTATTAATTCACTATACATTGAACTAAATAATATTTCTTCTCCAATTCCTTGCTCTCTTATAATTAGAATTCTTTTATCAAGAATTGTATTTTCTTCACCTTTTGATGTTCTGCCAATAATTGAATTATATTTAGAAGTTAAAAATTTAGAAGTTCCTTTTCGTGACTCAAATAATTCCCATGCTTTATCGAATTCATTTTTATATGCGTACAAATAAAATAGACTTAAATCAAGTGATGGATTCTTGATCTTATTAGATTTTGCTTTATCATAATATTTTTTTGCATTGTCAAAATCTTTATTTCTTGCGTAAGCAATAGAGATATTAGAGTAAATTTCATAATTTTTAGGATCTTTTATAAGTGCTTTTTTGTATGCTTTTATTGCGTATTGATTTTTATCTAATAAACTTAAATAATTTCCAATATTTATTAATGTTTTGCCAAACTGCCTATTTATTTTATACGCTTTTTTAAAAAAAATAAATGCTCTATCAAGTTTTTCTAAATCAAAATAAGTTTTTCCAAGATTGTTATAACTGTCAATATATTTAGGATTAGCAACAATTGCTTTATTAAAAAGTATTTTAGCTTTTTCAATTAATTTTTTTTTTAAAAAAACCAGTCCAAGTAAATTTAAAGCAAATGGATCACTATTTTTATCATTTACAATTTCTTTTAAAATAGTTTGTGCTGTATTAATATTATTTTTTGTGTATTCTATATAACCAAGATCTCTTTTTGCCTCATAATGACTTTTATCTATTTTAAGTAATTTTTTTATATATATTTCAGATTTAGATATATTATTTTTTTTTAGATAAACAGAATACAAGTTATGTAAATATTCTGTAGAATCTTTATTCTTTGAAATTAAAAATAGAAGAGTTTTTGCAGACTCATCAAGTCTGTTCATCTGATTGCACATTTTAGCATACAAAAATAAGATTCTTAAATCTTTAGGATTATTTTTTATAAGAGCTGATATTTGAAGAAAAGCATTATCAG
>JACWEB010000049.1 GCA_014653715.1 Pelagibacterales bacterium SAG-MED31
AAATCTTAAAATATCTCTATCTTTACACGTACCAGGTTCTGACTCGTCAGCATTAATGACTAAATAATGAGGTCTAGAACCAACTTCTTTTGGAGCAAAGGACCATTTTAAACCAGTTGGGAAACCTGCACCTCCTCTACCTCTTAATTGAGAGTCTTTTATTTCGTTAATTATCCAATCTCTTCCTTTTACGGTTAAATCTGAAGTATTTACCCAATCCCCTCTTGTTTGAGCACCAGCAACATCTGAGCCCATGTCATTATATAAATTTTTAAATATTCTATCCTGATCTTTAAGCATTTTTAATATCCATAAGTGTTTTTCTATTATTTTCTGGTTCAGTATTTAATCGTCCTCGATAAGATCCTGGTTTAGGAGTTTCACCTTTAGAAATTTTATCAAATATTTCTAATGTCTTTTCTTTATCTAAGTCCACCATCAAAAAAAGAGATTAAACAATCAATGGAAGCCCTTATTCATCATTTTAAACTTTTTACTGAAGGCTACCGTGTCCCTAAAGACGAAATTTACACTGCTGTTGAGGCTCCGAAAGGTGAATTTGGTGTTTATTTGATTTCAGATGGATCTAATAAGCCATACAAATGTAAAATAAGAGCTCCAGGATTTTCACATCTTCAGTCAATGGATTATTTAATTAAAGGTCATATGTTAGCAGATGTTCCAGCAGTTTTGGGTTCCTTGGATATAGTATTCGGAGAGGTGGATAGATGAGTTTGAGAAGACCTTCGAAAAATCAACCAGAAGTTTTTGAATTTAATTCCTCTTCATTGGAGGAAGCGAATAAAATCATTGCCTAAAGAGATTGCCCAAGGAAATAGGAAAGCAATTTCTAAATCAAAAATAATAAATAAAATTGCAACCAGATAAAATCTTACATCAAACTCCATTCTAGAGTCTTCAAATGGTTCAAATCCACACTCATAAGCAGAAAGTTTTTCAGGGTCAGGTTTTTTTGGCGAAAGAACAAAATTAACAACCACAAAAGCGCAACTCAAACCTAAAGCTAGGACTAAGAAAATTATTATAGAAAGGTAATCTTGCAAAAAATCAGATAACATTGAGGTCTATATATCATTTTTTAATTGTTCGTGAAGCGCTGATACGTCACATTTTTCAATAAAAAAAACATAACAATTTCAATTGTTTATGAGGAGTAGCC
>JACWEB010000005.1 GCA_014653715.1 Pelagibacterales bacterium SAG-MED31
TCTTGATATTTAGTATATTAAGATTTAACCATGGAGTAATATGAATAAATTCGAAGCAGTTTTATTACTAAGTCCTGAAATTTCAAATAATGTAATAACTGAAAACTTGAATAAATTTGAAGACATAATATCCAACAGTTCTGGAAAAATTACTAACTCTGAAGATTGGGGTTTAAGAGATTTGAGTTATGATATCTCTAATTTTAAAAAAGCTTTTTATAAATATTATCAGCTAGAAATTAATGGAAATGAGATTCAAAAAATTACCAAAAACCTGAATCAGAATGACAACATTATACGTCATTTATTTATTAAAGTTAATACACACCAAGAATTACCAACAAAATTGAACTATGAAAAAAACTAAAAATAATAGATCTAGATCTAGATCTAGAGATGAATCAAAAAATAGCCCATTTGAAGATAGAAAAAAATTCTGCCCATTTAGCAATAAAAATGCACCAGTAATAGATTACAAAGATGTAAAACTGTTATCTAGATATATTACCGAAAAAGGTAAAATTACGCCTAGTAGAATTACTAATGTTTCAAGAGGTAAACAAAAAAAATTATCATTAGCAATAAAAAGAGCAAGATTTTTATCTTTGATGTCTTACACTAATAAATTTGTAAATTAACATGAAAATTATACTAACTACTAACGTAAAAAAACTTGGTAAAGTTGGAGATCTAGTAAATGTAAAAGATGGGTATGCTAGAAATTTTTTGTTTCCAAAAAATATGGCTCTCAGGGAAAATTCTAAGAACCTTGAATATTATGAAAAAATCAAAGAAGAAATAAAAGAAAAAGAAACTAATAAACTAGATCAAGCTAAACGAATTATTGATGATATCAAAAAATTAAATATACAATTTAACAAAGAAGCAGATGAAAAAGGACAGCTTTATGGTGCAATTTCAAAAAAAGAAATAATTAATCTCCTAAAAGATAATAATATCAAAATTCATTCTGATGACATAACTTTAACGCAGCAAATTAGATCAATTGGTGAACATCAAATAATTGTAAATCCTTATACTGATATACAAGAGTTAATTAAAATTAATGTTATCAAAAACTAATTTTATTCACACTTTATCAAATAGATATTAACCATTAATATTACAAATTTGATATGATGTATTGTTATAATTTATTTTTTTATTAAAAAAATAAATGTGCAAACAAATGAAGTTATAAACATAGATAAAAATAACCAAAGTATAACTTCACATTTTACAAATATAGAAGCAGAGCAAGCTTTAATAGGATCAATACTTTGGGATAATAAAAATTATGAAAAAGTAGCAGATTTCCTAGAATACAAACATTTTGTCAATATTAATAATCAAATAATATTTAAAACAATTTCAATGCTTTTAAATAAAAACATGCTTGTTTCACCAATAACTCTTAAAAGTTATTTGCCATCAAATGATATTGATTTTGATAACTTAAAATATCTTAATCAAATTAAAGATACTGCTCCCTCAACTCAAAATTCATATCAATATGGAAAAATAATTTATGATCTTCATATAAAAAGAAATTTAATTGGTATTGGACAAAATCTTATAAGTGACACGACTGAAAATCAAGATGATTCAGAGGGTATCGAATTAATTGAAAAAGCAGAAAATGATCTATATCAATTATCTCAGACTGGTAATACTGAAAGAAAATACTCATTTTTTAGAGAAGCGCTTAAAAATGCTGTAAACATAATAAATGAGGCCTTTAAAAGAGATGGAAAAATTGCAGGACTGGCAACGGGTCTAAGAGATTTAGATAAAAAATTAGGTGGACTTCATAATTCAGACTTAATAATAGTTGCAGGAAGACCTTCAATGGGGAAGACTGCATTAGGTACAAATATGGCATTCAATGCAGCTGAAAGATTTAAGGAGTTAAAAAATGAAGATGGAGAAAATATAATTGTAGAGGGCGGTAAGGTAGTATTTTTTTCTCTTGAAATGTCGTCGGAGCAATTAGCCACTAGAATTTTAGCTGAACAGTCTAAAATTTCTGGTGATAAAATGCGTAAAGCTGAATTATCAAAAGAAGATTTTAAAAATATTGCAAATATAAGTTCAAAACTTGAAAACTTAAATTTGATCATAGATGACAATCCAATATTAACAATCCCTTCTCTAAGAGCAAGAGCAAGAAGGTTAAAAAGATTACATAATATAAATTTAATAATAATTGACTACCTTCAACTAATGTCAGGAAGTTCAAATAAAAAAAATGATGGAAGAGTTCAAGAGATATCAGAAATAACAAGAGGTTTGAAAGCAGTGGCAAAAGAATTAAATATTCCAATTATTGCACTTTCACAATTGTCCAGGCAAGTTGAACAGAGAGAAGATAAAAGACCTCAATTAGCAGACTTAAGAGAAAGTGGTACAATAGAACAGGACTCGGATGTAGTTATGTTTATCTTTAGAGAAAGTTATTATCTTGAAAGGATGGAACCAATCAAAAAACCAGAGGAGTCAGAGGATAAATATGATGAAAGACATAACAGGTGGAAAGATTTATGTGAAAAAGCTCATAATACTGCTGAAATCATTATTGCTAAACAAAGGCATGGTCCAATTGGTACAATAAAAGCTCACTTTGATCCAAATTTTACCAAATTTAGCGATTTAAATGTTAAAGATTATGATAACATAATTGAGTGATTCAAATTAAATAATTTAAAATAAATAATAATCTTAAATTAAATATGAAATTGTATATTTTTAATTTAATTATAAAAGTAGTGGTAATGAATTTCTAACTTCAAATTTGAATAAATGGAGCAATGAATTGTCAAAATCTAAAATAAGTTCTTTATTATTTATAACAATTGCGATGTTTATTTTTTCTGCTATTTTTATTAAAGATTTTAGAATTGATGCTTCATCTGATACACTGGTTGCTAAAAATGATAAAGATTTCATTTATTATAATAAATATAGTGATTTGTTTTCATCAGAAAATTTTTTAGTTCTGGCTGTCAAAAATAATAATAAGATTAATAGAGAATTTATTGAGAAATTCCAATTTCTTTCGAAAGAAATTTTAAAAATTAAAAAAGTTAAAAGAGTTTTTAGTTTTATTGATGCTCCAATACTGTTTTTGAATAATACATCATTAAGCTCATTAAATGCTGAAAATATAGAAACTATTTTAAATTCAGATTATGATATTCAAGAAGTTATAAAGGAGTTATCAAATAACCCAATTTTTAAGAATCAAATAATAAATAATGACGCAAATGTTTTTTCCATCATCATATATTTAGATAAAAATTTAGATATGGAAAAAGCAAAAGCTGATTATAATAATTTAAAAATTTCTAGAAATAATTTTTTAGAAATCAAAATGAAATATGACTTAGAAAGAAATAAATTTATTTCAGAATTAAGAGAAATCATAAATAAAGTCAGTGATAATAATGAATATTACTTAGGTGGAATTGAGATGATAGCTAGTGATGTTATAGATTTCGTAAAAAAAGATATAATCATTTTTAGCATTTCAGTAATTTTAATTATTATTTTAGTATTATTTTATATTTTTAAACAATTTAAATTTGTATTTATTTGTTTATTAAGCTCAATATATTCAGTATTTATTATTTTTGGTATAATTAGTTTTTTTCTAATTGAAGTTACAGCTATATCATCAAACTTCTCATCTTTGATATTTATTTTATCTATTTCAATGAACATACATATAATTAATTATTACAAGCTTTTAGATAAGGAATTAAACTTTAAAATCCAAAAAACTTTTACAAATATGTTTTGGCCTTGTTTTTATACGACTTTAACAACTATAGTTGCTTTTGGTTCTCTAATTATTACTGATATTAAACCAATAATTGATTTTGGAATCATAATGATTATTTCATTAATAGTTTCATTTGTTTGTTCATTTTCTATCTTACCTTTATTACTTTTTTTAGCTCCAAAAAACCATAAGCCAATAAAAAATATTTTTAACTATAAAAATATATTTTCATCATTTACTAATAATTTCTTCAAAATAATTTTATTTACTAGTTTTGTATTATTCATATTATCATTTGGTGGCATATCAAAACTTAATGTTGAAAATAGTTTTATAAATTATTTTAAAAAAAATACTGAAATTTATAAAGGCATGAAATTAATTGATGAAGAACTTGGTGGAACTACTCCTTTAGATATTATTATTAATTTTAATAAATTTGAAAAAATTAAAAATATTGATTTAGCAATAAATCAAGAAAATTTAATTAGAGATGAAGATATTTTTGATGATGATTTTTTTGATGATGATATTTTCATAGAAAATGAAACAGATATTTGGTTTACTAAAGAAAAAATTGAAACCATAAATAATATTCATTATTATTTAGATCAAAAACAGGAAATTGGTAAAGTTCAATCAGTGATATCACTTATTGAAATGGCTAATTTAATAAATAAAAAACCTTTAGAGATTTTTGAATTAGAGGTGTTATATAGAGAAATACCTCAAGAATTTAAGGAAAGTCTAATTTATCCATATTTAATTATTGATAAAAATATGGCAAAAATTACTGGCAGGGTAAAAGACTCAGAAAATATCAATAGATCAAAATTGATTAATGATATCAAAATTTATCTTAAAAATAATAATAATTCATCAGTTAGTAATTATGAAGTAAATGGATTATTAGTTTTATATAACAATATGTTAGATTCATTATTTGAGTCTCAAATTAAATCACTTGGATTTGTTATAATGTTAATATTTTTAATGTTTATTATATTATTTAGATCAATAAAATTAAGTATTATCGGAATTATTCCTAATATTTTTGCTTCATCATTTATATTAGGTATTATAGGATATTTATCAATTCCTTTAGATATAATGACAATAACGATTGCAGCTATAACTATAGGTATAGCTGTAGACAACACTATTCATTATTTATATCGTTTTAAAGAATTTAAAAATAAAAATAAATTAATGGATTCTATAAAACTTACAAACTCATCTGCTGGTTTAGCAGTTTTAACTACATCAATAACAATTGCTTTAGGTTTTTCTATATTAAGTTTTTCAAGTTTTATTCCAACAGTTTTATTTGGTATATTTACTTCTCTAGCAATGATATTCGCAATGTTGGGAGTAATGGTTTTAATACCTTCACTTTTAATTTTTTCAAAATATGATTGATAATTTAATTTTCCCTATTGATCATATTATATTAACTATAGGTCTAATTATTGTTATTTTTTGTTTTTGGAAAGGTATAATAAGTTCAATTTTAGGATTACTGACATGGATCGGTTCTATTTTAATTACTATATACTTTTACAGTAATCTATCGGAAATAATAAATAAACAGCTTTTAAAGATTGAATTAATAAAAAATTACGAACAAATAGTAAATTTAATATCAGTATTATTTTCAATACCTATTATTTTTCTTTTAACACTTTTTATACTTAAAAAATTTAGAAAAATTATTTCATCAGATATAGATAGTCAGATTTTTGGAAAAATAATTGATAAATTTTTTGGATTTTTATTTGGGTTTATCTTTAATTATATTTTTTTTAGCACAATAATTTATGGATTAAATAACTTTGAATTTTTAGATAATCTTGAATTTTTTTTAAAAGAAAATTCATATGTCATTCAGGAATTAGATAAATTAAATCAAAATTTGTTTAAATTTATATTTTTTAATAGTGAGCTCAATGTTACATAAATGGGTTTTTAGAGGAAGAAAAATATAGATTTACCTTAGAGTCACTTATGTTGAAAGACTTAATTATTTTGTTAATTAAATAGTTTTGGTAGTTTTTTTTAATATTTTTAGAATAATTTGTAAAAATTTTTATAGTAATTGGTGATGTAGATGTTTGAACAGCATATTTAAAATTTACTGCCTTACCTTTTATAAGTGGATGAGGGTATTCTAAAGATACTTTTTTTAACCAAGAATTAAGTTTACTTGTAGGTATTCTTTTGTTTATTTTTTGAGATTTTTTTAAAATCAAATTTTTTAATTTAATAATATCTTGTTCATTTTTTGCAGAAATAAATAAAGTCGAAATATTTTTAATTTGTGAAAACGTTTCCTTTATAAAAATTTTTGTTTTTTTTGCATAATCAATTTTGTTTTTAATTGTATCTAATTTATTAAATACAATTATTATACTTTTTGATTGGTTGATTAGAATTTTAAATATTTTTTTAATTTGAGTATCAAAGCCTTCATTACAATCTATAAGTATTAAACTTAAATCTATATCTTTTTTTAAATTTAAAGATTTTCTAATAGCGGCAAAATTAATTGAATTTATATCAATTTTATTTTTTCTAAAAATTCCAGCAGTATCAATGATATTATAACTTTTATTTTTATATAAATATATATCTTCAACAATATCAGAAGTAGTACCTGCCGATTTACTTGTTAAAATTCTTTCATACCCTAATAGAGAATTTGCAAGTGTACTTTTACCAGCATTAGGTTTACCAAATATAGCAATTGAATAATATATTTTAAATTCATTTTCATAACCATTGTCATTATTTTCTAAATATTCATATAATTTTTCAAAACCTAAATTATGTGCACAAGAAATATAGAACAAATTTTCGAATTCAGTTTTTAAAAAAAAAGAACTTTGATCAAATCTATCATCTTTATTAATTATTAAAATTAATTTTTTATTTAGCTTTCTCAATTCGTTAATTGACTCTTTATCATAATTGATGCTTTTATTATTAAAATCAACCACATAAAGAAATGTATCAATGTTTAATAATACATTTGAAAAATGTAACTCTTTAGATTTATTTTTCCTAATTGTTACACCAGGAGAATCATAAATTTCTGAATGTTTTAGACCTCTTATTTTACTTTTATGCCAATCTCTTGTAGTACCTTCTTCTTTATGAATAATGTTATTAGATACAGCAAGTTTATTATAAATTGAAGTTTTACCAGCATTAGGCTTACCAATTAATAAATATTTCATTTTTAGAAAATTGCGACTTTTCCATTTTTTAGTTGATTGATAATTTTATTTTTAAAAAAAATGAAAAGAGTTAGTTTTTGTTACCCTCAAGTCTAAAGTTTTGTTAATTCCATTTGTATCAATTAATAAAATTTTTCCATTATTTAAAAATATTGTTAATTTATTATTAATATTTTTTATATTTAAAATATCTGAATTTTTATTTAATTTACTGTCTATTAACCAATAAGTATTACCATTTAAAATATTTATAGCCTCTATATAATTTTCATTTTTTATAATTAATGCATTATTAAAAAAATAGTTTGATGTAGAAGAATTAATTTTAAAATTATACAATAAAAATTCATCAGATAGTAAATCATATGTATAAATAAATTCCCCTTCATCTAAGTAGGTTAGAAAATTTTTATGTATATATATTTTATCATTTGCATTATTAATAGATTTTTGAAGTTGTAAATTTACAAATTTATTATTATTTTTAGTACCTAGAAAAGAATCAACTGAACCTAATCTGCCATTAGGTAGCACAAAGTAAATATCGTTAAAAAAATTTGTAATTATACCACCTTTTGCCTGTATAATTGGCAAATCTTCATAGTTTTCAGACCATAATTTATTTCCACTATCAAAATTTAAACCTATTATTTCATCTCCATAAAAAATAATAATAATTCCATTAAATTCATAAATATTTGAATTAAATAATTTATTATTTTGAAATGACCATTTTATATTTCCATCAAGATCTACTTTGGTAACTTTACCAGAACTATAGCCTAATATAAAATGATTATCGTAAAAGTAGTTAGCTACTAAATTGTCATTCTTTATATTTTTAATAAATTGATAGTTTTTAAATAATTCACCATTTTCAGAGTTATGAATAAATATCTCAGATTTAGAATTAAAAGTAAAAAATTTATTATCAAAAAAAATAGTTTTTAATTTTGATTGAATATTTTTTGTGTTTTTTAAATCCTCTAAATAAAATTTTACTTCAAAGTTATTTTTAGAAATAGAAGTGCCTAAAAATATCTTATCTTTATTTTCTAAATTATTAACTTTTGGAATATTTTTTTGTGTTTTGAAATTTTGATCAATAATTTTTTCAACAGAATTGCAAGAAATTACAAAAAAAAGTAAAAATAAAAAAAAAAACTTAAATAAAGGTATAAAATTCATGTATTTTTTTAACTCTTTCTTTAATTGTTAAAGAAATTTTTTCATTATTGATTATGTTATCATATAAAGTTAATAACTCAGAATTATTCTTATAATTAGAATCACTATTAAGAGATAAAATTGAGACTAAATACAAAAGCTCATTTTTATTCCCAATGTAATTATCTAATTCTTCATCAATTAAAGAAATAAAATTATTTATGTTGTTTATATATTTGTCCTTATTATGTTTGATTACTATATCTATAAAATTGTAAGCTGCGTTCATTGCAATTAAAGAAATATAATTGATACTTAATTCATCAGAATTTAATATCTTTTCATACAAAGCCAGTGCTTGGTCAAAGTCTCCATTCTCAATATTATTATTAATTAATTCTAATTTTGATAAAACTGAGTAAAATCCTTTCTCATTACTAATTTTTTTCATTTCCAAATATTTAGTTAATTTATCCTCTAAATTTTTGTTTTCAAAATAAACAATACTTAAGTTATTTATTTTGTTTTTTTTATAATATGTGTAAACTTGAAAAGATAAAAATATTAAAAAAATGCCTAAAAATAAAATAATTAAATTCTTTAAATTATATTTAATAAAAGTAGATACTAAATTTAAATAGTTTTTTTTATTTTGATTTTTATTGACCATTACTTTTCCATTTAATTGAACAACCGAAACTATTAAACTGTTCTATTGGTCCTTCATCATATTTTTTTATTTTTACCATCGCATCATATAATTCTCTTTTAATATTAGGCTCATCAGATTTCATTACTCCTGAATCAATTCTTCCACGATACGATAGTTTAAGTGAGCTATTAAAACCAAATATATCAGGTGTGCAAACAGCTCCATAATTTTTTGCTACCTCTTGAGTCTCATCATAAAGATATGGAAAATTGAAATTATATTTTTTTGAAAAAATTTTCATTTTTTCATAAGAATCTTCAGGGTATTGAATTACATCATTAGACATAATAGCAATTGTGTTAATTGATAATTTTTTAAGCTCTTTAGCTTCGAAAGCTAATCTTTCAGCAATACCAATTACGTAAGGGCAATGATTGCAAATAAAAGCAACCACTGTACCATTTTCACCTCTCAACTGATCTAAAGACATTTGGTTTTCACTTACATCTTTAAGATGAAAATCAGGGGCCAACCATCCTAATTTATCGTTTACAGCATTTACAGGCATATTTTTTTTGATATATTAAATTATGCGTTCAGTATCATCTACTTCTGTTCCAAACAATCATAAATTGTATTTTTCAAAAGTAGAATTAACTAAAATACTTACTTGTTACTCGATAGGAGTCTCAAATGGTAATTGGAAAGATTACACTCTAAATTTTGATAAAAATGAAGCTATTTTTTCCTTTTACAAGCATACTTTAGCTTCACCAGAGTGTATTTTGAAAAAATTTAGAGAGAAGAGGAAAAAAAGAACCTTTTATCAACTTTTCATAAATAATAAAAAAAATAGCAAATATGAAGATATAGACCAATTAATAGCCTCAATTAAAAGGTCTCAGTTATCAATAGTGTAGTAATGAATTTATTTTAGTTAATTTTAGATTTGATGAAAAATATTATTAAATAATTAATACTGTAATTATTAAAAAAAACTCATTTAATATTTAAGTAAAATACTTTGTAAATATTTGATTATACAAATTTTCTAATATGTTCCCATGCTTCACCTGATGCAATTTCATCATTATTCCAATGAGACATAGACAGTTTTTCAACCCAGTGTTGACGATCAAAAATTCTTGGGTTCTCGATGGTGCTGATATCTTTATTTGCAATAGCAAAAGCTTGGCTAGTTTTTGGAAAAGGATCAGTAACAAATACAGGCACTCCTTCAATTCCTGCAGCAACTGCTGGACTACTATTATATGTTATAACAGCATGACAATTAATAAAATCTTGCTTAATATAATAATTGTATGAAAGGTTATATTTTGTTTGATCTATATATTGTCTATGATGTCTATCTCCTGGATGGCCTCTTACAATTATAGGTCTATCAGTATATTTTCTCAAATTTTCTAAAGTACTATCCAACCATTTTACAACGCTTAATCCCCTCATACTCCAACCACCATTTCTTTGTGTACAAATTAGAATATGTTTTCCATTTTTAATCCAAGGTTTTAATGAAATATTTTTTGCTTTACTAATTTTTTTCCATCTATTTGAGTCAATAATATTATCAAAATAATTTCCTGTTGTTGGAAAAATTCCATCAAAGCTATACCTAATGTAATCTTTTTTTACATTTGCATCAATGTAGTTAAACAAATTACTATCTGCGACAAGCAATCTCTTATTTTTTACTCTTTGAGTTAATATAACATCTTTTCTAATATTTAAATGTGGTGATGAGCCAATGTTTTGATGTATCCAACCTTGAATAAAAGCAACGTCACTTTCAATAATTTCTTTACCTTGATGAAGTATTCCTTCATCACCAAATGAGTTTACACCATTTACAAAATCGGATAAAATTTTATGCTTATGAGCATTATTGGGACCACTAGGACAGCCTGATAAATATGCTACGAATATCATTGTTAAATACTTTATACTTTATAAGTTAATTAACAAAAATACAAAAAAATTTTCGAAAATGAAGAAAATAAAGAAATTTTTTTTATTCAAAATTAATAATTATAAAAATTTAAGTCATTGTTATTTTAATTTGGTTTATAGAAATATTTAACTGTTAGGTTGTTTTAATAACATATTAATTAATAAATTATTAAAAATGAAAGTTCTAAATTTTAAAGTTTAGTATTTTTTGCTTTAATCAAAGTTTATTATCTTTTAAAAATCTTTTACCTTTACGGATTTTTAATGATTTGTGATAGATCAATTGTTTTATTTTTAGACTACCATTTTTAGCAGCAACCCATGTGTAATTTTTATCAATATGATAAATAATACCATATTGAAAAGGATGAAAATTAACTTCTTCATCCCCAACTATCCCTTTTTTAAATCTACTCCCACTCAATAGTACCTGGTGGTTTTGAGGTAAAATCATATAAAACTCTATTTACTTCCCTAACTTCACTAATTATTCTTTTTGAAATTTCTGTAAAATCTTTTTTATTAAACATATAAAAATCAGCAGTCATTCCATCGACAGATGTTACAGCTCTTAAGGATACAGTATAATTATAAGTTCTAACATCACCCATTACACCAACTGATTTTACTGGAAGCAGAACAGCGAAAGCTTGCCAGATTTTATGATACATAAAATGATCTTTTAAGAATTTAATATAAATTGTATCTACTTTCTGAAGAATAGAAATTTTCTTCTTATCAATTTTACCCGGTATACGAATAGCCAGTCCTGGACCTGGAAAAGGATGTCTATTTAATAAATCTGAGTTTATATTTAATTTACTACCTAAATTTCTTACCTCATCTTTAAATAATTCTTTTAGTGGCTCGATAATTTTAAATTTCATTTTTTTTGGTAAACCTCCAACATTATGGTGACTTTTAATTTTTGCTGTTGGGCCACCAAAAAATGAAACACTCTCAATAATGTCAGGATATAGTGTTCCCTGAGCAAGATATTCAACATTTTTTATTTTTTTTGCCTCTTTTTCAAAAACCTTAATAAAAGTTTTTCCAATTATTTTTCTCTTCCTTTCAGGATCTTTAATGTTTTTTAGTTTCTCTAAAAAAATTTTAGAAGCATTTACTTTTTTAAAATTATTTCCAAATTTTTTTTTGAAAATATTTTCAACTTCATGAGCTTCATTATGTCTTAAAAAACCATGATCCACAAAAATACAATATAAATTTTTTTTAATAGCTTTATGAAGTATAAAAGAAGTAACTGTTGAGTCAACACCACCAGAAAGACCACAAATAACTTTTTTGCCTTTTAATCCATCTTTCAAAAATTTTATTTTAATATTAAGAAAATTCTCTAAGAAAAATTTATCTTTAATTTTACAAATTTTAAAAAGAAAATTTGATAAAATTTGTTTTCCTTGTAAAGAATGGTAAACTTCAGGATGAAATTGCAATCCAAAAATATTTTTATTTTTATTTTCGATTGAAGAAATTATTTTGCTATTTGATAAAGATGTTATATTGAATCCATTAGGTACTTTCTCAATATGATCACCATGAGACATCCAAACTTGATTATTTTTTTTAATTTTATCAAACAGTAAGGATTTGTTTTTAGTTGTAATTATAGAATGCCCATATTCTCTTGATTTTGATTGACCAATTTTTCCTTTAAATTTTTCACAAATTAATTGTAGTCCATAACAAATTCCTAATATAGGTACTTTTAAGTCTAAAATTTTATTATCTAACTTAGGTGATTTTTTATCTTTAACAGAATTAGGTCCTCCTGAAAGAATAATACCTAGTAATAATTTATTATTTAAAATTTCAACAGTTATCTTATTATATGGATAAACTACACAGTATATTTTTTGCTCTCTAATTCTTCTGGCAATTAACTGAGTATACTGTGAACCGTAATCTATTATTAATATATGTTGATTTATTGATGACATTAATTTTTAAATTTTTTTGCTACTATAAAAATTTCTGCAGAGTCTTTTCTAGAAGACTGTGGTTTAAAATATGAAACTTCACTAAATCTATTTTGAAGAATATTTATCAAATCTTTTTCCTCACTACCTTTCCAAATTTTTGTTACAAAAACCCCATTTTTAATCATAAGCTTATCAAATTTATTTATTATATCAAATAACATTGAGCTTATCCTTAAATGATCAGTTGATTGATGACCAGTTGTATTAGGTGCAATATCTGATAAAATTAAATCATACTTATTTTCTTGTTTATCGTAATTAAAATTTAAAAAATTTTCTTTATAAAATTTTATTTGAGGATGATTTATCTTAAGCTCTAAAAGATCAATTGCTGTTATATGAATGTTTGGATTTATATCCAAAGCGACCTGACACCATCCTCCAGGCGCTGCACCAAATTCAAATATTTTTTTCGATTTTTTTAAAATATTAAATTTATTATCTATCTCTATTAATTTGTAAGAAGCTCTACTTAAATATCCTTGTTTTTTAGCTTTTTTAACATAAAAGTCTCTTTTTTGTCTATTAAGCCAATCTTTTGATTTCATTTGCTCATTCCATGTTAATGACTATTGTTATTTCTAAGTAAACTCTTATATAAACGATTAAATATAAATATGAAAAAATCAATTCTTATCGCTACTTTAATTCTTTTCTTAGTTGTTGGTTGGATTGGTTCAGGTCAATTCTCAAATAATGTAATTGCAAAAGATGAGAATACTGAGCAAGTTTCTGATACCCAAAACTCATATTCTAAAGATTCTGAAAATAATAAAAGTAATGAAAGTAATGATTTTACATTTTCAGTTGAAACAAAAAATTTCAATTCAAGTCTAATTGATCAATCTATTGAATTGCAAGGTCAAACAATTCACAATAAAAAAATTGATGTCAAATCAGAAACATCTGGAAATATTGATAGCATCAAATTTTCTCGTGGTGACAAAGCATCTAAAGATTCAGAAATGATAAAAATTTCATTAGAGGATAGAAATGAAAAATTATTAAGTGCAAAAAAAGATTTAGAGAGACTTTCTAAAGAAATTATCCTAAATGAAAAAAATAGGGACAATCTCTTAAGACAAAATGTAGAAAGATTAGAACTGTATGAAATAGAATATGCTTCTGCTAAACAACTTATTGATAAAGGGCTAAGTTCAAAATCAAAATTAAGTTTAGCGTCTTTTAATTTAGCAAATGCTAAAGCTGATAAAGAAGATATAAAAATAAAGTTTGAATCAACACTAGCAAATCTTGAAGCTCAGATTACAAATGTAAAATCAGTTTTAAAAAATATAAAACTTGATATAGATAAAACGAGTATCAAAGCTCCTTTTGATGGAATTATATCTGAGAAAATGGTTGAGGAAACTGAATTCATTTCTGTTGGTACTCCGTTATTTACTATAATTGATTTAGACCCAATTAAGATAGAGGGATACTTATCTGAATTTGATGTAAACAAAGTGAGTGTTGGCACTAAGGCAATAATTGAAGATAGTAATGGTATTAAGAAAAATGGGATAATTTCTTTTATATCACCTTCGGCTGAAACTAGTACAAGAACATTTGAAATTACTATTGAGGCAGATAATAAGGATCTTTCCTACAAAAGTGGAGTAACAACAAAAATCATAATTAAAGGATCAGAGCTTAAAGCACATAAAATACCACCTTCAATTTTAACATTATTAGATGATGGCACAGTAGGAGTGAAAGCTGTTAATGATGATAATAAAGTTACTTTTTACCCAACTAAGACAATAAAGGATACTATTGATGGAATGTGGGTTTCTGGACTTCCTGAAAAAGTAAATTTAATTGTGAGTGGTCAAGAATATATTAGTATTGGTGACACAGTAAACTAATATTAATGAAAAATAATATTATAGATTATGCAATAGCCCATTCCAGAGTTTTTATGGGAATACTTTTTTTTATAATTTTTTCAGGCGCAACTACATATATATCAATTCCTAAAGAGTCGACTCCTGATGTTAGCATTCCCATTGTTTACATTTCACTTAATCAGAATGGTATATCTGCACAAGATTCAGAAAGACTTTTAGTTAAACCTATAGAAGATGAAGTAAAAACAGTTGAAGGTGTAAAGGAAGTTAGATCTACTGCGTACTCAGGGGGGGGTAATGTTATATTAGAATTTGATGCCGGATTTGATTCAGATCAAGCAATGATTGATATAAGAGATAAGGTAGATAGAGCAAAAGGAGATCTTCCAAGTGAAGCAGATGAACCAACAGTAAATGAAGTTAACATTAGTACATTTCCTATAATTCAAATTTCATTAAGTGGTGATGTTCCAAATAGAACACTTCAGGATTTAGCAGATAGATTGCAAGATGATATTGAAACAATACCAAGTGTATTAGAGGCCAAAATTGGAGGCAAGAGAAATGAACAAGTTGATATATTAATAAACCCCACAGCTGTGGAAAGTTATGATATTAATCTTGAAAGCCTAATTAATATAGTAAGAGAAAACAATAAAATGGTTTCCGCAGGAGGTCAAGATACTGGTGATGGTAGCTTTGATATTAAGGTGCCAGGACTTTATGAAACAATTGAGGATGTTTTAAATACTCCTGTAAAAACTAATGGCGACTCTGTCATTACATTTAGAGATATAGCTGAAGTTAAAAGAACATTTGAAGATAGGCAGTCCTATGCAAATGTTAATGGATCTAAATCAATCACTATTGACGTATCAAAAAGAATTGGGGAAAATATTATTAACACTATTGATGAAGTTAAGAGAGTAACCTCAATAACTTCAAAAAATTTTCCTGAAAATGTTGAAATTTCTTTTGGAAGTGATCAATCAAAAGGAATTAAAACCATGTTAAATAGTTTACAGAATAATGTTATAGCGGCGATAATACTTGTTTTGATTATAATACTTGGTGCGCTTGGTGTGAGATCAGGTTTACTGGTAGGAGTTTCTATCCCCGGTTCTTTTTTATCAGGGTTATTAGCTCTTTCAGTGATGGGTTTTACCATTAATATTGTTGTGCTATTTGCATTGATATTATCTGTTGGACTATTAGTTGATGGAGCAATTGTTGTTGTGGAATATGCTGACAGAAAAATGAAAGAAGGATTTAGTGTAAAAGAAGCTTTTGCAAATGCTTCAAAAAAAATGTCATTACCAATTATTTCATCAACTGCAACAACACTAGCAGCCTTTCTTCCACTTATATTTTGGCCAGGTATAGCAGGTGAATTTATGAAATATTTACCAATTACTCTAATTTGTGTTCTAATTTCTTCTCTATTTATGGCGTTGTTATTTGTTCCTGTTTTAGGATCGATTCTTAACACCGTTTCAAGAATACTACTTCAATTTATAGTTCCTTGCTTATTGTCCGTTATCTTTTTATTTTTTTGTAATTATCTAATTTATAAGTTAGAAATCCAAAGTTACAGTTTATTAATAACAGTATTCAAATATATATTAAGTTTTATCTTATTCATTTTTATTTTTATTAAGATTATACCATTTGTTTTTAGAATTTCTGAATATGTAAATTCAACACAAAAATTAGTTTCTGATAATGCAAAAATACTATCCTCAGAATCAAACGAACCTGTTTTAAACGTAACTGGTTTTGTTGGTATCTATGCTAAAATATTAAATTATTTATTATATCATCCTCTAAAAGTAATTATTAGTGCCTTATTAGTCTTGATAGCCGTTAACTACACATACACAAAAGTTGGAGAAGGTATTGAATTCTTCCCTGATGTTGAACCAGATCTTGCAAAAATTGTTGTATTTGCAAGAGGAAATCTTTCTGTTGAAGAAAAAAAAGATTATGTATCAAGGGTTGAAAATATTATTTTGAAAATTCAGTCAGAAAAAAAAGAGTTTAAAAATATTTATTCATTAAGCGGAAATATTAGTGAACAATCAGAGGCATCTGAAGATTTTATTGGTTCTATCAGTTTAGAATATACAGATTGGGATAAAAGAAGAAAATCCAAAGTAATTCTTGCAGAAATTTTAAATGCAACAAAAAGTATCAATGGCATAAAAGTTGAATCTAGAGAACAGCAAGGTGGTCCTGGAGATGGAAAGCCAATTAATATAAAATTAACAAGTGATAATAAAAAACTTTTAGTTGCTGAAGGAATTAAACTTAAAAAGTTTATGGATAATTACCCTAAATTAATGAATGTTGAAGATAACCTCCCTGCCCCAGGTATTGAATGGGAAATTAATGTTGATAGAAAACAAGCATCCAAGTTTGGTGCAAATATTACATCAATAGGTAATGTAATAAAACTCGCAACAAATGGTCTTAAACTAGGCGAATATAGACCAGATGATAGTAATGAAAGTATTCCATTATATTTACGATATCCAAATGAAGGAAGAACTCTGGATAGAATTGATAATTTAAGAGTATCTACTTCAAATGGACTAGTTCCAATATCAAATTTTGTAGATATTGTTCCTAATAACAGAACTGGCAATATAATTAGAATAGATTCTAAAAATGCAATTAATATTCAAGCTGATGTTGAGCCCGGGGTTTATCCAGATGGTAAAGTTAAAGAACTTGAATATGTATTAGGAATAACTGATAATGCTCCATCGTGGAGAGGTAGAACTTTAGATTTACCTCGTTATGAATTAGATAATAAAATTAGTGTAGAGTTAATTGGTGAAAATGAAGATCAAAAACAAGCTCAAGAATTTTTAACCAAAGCATTTGGAGTTGCTCTTTTTTTAATGTTAATGATTTTACTTTTACAATTTAACAGTTTCTATAGTGCATTTTTAATACTATTTGCAGTAGTTATGTCTACAGCAGGTGTCTTTATTGGTTTAATTGTTACAGCCCAACCTTTTGGAATAGTAATGTCTGGAGTTGGCGTGATTGCTCTTGCTGGCATAGTTGTTAATAATAATATCATACTTATTGATACTTTTAATTTTTTAAAAACAAAAACATCAAATATAAGAGAAGCTATAATTAAAACTGGAGCACAAAGATTAAGACCAGTTTTACTTACAACAACTACAACTGTACTTGGTTTACTTCCAATGGTAACTATGACTAATATTGATTTTGTAACAAGAGAAGTAACTAGGGGATCCCCAGATACGCAATGGTGGGTACAATTATCTACAGCAATTGTTTTTGGTCTAATTTTTGCAACAATCTTAACCTTAGTTGTAACCCCATCAGCATTAATGTTGAAAGAAAATGTTGTAAATTGGTATAGAAAGAAAGTTAACTCTTAATATTGGTACTTTTTAAAATAGTATAAAATACTGATATTAAATAACCACCAAAAACTAAAATTAAAGTAATCCAAATTTTTGAAATTAAAGCAACACAAAATAAAACAAAAATTAAAAATATCCATGTTTTATACTTTGAATTTATTTTTAATGTTTTTAGGGAAATAGTTGGTATATTACTAATCATCATAAAACCTATAACAACTGTAGTAATTAAATTGAAATATTCATTTTTAAAAAAAACTAACTGAAATTCAAAAAATATAAAAAGAGGTATAAGTATTAAACCAGCAGCAGCCGGTGAAGGTACTCCTGTAAAATAAGCATTATTATCTATTGGCTTATTTGTTATATAAATATCGGTAGTAAATCTTGCCAACCTAAGAGCACTACATATTACGAAAAATAATGTTGCCCCCCAACCAAGCGAACCTAAAGTATTTGTTGACCATAAATAAATAAGAAAACTTGGCGCAACTCCAAAAGATACAAAATCACTTAAAGAATCAAGTTCAGCGCCAAAACTTGAACCACTTTTAAGTTTTCTTGCAAACCATCCATCAAAGAAATCAAATATTGTGGCTAATAAAATTAAATATATTGAAATCTCCCAATCTCCTTTTAATGAAAATCTAATTGATGTAAATCCACTACTTAGTGAGAGAAGTGTAATAAAATTTGGAACATACTTACTTATAATATTTTGTTCACTCATTTTAAAATAAAGTTTTTTATATTTTGAATATTATTGGGGTTTGAAATAATTGTTTCTCCACCAATAACTTTTTGTCCTTGTGAAACACAAATATTATAATTTTTAGGTAAATACAAATCTACCCGACTACCAAATTTTATAATTCCGATTCTTTGACCTCTTTGAACTTCTTGATTATTTTTTATATTACAAACAATACGTCTAGCAATTAAGCCAGCTATTTGAACAATGTAAAAATTTTCATTATTTTTTTTGGCATAAATTATATTTCTTTCATTTTCTTTACTAGACTTATCTAATGTAGCGTTCAAAAACTTGCCAGGAATATAATTGATTGATGAAATTACAGCGTCTATAGGCATTCTATTTACGTGAACATTAAATATACTAAGAAAAATGCTTATTTTTTTATATTTATTTGTATCTGTATTATTTTCTAATGGACAATTTGATTCACCTACAAAAGTTACCACACCGTCTGCAGGAGAAACAACTACATCCTCTCTAGGTATCGCTCTAATAGGATCTCTAAAAAAATAAAATATATAAATAGATAATATTAATAACAATATACCTAAAATTGTATAGAAAGGTATAATAAAAATTGTAATTAAACAACTTATAACAAAATAAACCCTACCCTCATTATGTATTCTTAATTGCATATAAAGATGAGCTAATACAGAATTATGAAAATAAAAGCTCTAACAATTTACTGTTCTGCATCACAAAAATTAGATAAAAAATTTTACAAATTGGCCAAAGAGACTGCAGAAATTATATCGAATTACCAAATAAAAGTAATTTATGGTGGTGGAAATGTAGGACTTATGGGAATAATTGCACAGACCTTAAAAAATTTAAAAAGTGAGGTAATTGGGATTATTCCAAAATTTTTAGTAAAAAAAGAAAAAGTAAGTTTTGATATTTCAAAATTGAAAGTTGTTCCAAGTATGAGCAAAAGAAAAGAATATTTGTTTAAGTTAGGAGATGCATTTTTAGTCTTACCTGGGGGTACAGGAACTTTAGAAGAAGTTGTAGAGGTTTTATCATGGAAGATACTTAAGTTACATAATAAACCAATTATTTTTTTAAATTATGAAAACTACTGGTCTCCACTTTTAAAGCAGTTTGAAAAGATTATTGAAAATAAATTTGGAAATAAAAATTTACAAAATCAATTTCAAGTAATAAAGAATCCTAATCAATTAAATAAAATATTAAAATCATGGACAAAATAAAAGTTAATAGCCCTGTCGTAGAGATGGATGGAGATGAAATGACACGTATAATATGGGAGTTCATCAAAGATAAATTAATTCTTCCTTACGTTGATATTGATATAAAATACTATGATTTAGGGGTTACTAGTCGTGATAATACTGATGATCAAATTACCATCGATGCAGCTGAAGCTGTTCAAAAATATGGTGTTGGTATCAAATGTGCAACTATTACGCCAGATGAAGATAGAGTTAAGGAATTTAATTTAAAAAAAATGTGGCGTTCACCTAATGGCACAATAAGAAATATTTTAGGTGGAACAATTTTTAGACAGCCCATTATCTGCAAAAATGTTCCTAGAATAGTTACAAACTGGAATAAACCTATTGTAGTAGCAAGACATGCTTTTGGAGATCAATACAGAGCGACAGACACATTAATATCAAAACCTGGTAAATTAAAAATGGTATTCGAACCATCAGATGGAAGTGAAGGTTTTACAAAGGATGTTTATAATTTTGAAAAAGAAGGAATAGCACTATCGATGTATAACCTAGATCAATCAATTATTGATTTTGCTAGAGCTTGTTTTAATTATGGACTAGAGTTAGGTTGGCCAGTTTACCTATCGACAAAAAATACAATCTTAAAAGTATATGATGGAAGATTTAAAGATTTATTTGAAGATGTTTTTCAAACTGAGTTTGCTGAAAAATTCAAAGAAAAAGATATAGTGTATGAGCATAGATTGATAGATGATATGGTTGCAACAGCACTTAAATGGGAAGGTAATTTTATTTGGGCTTGCAAAAACTATGATGGCGATGTTCAATCTGACTCCGTTGCACAGGGATATGGGTCATTGGGATTAATGACAAGTGTATTAATGACACCTGATGGCAAAACTATAGAAGCTGAAGCTGCTCATGGAACGGTAACAAGACATTATAGAAATCATCAACAAGGTTTAGAGACATCAACCAACCCGATTGCGTCAATATTTGCATGGACTAGAGGTTTGCAATTTAGAGGTAAATTTGATGAAAATAGTAATTTGGTCACTTTTGCTAAGAGTCTTGAAGATACATGTATAAATACAGTTCAATCAGGGAAAATGACAAAGGATTTAGCAATTCTAATTAGCTCTGATCAAAAATGGTTAAATACTCAAGACTTTCTAGAAGCTTTAAAAGTAAATTTGGAAGAAAAACTAAAAATTTAGACTGTCTCTAATTTTATTTATAGCATTTTCTAAGTTAGTTAAATCAGTTCCTCCAGCTTGAGCAATATCCTTACGACCTCCTCCACCTTTTCCTCCTAATATTTTTGAAACTTCCTGAATAATCTTTGATGAGTCAAAATTATCAGTTAAATCATTTGTGGCACCAAGAACAATTGATAGTTTATTGTTATTTGAAGAAATAATTAAAGATACACACTTTTGCTGATATTTATTTTTCTGGTCATCTACAAATTGCTTTAGTAGTTTAGGTGGATAATCATCCGTAACGAGATATACAAATGTTGTATCGTTAATCTTCTCACTTAAAATATTTTGAGATAAATTTTCTTTATTTAAATTTTGTTTTTTAATTTCCAAGCTTCTTCTTAATTCTTTAATTTGGTCCAATAAACTATAATTATTTTTATTGGAATAGATAAAGTTACTATCTATTTTTTGTATATCTTTAATGAGTTGATCAAGTTTAATTTTATTATCATCTTCTTTTTGTTGATGTAATCGAATTTGTTCATTTTCAAATTGCTTAACATAAATATTAGTTAAAGCCTCTAACCTTCTGATACCTGATGCAACACTTGACTGATTAATAATTTTAAAATCAATTATATCACCCGTACGACTGACATGTGTGCCGCCACACAATTCTTTTGAGAATATTTTTTCACCCTCTTTACTGCCCATAGATACAACACGCACTTCATCACCATATTTTTCTCCAAATAAAGCCATAGCGCCTTCTTCAATTGCTTTTTGATGATCTATTATTTTTGTATTAACAGGAGAATTGTTAATAATTTCCATTTTAACATAATTTTCAATTTTAATAATATTATCAGAGCTTATTGGCTCATTATGACTAAAATCAAATCGCAGTTTTTCATTATTAACTAAAGACCCCTTTTGAGAAACATGGTTGCCTAGAACTTCTCTCAGTGAAGAGTGTAATAAATGCGTTGAAGAGTGATTACACTTAGTTAGTTGACGTTTATTTGTATCAATTATTGCAGTCACACTCTCTTTTTTTGAAAATTGACCATTTTTAACTTTTCCATGATGTAAAAAAAATGATCCAAATAATTTAGTCGTATCATAAACTTCAAAAATACTATCTTCAAAAATAATTTTTCCACTATCTCCAATTTGTCCACCACTTTCTCCATAGAAAGGTGTTTGATTAAGAATGATAATAGCTTCATCTTCTACTGATAAAAGTTCAGTTTCAGTATCATTTTTAATAATAGAAATAATTTCACTTTCACTTTCAGTTTGCTCATATCCTAAAAATTCAGTTGGGCTTAAATTTTCAGTAATTTGAAACCATTTTTTTTGATCTTCTATATCACCTGTACCTTTCCAACTTTGTCGTGCCCTATCCTTCTGCTCTTTCATTTTTATATTAAATGTATCAATATCTACCTCAATATTTTTTGATCTCAGGTAATCTTGAGTTAAATCTAAAGGAAAACCGTATGTGTCATATAATTTAAATGCAATTTCTCCATCTAATTTTTTTGGAGATGAGGAAATTTCTTCTTCTAAAATTTTTAGTCCCTTTTCAACCGTTTCTTTAAATTTTGTTTCCTCATTCAAAAAAGTATTTAAAATTAAATCATTAGCTCTTTCCAATTCAGGGAAAGAATTTTGAAACGTTTCTAGCAATGTAGGAAACATTTTAGCAAAAATTGGGTCTTTATTTCCAAGAGAGTGAGCATGTCTCATTCCCCTTCTCATAATTCTTCTCAAAACATAACCCCTACCTTCATTAGAGGGTGTTACACCATCTGCAATTAGAAAAGATGAGGATCTTAAATGATCTGCTATTACTCTGTGACTTGGACTTTCATTAAAACTCTCATTATTTAATAACTGAATTGATTTATCTATAAGAGGATTAAAAAGATCAGTGTTATAGTTATCATTAGTGCCGTTTAATAGCGCTGTAATTCTCTCTAATCCCATCCCTGTATCAATTGAAGGTTTAGGAAGGTTAACTCTCTCAGATGAGCTTATTTGTTCAAATTGCATGAAGACTAAATTCCAAATTTCTATAAATCTGTCACCATCCTCATTTGGGCTTCCTGGAGGTCCACCAGGATATTTACCTCCATGATCATAAAATATTTCAGAGCAAGGACCGCAGGGTCCAGTATCACCCATTGACCAGAAATTATCAGATGTATTAATTTTTATAATCTTATCATCATCTAAACCTGCAATAGTTTTCCATAAATTATAGGCATCTTCATCTTCATTAAAAACAGTAACAAGTAGTTTTTTTTTATCAATACCAAATTCTTTCGTTATCAAATTCCATGCAAATTCTATTGCTTCATTTTTAAAATAATCTCCAAAAGAAAAATTTCCTAACATTTCAAAAAATGTATGGTGCCTTGCAGTGTAACCAACATTTTCTAAATCATTATGCTTGCCACCAGCTCTTACACATTTTTGTGATGTAACAGCGCGCTTATAATTTATTTTTTCTTTACCAGTAAAAATATTTTTAAACTGGACCATACCAGAATTAGCAAACATTAGAGTAGGATCATTATGAGGAACTAGAGGACTTGAGTGAACAATCTCATGTCCATTTTTATTGAAATAATTTAAAAAAATTGATCTTATTTCACTAGAATTCATGAGGACGTATTATAACTTGATTTTTACTATGTCTAATCAAAAAAAAAGGGAGCAAAGCTCCCTTTTTTTAAATTAAAATAAATATTTATTATTCTTCAGCTTTTTCTTCTTTAGCTTTAGGTTTAATCTCACCTTCCATCATTGCTTTTTCAACAACTCCTGCATTTTCAAGAATTCTATTTTCAATTTCTTGAGCTATAGGGGGGGTTATCCCTGAGAAAGTTTTTAACATTTTCTCTGCCTTGGCCAATTTTTTGATCTTTATATGCAAACCAAGATCCTGCCTTATCAATAATTTCAGCTTTAACTCCAAGATCAACAAGTTCCCCAAGTTTAGAAATACCTTCACCATACATAATATCAAATTCTACAACTTTAAATGGTGGCGCAACTTTATTTTTAACTATTTTAACTCTTGTCTGATTACCAACAATTTCATCTTTATCTTTAATTGCTCCTATTCTTCTTATGTCCATTCTAACGGAGGAATAAAATTTTAGAGCATTTCCACCTGTTGTAGTTTCAGGACTACCAAACATTACGCCAATTTTCATTCTTAACTGATTTATGAAAACAACCAATGTATTTGATTGAGCAATAGAGCTGGTTAATTTTCTAAGTGCTTGACTCATTAATCTAGCTTGTAATCCAGGTAAAGAATCTCCCATGTCACCTTCAAGCTCAGCTCTTGGGACAAGTGCAGCAACAGAATCAATGACTAACACATCAATACCTCCAGATTTTATGAGAGAATCAGCAATTTCTAAACCTTGCTCACCTGTATCAGGCTGAGATATTAAAAGCTCTTCAAGATTAACACCTAATTTTTTTGCATATGCGGGATCAAGAGCGTGCTCAGCATCAATAAATGCGCAATTTCCACCTTTTTTTTGAGACTCAGCAACAATATGTGTTGCCAGCGTTGTTTTTCCTGAACTTTCAGGACCATATATCTCAACTATCCTGCCTTTTGGAACCCCGCCTATACCTAAGGCTATATCTAAACCAAGAGAGCCAGTTGATATTGATTCTATATCCACATTAGTTTTAGATCCAAGTTTCATAATTGAACCTTTTCCATAGTTTTTTTCAATAAGACTGACAGCAGCCTCTAAAGATTTAGTTCTATTTTCTTCATTCATTATATTATTCTCTATTACTTTTAATTTAGCTTGAGACATTGTTTTCTCCATCTTTTGGTAGTTTTTTATTGTGATTCTTGCAAATCATGTTTTTTTGTACATGTTTTGTTCTAATTTTAAAAGTTCTATTTTTGTTCTTTTTATAAATACAAAATATTACATTGATAAATATGAATTATTTTTTAAAAATATTAGTCTTGAAATTAAATATTCTTTTGATAAGTCCTTTCAAGTTTAAAAATATGGCAAAAATATCAAAAATATACAAACCTACGCAAAAAGAAAAGTTCATGAATGCTAAAATGAAAGAGTATTTTAGACAGAAACTAGAAAACTGGAAAGGTGAACTTTTGAGAGAATCCTCACAAACATTAAATAATCTTCAAAATGAAAATGTAACAAAACCAGATATGACTGATAGAGCTTCAGAAGAAATTGATAGAACTTTTGAACTTAGAACAAGAGATAGAGAAAGAAAATTAATCAATAAAATTGATGCAGCTTTGAGAAGAATTGAAGATGGAACATATGGTTATTGTGAAGAAACTGGTGAACCAATAGGTTTAAAAAGGCTTGAAGCGCGACCTGTAGCAACTTTAAGTATAGAAGCACAAGAGATGCATGAAAAAGCTGAAAAAAGATTAAATTAATTAAGAAAATATTAATTAATAATTAATGGAAAATTTAACTAGCCTTTTCACACCTGGAATATATGTTATTAATAGTGATAAGAAAAAAGAATGGGGTATTGGGCAAATTCAGTCTTCGATTAATAATTTAATAACAATAAATTTTGAAAATGTTGGAAAAAAAACAATTAATATTAACAAAGTTAATCTTGAAATAATAAATATTAATGCAGATAGTTGATCAGTTTTTAAGAAAAATAAATTACTTAAGAGTGTCAGTTACTGACAGGTGTGATTTAAGATGTGTATATTGCATGAAAGAAAAAATGAATTTTCTTCCTAAAAATGAAATTTTAAGTTTAGAAGAAATAGAGAGATTATGTGATAATTTTATTGAATTAGGAGTTGAAAAAATAAGACTTACAGGTGGCGAACCCTTAGTAAGAAAAGATGTCATTAATTTAATCAAAAATTTAAATTATAAAAAATCTAATACAAAACTAAAGGAAATTACACTTACCACAAATGGAAGCTTATTAAAAAAATTCGCAAGAGAATTAAAAAATAATGGAATAAACAGAATAAATGTATCTTTAGACACTATTATTGAAGAAAAATATAAAGAAATAACCAGATTTGGAAATTTAAATAATGTACTTGATGGAATAGAAGAGGCAAAAAAAAATGATATTAAAGTAAAAATTAATACTGTTGTTTTTAAAAATTTTAATGAAGAACATATTTCTGATCTTGTTAGTTGGGCAAATAAAAATTTATTAGATATTACTTTTATAGAAGTAATGCCAATGAGTGACACTGATATTCCAAGACACATGCAATTTGTAAGTCTTGATAGTACTTACAAAAAACTAGATATGATTTATCATTTTGAAAAAACTAATTATAGAACTGGCGGTCCATCTAATTATTACACAAGCAGAAATTTAGATATAAAAATTGGCTTTATTACACCTTTGTCAAATAATTTTTGTGCTAGCTGCAATAGAATCAGGATATCAAGCACAGGAAAACTTTATATGTGTCTTGGGCAAAATGATTTTGTTGATTTTAGAGAAATTTTGAGAACTGATAGAGGCGATAACTATATTAAAGAAAAAATTAGATTTGCTCTAAGTATTAAGCCTAGGAGACATGATTTTATTATTAATTCTGGAATCAAGCCTTATTTAAATAGGCATATGAATGAAACAGGTGGGTAATGAAATTTCATTTCACATCCTCAAATTCAAAAAAGGCTATTAAAGCAAAAGAAGATTATATAAATTATTATTCACAGAGTGATCCAGAACAAGCAGATATAATTATTCCAATTGGAGGAGATGGAATTTTATTAAAATCCCTTCATGACTTCAATAATCTAAATAAACCCTTTTTTGGCATAAATTATGGCTCAGTTGGTTTTTTAATGAATTCAACTAAAAATAATAATTTAGAAAATGTTATAAAAAATTCTAAATCAACAGAATTAAGACCTCTTAAAATGATAGCAAAAAATGAAATTGATAATATACATGAGTCAATTGCCTATAATGAAGTTTCATTAATGAGGCAAAGCTATCAAGCTTCTAAATTTCAAATTAAAATTAATGATGTCATAAGAATGAATGAGCTTATATGTGATGGTGTCTTAGTTTCAACTTCAGCTGGAAGCACAGCGTACAATTTATCGGCTCATGGAAGTATATTGCCTTTAGACTCAAAATTACTAGCCTTAACACCTATCAGTGCATTTAGACCTAGAAGATGGAGAGGAGCTCTTCTTTCTGAAATAAATATAATAAAAATTAATGTATTAAATTTCAAAGAAAGGCATGTAAGTGTTACTGCCGATAATATAGAATTTAGAAACATTAAAGAAGTTATTATTCAATCTTCAAAAGATAAAATCTGTAAAATTTTATTTGATAAAAAGCATTCTATTGAAGATAAAATTTTAAATGAGCAGTTTGAATATTAAAAACTAATCTGAACAAAAAATACATATTTTATTTCCATCAAGATCTCTAAAATATGCATAATAATGTTCTTCATGTCTTGGTCCAGGAAACCCTTCATCAGTTCCACCTAATTTTAATGCTAAATTATAAAAATTAACAACTTTCTCCTTTGTTTCAACTGTAAAGGTAATCATAGTTCCATTTCCAAAAGTGGCCTCTTTCTTATTATGAGGCTTCATCAAGTAAAATTCAACTTGTTTTAAACTTTTCTTTTTAGCATAACCAACATAGCTCTCTGTTTCCTCGACTTTTTCTATATCAATTAATCTTAGAATTTCATCATAAAAAAATTTACTTTTTTCTAAGTTATTTGATCCAAGTGTTACAAAACTAAACATTTTATATATAAATATGGTAGCCTCGGCCGGACTTGAACCGGCACTCCCAAAAGGGCAAGGATTTTAAGTCCTTTGTGTCTACCATTCCACCACGAGGCCAATTAAAAAAAGTATTATCAGACAATAGAGTAATTGCCACCATTAAATTTTATCATATTAATAATTTCTTTTTCTATTTCATCTAAAGAATTCATTTCCCAAGATGATATTACAATATTTACTCCTCCTTGTTTTGAAATAAAATTAAAGTATGGATAACTTCCAATTGAACAGTCAAAAAATTGATTTTGAATATCACTTAAAGAAGATGCTATTTTGCTTTCATATAAATCAGTGTTTATAGTTGTGATTTTTTTAGGCTTACCTTTATCCAAATTTAATAAAACATCTTTGAGCATCTGTTCCATAATTTTTGGAACGCCTGGTAAAACGAAAACATTCTTTATCTTAAAACCAGGGGCAGCAGTCATAGGGTTATAAATCAAATCAACATCTGATGGCATTTTAGCCATTCTTTGCCTACTAATGTTAAAATCCCCTTTAGGATAATATTTTTCTAAAATATTAAATGCCTCTAAATTAGTTTCATATTTTTTATTAAAAGCCTCTGCAATGCTTTCAGAAGTTATATCGTCATGTGTTGGACCAATTCCTCCTGTGGTAAAAACATAATTATATTTTTCACTAAAAGATTTTACTGATTCAATTATGATTATTTTATCATCCTGAATTACCCTTATTTCTTCAAGCTTTATTCCTGAAGAAGTTAAATTTTTTGCAATAAAGTTTGCATTTGTATCCTGTGTTCTTCCAGATAATATTTCATCACCAATTATTAAAATGCCAGCTGTAAAAATATTCATAAATTTTATAATTATCCTGTTATTTAGCAAATAAAAACATTAAATAGAATATTAAATGCATTTTGATAGTATTCCATTATATCAAAAAAAAGACTTTGAAAAAATGAGACAGGCTGGAAGGCTTGCAGCTCATGTTCTTGATCAATTGTATAAAATAATTAATCCAGGCATTACAACTTTAGAAATCAATGATTTTTGTCATGATTTAATTTTAAAAAATAATGCTATTCCAGCACCATTAAACTATAAAGGTTTTCCAAAATCAATATGTACATCTGTTAACCATGTTGTATGCCATGGAATTCCTAATGAAAAAAAATTTCTTAATGCTGGAGATATTATAAATGTTGATGTTACAGTTATATTAGATGGCTGGTATGGAGATAGTTCAAGAATGTTTGTTGCAGATAAAGCAAATAAAAAACACTTAGATTTATTAACGACAACATACGAATGTCTTCAAATAGGAATAAAAGAAGCTCAGCCTGGAAAAACTTTTGGTGATATTGGTTATAAAATCCAAGAATATGCAGAAAATAAAAATTATTCAGTTGTAAAAGATTTTTGTGGTCATGGAATTGGTCAGCAATTTCATACTCCTCCAAGTGTACTTCATTATGGAAATCCAGGAGAAGGGCCAGAACTAAAACCAGGAATGTTTTTTACGATTGAACCTATGATTAACTTGGGGGACTGGAAAGTAAAAATATTAAACGATGGATGGACAGCTGTGACCAAAGATAAGTCTTTTTCTGCTCAGTTTGAACATACTATAGGCATTACAGAAGAAGGTAATGAAATTTTTACACTCTCACAAAACAATACAGATTTTCCAATAAATGATTTATAAAGTAAAACATGATACCAAGATATAATAGAACAAAAATAGAAAAAATTTGGACGCTAGAAAATAAGTTTAAAATTTGGACAGAAATTGAAATTCTTATTGCTGAAAAATTAGCTGATATTGGCATTATTCCAAAAATTGCTGCTAAAGAAATAAAAAAAAAAGCGAGATTCAATGTTTATGAGATTAATAAATTAGAAAAAAAAACAAGACACGATGTAAATGCTTTTATTGATAACGTTAGTAAATATATAGGCAAACAATCAAAGTACTTTCATCATGGTGTAACTTCAAGTGACATAATAGACACTGGTTTTTCAATCCAATTAAAGCAGACAGGTAAAATAATAAGTAAAGAACTAAAAATTTTATTAAAAAATTTAAAATCTAAATCATTAAAATATAAAAAAACTACAATGATTGGCAGAAGTCATGGGATTCATGCTGAGCCAATAACCTTTGGTTTAAAATTAGCATCATTCTATAATGAATTTAAAAGAAATTTCAAAAGATTAGAGCTAGCAATAGATGAAATAAGTATTTGCTCAATATCAGGTCCAGTTGGTACATATGACAGTATAGATCCTAGAGTTGAAAAATATGTAGCTAATAAATTAAAATTAAAAACAGAAGATATATCAACTCAAATCATACCACGAGATAGACATGCATTCTTTTTTTCTATTCTTGGAATTATAGCCTCTTCTATTGAACGCTTTGCTGTTGAAATAAGACACTTACAGAGAACTGAATTACTTGAAGTGGAAGAAAAATTTAACCCTAAACAAAAAGGATCGTCTGCAATGCCTCATAAAAGAAATCCTGTTTTGAGTGAAAATTTAACAGGATTAGCCAGGTATATACGCAGTGCAGTGATACCTTCAATGGAGAATATTGTTTTATGGCATGAGAGAGATATTAGCCATTCTAGTGTTGAGAGGATTATGGCACCTGATATTACTATTGCACTAGACTTTTCACTAAGTAGATTAAATGAAATTGTGAAAACTATGAGAGTTTATCCAGAAAATATGAAAAAAAATTTAAATTTATTAGGTGGACTACATAATAGTCAAAAACTTCTTTTAAAATTGACTCAAAAGGGCCTTTCTAGACAAAATGCTTATTCAATTGTTCAAAGAAATGCAATGATTGCATGGGAAAATAATAAAAACTTTAAAGATGTATTAAAAAACGACAAAACTTTACTAAAAAAAATAACAGAAAAAGAATTAAAAGAAGTTTTAGAAATTGATAAAAAGAATAGCAAAATAGATTGGATATTTAAAAATAAAGTTAAATAACCTTTATTTTTAACAATTAATAACCTATTTAATCATAATGCCTTTATCAAAAGAAGATTTAGAAAAACACATTAGAGAGAGTTTCCCTGACTCTACAATAAATATTGAAGATCTAAGAGGCGATGGAGATCATTATAGTGCCACTGTTATATCAAAATCTTTTGAAGGAAAATCAAAAATAGAACAACACAAAATGGTTTATGATTCATTGAAAGGGAAAATGGGTAATGAACTTCATGCATTAATGTTAAAAACTAGAACGGAGTAAAAATGAATGAAAATAATTTAGTTGATGTTTCAGAAAATATAAAAAATGAGATTAAATCAAATGATGTAGTTTTATTTATGAAAGGAACACCAGTTTTTCCTATGTGTGGTTTTTCTGCTGCTACTGTACAAGTGTTGTCTGATATTGGTGTAAAGTTTAGTAGTGTGAATGTATTAGATAGCAATGAAATGAGAGAAGGAATTAAACAATTCTCAAATTGGCCAACTATTCCTCAATTATATGTTAAAGAAGAATTTATTGGAGGTTGTGACATAGTTAAAGAAATGCATGAAACAGGTGAACTTCTTGAATTATTTAATAGTAGAGGAATAGACGTAAAACCTTCTTAGTTTGAAAACTAATTTTACCAGAGGTGTTTTTTATGCCTGCCTAGCAGCTATGTGGTGGGGTATGCCTCAACCACTTTTTTTTAATGAAATTAAATTCATACCATCACTGGAAGTAGCGATGCACCGGGGCGTATGGTCTTTTTTTGTACTTTTTTTATCTCTCTTATTTTTAAATAATATTTATGATTTTTTTAAATTATTTAAATCATTAAAAAATATTATAATCTTAACAATTACATCATTATTAATTGCTACAAACTGGCTAGGTTTTATTTACTCTGTTAGTATAGATAAAGTACAAGATGCCTCTTTAGGATATTTTCTCACACCTTTGATTAGTATTTCTCTTGGTTATTTAATTTTAAAAGAAAAATTAAATTTAAGAAAAATCATATCAGTTTTATTAATGTTAGTAGCATGCTTTATTCTTTTTACCACCTTAGATAAATTTCCATTTCTTGCTTTATTAATAGGAACAACATGGGGTGTATATGGTCTATTAAGAAAGCAAATTCAAATTTCACCAGCTATAGGACTTCTTTTTGAGTCTGGACTAATTTCATTATTTGCTTTGCCTTATTTAATTTACTTAAGCTATGAAAATATTAGCTTTTTCAGTTTAGATTTTAGCTACATTTCAATTATGTTATTTTTCACAGGTATTGTAACCATTATACCTTTATTTTTTTTTAATCTTGGACTACGTCATACAACCTTAGGTTTGGCTGGAGTATTATTTTATATCGCACCAAGTTTTCATTTTATCACTTCAGTATTTATTCTAGATGAATATATGGAGGTGCAAAAATTTATTGCTTTTATTGTAATATGGATAGCAGTATTTATTTTTATTTATGATGCAGTTAATACTTCAAGGTTATCTAGAATAAAACTCAATAACTAAATTTGGCTCCATTGTAACTGGATATGGAACATCATGAATTAAGGGGGCCCTTAAAAACTTACCTTTGAATTCTTTAATATCAACTTCTACGTACTCTGGTATTTCTCTTTCCTGAGAAACAATTGACTCTTGAACAAGATTAATCTCTTTACTTGTATCCTTAAGAGATATTTCATCACCATCTTTTACGGAAAAAGAAGGAATGTTTACTCTTTTACCATTTACTTTGACATGTCCGTGGTTAACTATTTGTCTAGCAGCAAAAATAGTTGGGACAAATTTCATTCTATAAACTATAGCATCAAGTCTTCTTTCCAGAAGTTCTATCAAAATTTGACTCGTATCACCCTTAGTATTTGATGCTTTAGTGTAAATTCTTCGAAATTGTTTTTCGGTTAAGTCACCATAATAAAATTTTAGCTTTTGTTTAGCAAAAAGCTGATTTCCATAATCTGATGATTTTTTTCTCATTCCCATGGCGCCATGTTGACCAGGTTTAGTATTTCTTTTATTAAAAGGACTTTTTGGTCTGCCCCATAGATTACAGCCTAACCTTCTATCAATTTTATATTTTGCAGATATTCTTTTTGTCATTAATTAATGGGGTTTATAGAGATTAATTTGTTGATGTCAAATCCATTATTTAATGATTTTGGGCGGTTTTTTTAGCTTTTTATGCATCCCCCAGAGCATACGAAGTTCTTTTTTAGATAAGTCAATTTTGTTATAAATAGAATAGATATTATCTATCATACTAGTTTTTTTTTCTATAGGTTTAAAAAAACCTCTAGAATCTAGATCTTTAACCAAAAATTTTATAAAATTAGAGAGTTCAAATTTACTAACTATGTCCATATCTAAAGTTGAAATATTATTTTTTGACGAATTATTTACTTGAAATAGCTCATAAGAAATTACTGAAACTGCGTGTGATAAATTAAGTGATTTATTTGAACTATAAGTAGGGATGGTAAATAGAAAGTTAGCTAATCTAATATCTTCATTTGATAAACCAGAATTTTCAGGACCAAATAATATAGCAGTATTTTTAAAATCTCTAATTTTTTTTTGCAATGTATTAAAACTATCATATATATTTTTTTTCAAAAAACGTTTTCTATTTGAAGTAGCTATTACTAAATCAAAACTGGAAACTGCATCTTCTAGATGATCATAAACTTTAGCTTTGTTAATTATTTTATCAGCATGTTTTGATGAGCTCTCAGCTTTTTTATTTGGCCACCCATCCCTAGGATTTACAATGTATAAGTTTGATAATCCAAAGTTATCCATTGCTCTAGCAGCCATTCCAATATTTGCAGAAAGCTGAGGCCTTACAAGAACAATAGTTGGATTTTTTTTTTTCAATTTATTTATTTAAATCATTAAATAATTTGTAAGTAATACTATCATATATTGCATTGTAAGAAGCATCAATAATATTTGAGGAAACACCTACAGTTGTCCAATGTTTCTTACTATCATCAGTCGACTCTATATGAACTCTTGTAATAGCGCCTGTGCCTTTATCTGATGACAAAATCATAACCTTATAATCAGTTAGAGTTAAATCTTTTAAAGTCGGATAAAAATCTATTAAAGCCTGTCTTAACGCGCTATCAATTGCATTTACTGGACCATTACCAATGCCTACTGTCATCTTTACTTCATTTTTTAATTCTAATTGAACAGTAGCTTCGGAGTCAGTTACCAACTTACCTTTTGCATTCCATCTTCTTTCATCGGTAACCCTAAATTTATTAAGATTAAAATAATCTTTAATTTGACCAACATGTCTTCTAACAAGAAGCTCAAAACTAGCAAGTGCAATATCATAACTAAAGCCTTCAGCTTCTTTTTGTTTAATCAATTCTAATATTTCATTTATTTTTTCACTGTCTATTTTGATTTCTAATTTGTTTAATTGACTTATCAAATTAGCTTTGCCAGCTTGATCTGAAATAATTACATTTCTTGAATTTCCAACTAATTCTGGGTCAATATGCTCATATGTTGAAGGGTCTTTAGCTACTGCGGAAGCATGCAAACCTCCTTTATGAGAAAATGCATTTTCACCTACGTAAGGCGCAGTCTTTGATTTTGGTTCATTTAGAAGTTCACTTAATGTATTTGAAATTTTTGTAAGAGATTTAAGATTTTTTTCTTCTATATTAGTATGAAAATCTGTTTTTAATACCAATGAAGGAATTAATGATACCAAATTTGTATTTCCACACCTTTCACCCAAACCATTAATTGTTCCCTGAACATGTCTGACACCAGTATTAATTGCAGCTAAAGCATTGGCTACTCCATTTTCAGTGTCATTATGAGCATGAATGCCTAATTTTTCTGCAGGTATAGTTTTTTTAACTTCTTCAATTATATTTGAGATTTCATTTGGTAGAGTTCCACCATTAGTATCACATAATACAATCCATCTTGCAGATGAATTCAAAGCACCACTTAAACATTTTAATGTATATTCTTTATTGTTTTTAAAACCGTCAAAAAAATGCTCAGCATCATATATTGCCTCTTTATTTTTTGATTTTAAATAATTAAAACTATCCTCAAGCATTAAGAGGTTTTCTTCTTCTGAGATACCTAATGCATTTCTAACTTGAAAAGATGATGATTTGCCAACAAGACAAATTGTGGATGCATTACTATTTACTAATGCATTTAAACCAGGGTCATTCTGAGCGCTTCTTCCAGGTCTCCTAGTCATTCCAAATGCAGTAAATTTTGATTTAGAAAAATTTAAATTACGTGAAAAAAAATCATTATCGGTTGGGTTTGCACCTGGCCACCCCCCCTCAATATAATCAACACCTAATTCATCAAGACTTTTAGCTATTGTCATTTTATCACTTACAGAAAAATTTACTCCTGTAGTCTGTTGACCATCTCTTAAAGTGGTATCAAAAATATAAATTTTATTTTCTTCATTCATATTTAAATTAGCTAATAGACAATTAATTGAATTTTTCTATATTTTTCCAAATTTCCTCAGTAATGTCTCTTTGTCTAGTAATGGAAGAAAGTTTTTAAGCTCAGGGCCTTTTTCTTTCCCAGTTAAAATTAACCTTAATGGCATATACAAACCTCTGCCTTTTAAGCCTGTTTTAACATTTATTGCTTTAGTCCAACTATCCCATGTTTCATATGAAAATGGATCTTCAGGAATACACTCTATTGCAGAAGCAATTAAAGTATCAGGAAATGCATATTTTTTTATATCAATAATAATTTCAATTGTTTTTAACCAATTTTCAATATCTTTAAAAAATTCAATATTATTTTGGGAAAATTTCCAAAGCTTTTTTGAGTCAACTTTGATATCTAACAATTTAAATTTTGATTTTATATCATCATAATTATAAATTTTTAGCAAATCTGAATTTAAAGATTTAAGTACATTATCTGAAAATTTAGCAGACGAATTTGATATGTTTTTTATATCAAAATTATTAATAATATTATCTAATTTAGTTTCTGGCTTTATATCTTCACTTGATCCTATATTAAGTAAATAGTTTATAATGGAAATATCTTCATATCCCACAGATCTCAAATTCTCAATAGAGAGACTGCCTATTCTTTTTCCAAAACCTTTTCCTTCTTGATCAGTTAAAAAAGGATGGTGAGCAAAATATGGCGGATGAGCCCCTAATGCCCTAAAAATTTGTATATGAAATGCAGTGTTAGATATATGATCCTCTCCCCTAATGATATGAGTGATATCTTCATCAATATCATCAATTACTGAAGGTAAATGATAGAGAAGTGATCCATCCTCTCTAATTAAAATAGGGTCACTGAGGTATTTAGAATCAAATTTTACCTGATCTTTAATTAAATCATTCCAATTTATTATGCCTTCTTCAAGTTTAAATCTCCAATGTGGTTTTAAACCTGAGTTAATTTTTTCATTAATTTCATCCTTACTAAGGGATAATGAAGATCTGTCATAAATGGGTGGCTTTCCTGAAGAAAGCAAAGATTTCTTTTTTAAAGATAATTCTTCTGCTGTTTCAAAACACGGATATAAACGACCATCATTTTTAAGTTTTTCTATATTTGAGTTGTAAAGACCAATTCTTTCAGATTGATTAAAAGATTTATTCCAATCAAGACCTAACCAAGATAAATTTTCTTTAATTTTATTTTCATAATCTTTACTGGATCTGGCTTGATCTGTGTCATCAATACGAAGTATAAAACTGCCATTATTTTTTTTAGCATATGCCCAGTTTAAAACTGCAGATCTTACGTTTCCAACATGAAGCAGACCAGTTGGACTAGGTGCAAATCTACATTTCATATTAATCTTTAGGCAGAATACACACTGGTATTGGTTTCATTTTATGTAAATTTGGCTCTCTTATATCATTATATCTTTTAAAATATTTACTATTAGAATTTTCCATCGCATCTTCGATCTCTACATATGATAGTCCTAATTGACTTTCATCATTTCGACTATCATCCCAAAGCCCGTCTGTGGGAGCTGCTTCAATAATTTCATCAATAATACCAAGAGATTTTCCAATATTCCAAACATCTGTTTTTTTACAATCAGCTATTGGTGAAATATCTACACCACCATCTCCATACTTTGTGTAAAATCCAACGCCAAAATCCTCAACTTTATTACCTGTACCAACTACTATCCCTCTATTTGCCTGCGATATTTGATATAGAGTTACCATACGCAACCGAGATCTTGAATTTGCAAAGGCAAGGCTATTGTTAAAATCTTGCATTGTATTTTCAAAAGATTCAAAAACCTTATCTAACTCAATAATTTTTATTTCTACATTATCAAAGTTACTTTTTAACCAATCTAAATGTTTGAGACTTAAATCGTGTTGATTTAAATTTTGTTTAATAGGCATTGAAATAGCTATAGTTTTAAAACCTGTTTTTGCACAAAGGGTACTTGTAACAGCAGAGTCTATTCCACCAGAAACACCTATTACAAGGCTAACAGGTTGAAAACTTAGGGAGGTTGCGTACTCTTTTATCCAGCCAGATATATAATCAATTTTTTTTAGAGAATTCATAATATTAATTTATATCTAAAATTAAATTTGAGAAGACTTTAAAGATAAAAACTTTTCATCTTTTAAGTATTCAGAAATTAGGAAAGCAATTTCTAAAGATTGGGATGCATTTAATCTTGGATCACAAAAGGTATGATATCTATTTTTTAGATCTTCATCAGTTATTTCTTGAAGTCCACCCATACATTCTGTCACATCTGATCCTGTCATTTCTAAATGAACACCGCCTGGGTAAGATCCTAAAGATCTATGTATTGCAAAAAATTTTTGGATTTCTGAAAAAATACTCGTAACGGGTCTAGTTTTGTATCCAGTATTTGATTTAATAGTATTTCCATGCATTGGATCGCATGCCCACACTACATTTTTTTCTTCTTTAATTATTTTTTGAATGATTTTAGGCAAATGACTATCAATTTTTTCTGCCCCCATACGACAAATTAAAGTTATTTTACCTGCCTCATTTTCAGTGTTAATATAGTCAAGTATTTTTATTAGCTCTTCCTCATTGGTAGTCGGACCAACCTTAATTCCAATTGGATTTTCAATACCTCTTACAAATTCAATATGGGCACCATCCAATTGACGTGTTCTGTCTCCTACCCATAACATATGTGCTGAAACATCATACCATTTACCAGATGTGCTATCAATTCTAGTAAGAGCTTCTTCATAATCGAGTAATAGAGCTTCATGACTAGTAAAAAATTCAGTTTCATTTATTTGCCTAACATTACCATCATTTATTCCACATGCCTTCATAAAACCTAAACATTCATCGATCCTATCTGCTATCTCAGAGAATTTATTAGCGTTTTCTTCTTCAAGAAAATTTAAATTCCATTGATGAATTTTATTAAGGTTGGCATATCCACCTTGAGAAAAAGCTCTTAATAAATTTAACGAAGAAGCTGATTGGTTATATGCTTGTATTAATCTAGATGGGTCTGGTGATCGTTCTTTTTCAGTAAAATTAATACCATTAATTATGTCTCCTTTATATGATTCCAATTCAATTCCATCTACAGTTTCTTTATCAGCAGATCTTGGTTTAGCAAACTGACCTGCTATTCTTCCCACTTTAACGACAGGACAGGACGCTCCAAAAGTTAAAACAACTGCCATTTGAAGAATTACTTTGAATGAATTTTTTATATTATCAGGATGAAAATCTGCAAAACTTTCAGCACAATCGCCACCTTGTAGCAAAAAAGCTTTTCCCTTAGCTACTTCTGCTAGTTTTGATTTTAATGATCTAGCTTCACCTGCAAAAACTAATGGAGGAAAATTTCTAATTTTATTTAATGAATTCTTTAATAATGCTTCATCCTTATAAATAGGAAGATGTTTAGCTGGCTTTGAACGCCAAGAATTTGGAGACCACTGAGTTTTCATATTAATTTAGGCTAATAAACGCAATAGAATCTCTAAACAAGATTAATATCTCTCTTAAACTTAAGATTTTAGTAAATTTTTAACTTAGAGCGCCTAATTGCAAGTTTATTCGTTGGAATATCTTTATTTATTACACTTCCTGCACCAATTCTAACATTATTTCCTATTTTTACTGGAGCTATTAGAGAGGTATTAGAACCAATAAATGATTTATTACCAATAATAGTTTGATTTTTTTTTACTCCATCATAATTACACGTAATACATCCGGCACCAATATTAACCTCATTGCCAACTTCACTGTCACCTATATATGATAAATGGCTGATTGAAGTTTTATTTCCAACAGTTGAATTTTTAATTTCAACATAATTGCCAATCTTGCAATTTTTATTAATTTTAGAATTTGATCTTATTCTAGCATGAGGTCCAATTGAACAATTTTCATCTATAACTACACCATCTAAATCAGAAAAACTTTTTATTAAAGTACCTGCCTTTATAAAAACATTGCTCCTAATAATTACATTTGGTTCAATTGTTACTTTCTTTGCTATTTTAGTATCAAAACTAAAATAAGAAGTTTCTGGTTTTTTAATTAATACTCCCTGTTTTAAAAATTTATTTACTAATTTCTTTTGTAAAAGATTATCAACTTTATTAAAATCAAATAAATTATTTATTCCACTCATTTCATCTTCAGTGGAAATTGAAAAATTAAAAGGGATATTTTTTTTAAAATAGATTTCAAAAATATCTGTTAAGTATTTCTCTTTTTTCTTTTTATTATATTTAATTAATTTAACATTATTAAAAAATACAGATGTTTTAATTAACATTATGCCTGAATTACATAAATTTATTTGTTTTTCAGATGAAGTAGTATTTATTTCTTCAACTACCTTCTCAACTTTATTATTTTTTAAAATTACTCTACCATAACCTTTGGGGTTTTTGGATTTAAAAGCAATCATACTTCCTGAATTATTATCTTTAAAACTATTTATTAATTTTTTTAAGGATTTATCAGTAATTAGAGGAACATCTCCAAAAAGCACAATAAAGCTATCAGACTTTATATGTGGTTTTGCAGTTTCTATCGCATCAGCAGTTCCTTTTTGATTTTTTTGAATTACGAGTTTACAATCACCGAGAAGAATTTTTAATTCCTCATAATTTTCCATATTACAAACTACGACGATGTTTTTTTTTGAAACTTTCTTAGCACTTTTATAAACATGACTAACTATTGGTAGACCTGCTAATTCATGAGTAAGTTTTGATTTATTTGATATAAAACGTGTACTTCTTCCTGCTGCGAGAATTACGGTTGTAATATTTTTCATTAAATCTAGAGATTTCTTAAAATCTCATTACCAACATTAATAATTTCTTTTGCAGCATCAGAGGTTACATTAATATCAATAACTCCTCTTCCAACAGAAAAAGTTTCAGCAAAGACTACTTTGCTTGATATTCTAGATCGAGCAATTTTAGCTCCTGAATATCTTAAGCGTAAAATCATGGCATCTGTAAGTTTAGCTCTTGGCAAAACACGATTAAGAATAATAAGTGGTTTTTTTCTCTCCTCTTTAGCAATTTTTAAAAAAGGCAATGTAGCCATAAGATCAAGTGGGCTTGGTTGAACAGGAACAAATACTCCGTTTGATGCTTTTATAATTTGTATTGTCTCGAAGGTAATAGCTGGAGGACTATCAATAATTATAAAATCATACTTTCTTTTTATTTTTCTTATTTCATCAGACAAAATTCTGATGTCAAAATTATAAAAATCGATACCAATATCATCTGCACCATAATATTTTTTTCTTTCTGACAACCAGTAAGTTAAACTTTTTTGAGGATCTGCATCAATTACTGCTACTTTATATCCACTATTACTCCACAACACTGCAATATTTGCAGAAAGTGTTGATTTTCCTGATCCACCTTTTTGATTAGAAAATGCTATAACTTTACCCATAAAAAATTTTTTAATATAATAACAATTTTAGTACTATATGAAACAAAATTTAAATAAAATATGCATCAAAAAAGAATAGATGAAGCAAAAAAACGACTTTTTAGTGGTGAACTTGTCATTTTTCCCACAGAAACAGTCTATGGCATTGGTGGAAATGCAAATAACAAAACAGCTATTCAATTAATTTATCAAACAAAAAAAAGACCTTTCGATAATCCTCTTATTTGTCATTTTGCTAATATTGAAGAAATCAAGAAAAATTTTAAATTAAAAAAAAAAGATAAAGAGTTAGCTAGTGTATTTTGGCCTGGTCCATTAACTTTAATTTTAGAAAAAAATAAATATTCTAAAATAACATCTTTAGTTTCAAATAAAAAAAATCTTGTCGGTTGTAGAATTCCAAATAATAAAATTGCCTTATCTCTTTTATCAGAATTAAATTTTCCCTTAGCTGCACCAAGTGCAAATATAGCTTCTAAAACTTCTGTGACCTCTGTAAATGATTTAGATGATAACTTAAAAAAAATATTTCATATAGATGGAGGTTCATCAGTATTAGGACTTGAGTCAACAGTGATTAAAACTACTGATACAGGGTGTAAAATATTAAGATTGGGTAGCTTAACAATTGAAGAGATAAAAAATAAGTTTGCTAATTATGAAATTGAAATTGAAAACTCAATATTATCACCTGGAAGTCAATTGAAACATTATTCACCAAAAAAACCTATAAGAATTAATGTAAATATTGTAAAAAAAAATGAAGCTTTATTAAACTTTGGAAAAAATAAATTAAATTCAAGTATAAAAAATCTAAATTTAAGTACTGAAGAGAATTTAATTGAAGCAAGTCACAATTTTTATAATTATCTGAATATTTTAGATATAACGGAATGTAGCGGTATTGCTGTCGCACCTATACCTGACCATGATTTAGGTAAAACAATTAATGATAGATTAAAGAGAGCTTCACACAAAGATGAATAATAAATTATTTAAAGAATTAAAATTAATTGTTGGCGAAAGGAATATTTTAACAGATCTAAAAGATTTAGAAAAATTCAATAAAGATTGGAGAGGTTTTTATAATAATAAATGTTTATGTGTAGTTTTTCCAAAAAATACAGAGATACTAAAAAAAATAGTAAGATATTGCTATGAAAGAGACATCAAAATAGTTCCTCAAAGTGGAAATACAAGCCTAACTGGTGCTTCTGTTCCGACATATAATAAGAAAGAAATAATTATTAATTTCTCAAAAATGAACAAAGTTTTAGAAATAGACAAAAGCAATTTAACTATACTAGTCGAATCTGGATTGGTGTTAGACAAACTTAAAGAATATCTTGATAAGGAAAATTTATATTTTCCAATTGATTTATCATCATCAGGTTCTTGTATGATAGGAGGAAATATAGCTACTAATGCAGGGGGGATAAATGCCCTCAAATATGGGAGTATGAAGGATAATGTTATTGGGCTAGAGATAGTTACTGGTGATAGTTCAATATTAACATCTTTATCAAAAATGAAAAAAAACAACACTGGTTATGATTTAAAATCTATAATTTGCAATTCCGAAGGTACTCTTGGATTGATATCAAAAGCATTAATTAAAGTATATCCTAAACCAGTTGATAGCTTTACTTTTTTTACAGCTTATAAAAATTTAAAAGTTTGTATTGAGTCATTCAAACAAATTAGAAATATATATTATGATAAACTTGAAAGTGCCGAACTGATTACAAATTTCTCTTTTGATATTTGTTTAAAAAATAATTTTTTAAACAAGCATTTTTTTGATAAACAATTTCCTTGGTATATTATTTTTCGTTTTAATCTTTATGAAGATAAAGAAGAATTTCAAAATTATTTTGAAAAAAAATATGAATTAATATCATATAATATCAGTGATATGCTAATTCCAAAATCTATTGAACAAGAAAAAAAATTTTGGAAATTTAGAGATGATTTAGTTGAAGCTTATAAAATGGAAGGGGATATTGTTACTAATGATATATCTATTCCACTTAATAGAATGGAAGAGTTTTTTATTGTTGCTCAAAATAATATTAAAAAAATGTTGCCAAATATTAAGTTTCACCCATTTGGACATATTGGTGATGGTAATATTCATTTCAATATGATTATACCTGAGCTAAATTCAAATGACTCATATATACAAATAAGAGACAAAATTTATTCATATATAAATAATCTAGTAGAGGATTTTGGGGGTAGTTTTAGCGCTGAGCATGGAATAGGACAAATTAAAAAAAGTAGTTTGTTAAAATTTAAATCTGAATATGAAATTAATTTAATGAAAAACTTAAAAAAAGCATTTGATCCTAAAAATATTTTAAATCCTGGTAAAATTTTTGATTATTAATTAACTACTTAGATAATCTCTAAACTTATAATACATAATTGTACTAGAATATATTGGTCTTCTCAATAAGCTTCCACATGGAATTGACATATGACTTATATCACTAAAGAATTTAAATCGATCACTATTACCATTTATATGTTCAGCTATTAATTTACCTGCTAAAACACTCAAAGCCAATCCATGACCTGAATAACCAAATGCATAAATTACTTTATTATTCATTATTGAACCAAAATGAGGAAGTCTATTAACAGTTATAGCTAAAGTACCACCCCACGAATAATCTATCTTATAATCTTTAAGTTGAGGAAATACTTTAAGCATTCTTTTTGTAACGAATGATTTAGAATCTTTAACAAATTTGGAAGTAAAAGTTTCCCCTCCTCCAAATATCATTCTCCAATCTTCAGAAAATCTATAATAATCTATAATAAATCTAGTATCACAAACTGCATAGTTATTACGAATAATTTCTCTTGCTTTTTTTTCTCCTAGGGGCTCAGTAGCTACAATATAATTATTTATTGGTATAAATTTATTCTTTTTAGAACCAAGAAGTGTATCTAAGTACCCATTACATGCAACTACCACTTTATTTGCTTTTATAATTCCATTTTTAGTAACTATCTCAACTTTATCATTTTTTTCATAAAGTTTTAAAACTCGATTATTTTCATAAATTTTAACATTTTTTTTGATAAGATTAGCAAGACTAATTGTTAATTTTAATGGATTTAAATGGTAACTACCTGAATTAAGCATTCCTGCTTGATATATATCCGAGTCTATTTCATGCTTTATTTCACTTTTATTAAAATATTTATATCCTTCGAACTGATAATTTTTTGACATATGTTCTATTTCAAACTTATATTCATCAATATCTTTTTCAAAACAAGCGGTAGACATAACGCCATTTACAAGATGGCAATCAATATTATTTTCTTTTATTAAAGATTTAACTTCATCAACTGACTCTAGTCCTAAGTTCCATAATTCTTTAGCATGATTTATGCCTAACATCTTTTCAACAGTATATTGATCTTTTCTCATTCCAATGCCGAGTTGACCACCATTTCTTCCAGACGCTCCCCAGCCTACTTTTCTAGCTTCACATATAGCCACCGTGTATCCTTTTTTACTTAAATTAAGGGCACTTGATATTCCTGTTAAGCCTCCTCCAATTACACAAACATCAATATCAATATCTGCATTTAATTGATCTTTTGAATTTAAATCATCAACAGAACTCCTGTAAAAACTAATTTTCTCATTATCATGTTGTCTGTAGGTTTGATTTTTGGTAAGCATAAAAATTATATATGTCTTTATCTAATTTATTCCTCTAAACAAGAATAAGTCTAATTTTATAATCCCTATGAAAGAAAATTTTGAAAAATGGCTAAATGATAACTCTATTACTGAGGTAGAATGTCTCGTTCCAGATTTAGGTGGAATTGCCAGAGGAAAAATTTTACCTACTAAAAAATTTATCCAAGGCTTAGAAAGTGATAGTCACAGGTTGCCTCAATCAGTATTTATCCAAACAATTTCAGGTGGCTATGCTACTGAAGATGAAGAATTGCCAGTAGATGTATATAATCCAACTGATATTGATGTTATTTTACGGCCAGACTTAAACACAATTAGAAATGTACCTTGGTACCAAGATCCAACAGCACAAGTAATTTGTGATGCTGTTAATCTTAATGGAACAAATGTTATAAACTCAAGCAGATCAGTTCTTAAAAAAGTTTTAAAACTTTATGATGAGATGGGCTATCAACCAATAGTATCTCCTGAGGTGGAATTTTATTTAGTCAAACCTAATCCAGATTCTGATTATCCACTTGAGGTACCATTAGGTCAATCTGGAAGAGAAGAAACAGGTAAGCAAGCTTTCGGTATTGATGCAGTTAATGAATTTGATAATTTATTTGAAGATGTTTATAATTTTTGTGAGCAACAAAATATTGAGATAGACACAATCAATCATGAAAGTGGGTCTGCGCAAATGGAAATTAATTTCCAACATGGTGATCCATTAGAATTAGCTGATCAAGTTTTTTTATTTAAAAGAACATTGAGGCAAGCTGCTTTAAAACATAAACTATATGCAACTTTTATGGCAAAACCGATGGAAAATCAGCCTGGAAGTTCTTTGCATTTACATCAGTCATTAATTAGAAAGAAAAATAAAAAAAATGTTTTTTTTAGTAAAACCAGCACAATTTCAAATATTATGAAGAATTATATAGCAGGACTTCAAACTTATACGCCAAAATTAATGCCCATTCATGCTCCAAATATAAATTCTTATAGAAGGTTATTCGCAACTTGGGATGCTCCAAAAAATACTTATTGGGGATTAGGTAACAGATCTTGTGGTTTTAGAATACCTTCAAATGAAGAACATAGTATGAGAATAGAAAACAGAATATCAGGATCAGATACCAACCCATATCTAGTTTTTGCTGCTAATTTAGCAGCAGGTTATTTAGGAATAAAAAATAAGTTAAAACCAACTGCAGAAATGAAAAAAAGTGTATTTGGTAAAGATAAAAGCATGTTACCTAAAAATGCAGAAGAAGCAGTTTCATTATTTGAAAACGATGATCAGATAAATGAAGTTTTCAATCAAAAATTTGTTAGGACAATAGCTGCTATTAGAAGAGTAGAAAATCAAGCATACCTAAGAGTAATTAGCTCTTGGGAAAGAGAATATTTGCTCTTAAATGTTTAAATTAGAATCCCTTCTATACAAATAAGTTTCAGAAAATTCATCATCAAATTCCATAGCGTATTTTCGACCATCATAAACAGCTGAAGCAATAGTTGCAGGGGCTAAGCAATCTCCAATTCTTTTTATTGATTTAATTTTTTCAATATCTTTATGTTTATCAATAAATTCATAATATAATTTATCATTTGGAACTCTTGAAGTAACCATTACCAAGGAGGCAGAATTTAAATTAGATATTTTTTCTGAATATATACATGATAGTTTCAATTCATTTTCTTTATATGAAATAATATTTTTGGAAAAAATTAATTTAACACCTGATTTAATTAAAGATCTTTGGTAGTTATATTGCTCAGATGTATAATTTCCAAATTCACAAACAACACTAGAAGTAGTTATATAGGTAACATCACAGCCTTTTTTTTGCAATATTTCTGCTATAATTGGACCTAAATAATAATAATCATCATCAAATACTGCCACTTCACCTGAAGGATACTTTCCATTCATAATATCATCAGGATTATAAACATTTGTGTTTTGTTCTAATTGTTTTATAGGTTGTGTGTTTGACCTTCCAAAACCATCTGATCTCCAATTAGATCCAGTAGCAAATACAATATGCTCAACTTCTGAATCCAGAATATCCTTTACATACATTTTGCTATTTAAGAATATTTCAACATTTGGAAGTTTTAAAAATTGTTGTTGTCTATAATCTTTAACTCTAATCCATTCATTAAGATTGGATAATGTAGATTCCAGAACAACTCTTCCACCAATATTATTTTTTTCTTCAGCCACAAGTACTCTATAATTTCTTTTACCTAACGCATGTGCTGCTTCAAGACCTGAAGGGCCGGAACCAACAACTAATATAGTATCATTTGTTTTTTTAGGTGGTAAAATTTCAGGATGCCATCCCCTTCTCCACTCCTCACCCATAGTTGGATTTTGTGTACATCTTATTGGTGCACCAAGTTGATCACCAGTGTAACAAATGTTACATCCTATACACTCTCTTATATCTTCTAACCTATCTTCTTGAATTTTTTTTGGCAAAAATGGATCTGCTATAGAAGGTCTGGCAGCCCCAATAATATCTATTATATTTTTTTTTATTAATGACACCATAGCGTCAACAGATGTAAATCTTCCAACCGCAACAACTGGCTTTGAAGTAATTTTTTTTATGTGGTCAACAAATTTTATATTATCACCTTCTTCACTAAAACGAGAAGATCCAAGTTCAATATCCCAATTTGAAGGTGTGAGATCCCATAAGTCAGGCATTTCAGATACCTCATTAAAAAAATCTAGAGTTTCATTTGGATTATATTGATTATCTTCATTAGGAGAAAATCTTATAGCTACGGCCATCTTATTTCCGGCTTCTTCTTTTAATATTTCAATTATTTCTTTTAAAAATTT
>JACWEB010000050.1 GCA_014653715.1 Pelagibacterales bacterium SAG-MED31
TCGGATCTTATTGCAGCGTTGAAGGTTGGGACTCTCAATCATTAACAGGTGATTTTACAATAGGTGTATGGATTTTTCCAACTCTTAAAAAGACTGAGAACCAACCAGTACTTTCTGACAGAGATGTTGATGGGAATGGTTTCGAAATCGGCCTAACCAAGAATGGTAAACCATATTTCATGTTAGGAAAAATTAAAGTTGTTAGTAAAGTCGCATTGCCTATTTACAGATGGTATCACCTTACAGTACGTTTGAGAAACAATTCACTAGAACTTCGAGCAAAGTCACATTTTAGAGATCTTAGCTGCTTTGATGATAAAACTTTTTGTCTACAAACAGTCGGAGCTATTCCTTCAAACAATAATCTATTCTTTGCAATAAACAAAATCAGTAATGATCATTTCAATGGTAAAATCAGTGATCCTTGCATCTTTGACTTTTGGCTTGATGACAAAGAATGTAGCTTGCTTGAAAACGATATTTCTGGTGAAAAAATTATGAAAAGTGCAAAATTTGCTTGGGATTTTGGTCAAGATATTTCCGCGCAAACAGTAAAGGATATGACAGGAAAAGGAAACCATGGGATGTTGTCACAACTTCCCGTCCGAAGTGTGACCGGACCACACTGGTTTGGTAATTTCGATAATCCTCTCGATAATCTTCGCTCCTATGCTGCAATACACTTTCATGAAGATAGTTTGTCTAACGCTGAGTGGAGCCCAGATTTATCCATAAAGATTCCAAAACAATGGAAATCTGGAGTTTATGCAGCAAAGTTAGTTGCAGATAACCAAGTTGATTATCTACCATTTGCTGTCCTTCCCTCAAAAGGAACTTCTAGTGCAGATGTTGCTTATCTTTTGCCTACTTTCACTTATCTTGCATATGCAAATGAAATGCAAGAAGGTAAGGGTCTGAACTCCCTATATGATAGATATTTAGATGGAGCTGGAGTACCTTTTACATCTCTTTTACAACCCTTACTAAATATTAGACCAAAAAAAGGCCTTCTTCTCAACAAAAATGGGCAAGCCTTTAGCCGAAATCTTAATGCAGACCTGTCTATGCTGCATTGGCTCACTAAAATGAATATAAAATTCGATGTCCTATCAGACCACGACCTTCATCGAGAAGGCGAAGAATTACTGTCCCAATATAAAGTTGTCGCTACTGGATCTC
>JACWEB010000051.1 GCA_014653715.1 Pelagibacterales bacterium SAG-MED31
GGAAGATGTATGTCCTGGTTGAAGGTTAAATTTTTTGCCTGCTTCCATTATTAATTCCCATAATTCATTTCCTCTTGATCCATCTCGTAAATAAATTTCATAACCAAGCTCACTAGACCAACCTGTTCTAGAGACAACTAAAGGAATATCGTTTAATGCAGTTTCAATTAACCAATAATATTTAATATTTATTATCTCTTCACCAAATAAAACTTTCATAACATCAATAGATTTAGGACCTTGTAATTGTAGAGGAGATACATCAGGTTCTTTAATTGTAACACTTAAACCTGAATTTATAGCCACACCTTGAGCCCATAAAAGTATATCACTATCGCCTAATGATAACCAATAATGATTTTCTGCTAATCTTAGAAGAACAGGATCATTCAAAAGCCCTCCCTCATTATTAGTAATCAAAACATACTTACATTGTCCTATGGATAAATTTGAGAGATCTCTTGGTGTTAGTAATTGAATAAATTCAGAAGCATCAGGCCCTGTAATTTCTACTTGTCTCTCAACCGCAACATCACATAAAATAGCATCATTAATTAAATTCCAGAAATTTTTTTCAGGATTTCCAAAGTCTCTGGGTATATACATATGATTATATACGGAAAAACCTGTAGCTCCCCATTTAACAGTTGAATCAAAGAATGGAGATTTTCTTATTTGAGTACCAAATCCAAAATCTTTTTTTATCATTTCAAACCTTTTCAAACTTTTTAAAAATTAAACTTTATATTCAAAATTTTGAGTAGTTGGATTTATTTTTATTAATTTAGCGCCATTTCGAATATGATAATGAGTTGCCATAGGAGTTAATGGAGATAAAGTCATTATACTATCAATATTATTTTGTTCTTTCATATATTTTAATAATTCTTTCATTATTTTTTTACCTGCTCCTTTTTTAAGTGACCACAAAGTATAAGCAATGTAATTTTTATATCTCAACTAGTAAATATGAAGGATTTGGAATGTCTCTAGCTAATGCCGCTATTTCAAAACTTCCAATAATTTCTTTTAAAACATCAACAATTCAAAAAACCATTGGAAAATCTGGCATTTTGTATTTTGATAATTTTAAAAAAGGCACTCTTCAAAGATTGATATCCAAAAATTGTTTTAATAAAAGAATATATAAAAATTTACAAAAAAGTATTGCT
>JACWEB010000052.1 GCA_014653715.1 Pelagibacterales bacterium SAG-MED31
GTCAATAAGTATATATTTAGTATTTATATTTTCTGGAATAAAGGAATATATGGAAAATACAAAAGAATTTTGTCGAAAAAATGGTTATGTTGAAACACTATGTGGGCGAAAGTGTTTTTTTCCACGAATAAAAGATAAAAATTTTGCTTTAAGGTCATTTCAAGAAAGAGCAGCTATAAACGCTCCAATTCAAGGGACTGCTGCAGATATTATAAAGTTAGCAATGATAAAGATTAATGATAAAATAAAAGCCACTAATGAATGCAAGATGCTTCTCCAAGTTCATGATGAGCTCATTTTTGAAATTAAAAATGATAAACTAAAAAAATATAGAAAAATAATTGTGGCCGAAATGGAAAATGCACTGAAACCAAAGTTCGATCTCTCTGTACCACTCTCGGTTGATAGTAATAATGCAAATAATTGGAGTGATGCTCATTAATGACTAAAACTATTATACTTGTTACTGGAGGATTTGATCCTATTCACAGTGGGCATATTGTTTACTTTAAGGACGCAAAAAAACTAGGAAATAAACTTGTAGTTGGTGTTAATTCAGATAATTGGTTGATAAAAAAAAAGGGTAGTGCTTTTCTTCCTATTAATGAAAGAATAGAAATTGTTTCAAATTTATCTGTAGTTGATGCTGCCATTGAATTTGAAGATGATGAATATCAATCTGCGTCAAATGCTATTCAAAAAGTTTTAGAAATTTATCCAGATGATAAAATAATTTTTGCAAATGGTGGTGATAGAAATCAAGCTAATATTCCTGAAATGAATAAATTTGTGAACAACGAAAGAGTAAGTTTTGAGTTTGGAGTTGGTGGAGATTTTAAAAAAAATTCGTCTAGTTGGATATTAAAAAGTTGGAAAGGGCCGGTTGAATATCGACCGTGGGGTTGGTATAGAGTTTTAGATGATAGTGGTGACCACAAAGTCAAAGAAATAGAAGTCAATCCTAAGTCAAGATTAAGTTACCAATCACACTCTAAGAGATCTGAAGTCTGGACTGTGATTAGTGGAGAAGCCCTGGTTACAATTGATGATCAAATAACAGAGTTAAAAATCAACGAGTCAATATTTATTCCAATTAATTCTAAGCACCGATTAGAAAACAAGTCAGATATGAAATTAAATATTATTG
>JACWEB010000053.1 GCA_014653715.1 Pelagibacterales bacterium SAG-MED31
CTATGAATGTTTGTAAGTCATTCTTATTCATGAAATCTTTTTTATTTGATTTTAATGCATTATTTTTTTCTTGGGCATACCGCCATTTTAAAATGGAATTAAAGGAGGGTGGCTGAATATAAATTTGCTGATCAAATAAAGAAAAAACATTTTTATATTTTTTCTTCAGTTGAGAATTATAGTATTTTCTCCATTTTTTATTTTTATCTAATAAAGTTTCTAAATGATTTATATTTTTAAAAAGATATTCTTTATTTATTGATGGTGAACCACAACACCAACCTTCTAATAATAATATTTCTGCATTTTTAATAACCTTTTTTTTAATATTAATGTCATCTTTTAGTTTGTTAAATGTTGGAGTGGTAATAGGAAAATGTTTTTTTTGAAAATTAATTACATCATTTTTTAATGCGTTAATGTCATGTGTTCCCGGTACCCCACGAGTAATTAATAGAGGATGAATTTTTTTTGATAACTTCATTCGTTTATTTTTACTTAAATAATAATCATCAATACTAAGTAACATCACCTTTTTTTTATATGCATTTTCTAATACTAACTTGAATATTTGGGCTAAAGTAGATTTGCCAGCACCTTGAGATCCAGTAATAATAAATTTTTTATCTTTTGAGTTATTTATATTATTAATTATTGGGGTAATGTATTGAGATATATATTTTTTTGAAAAATTTTTATTTGTTAATTTTTTTAAATTTTTTTGAATAAAAGTATTAATATCAATTTGCATAAATTTAATGAATTTTATTAATTATTAATTTATACAATAAAATACTTTATATGAAATTTCTTTTTGATTTAGGTGGAGTTTTTTTTGATTGGGATCCTAATTATTTTTTCAAAGAAATATTGCCATGGTTTTCCAATCTTATGCTTTGTATCCACACATGACAGTTTTTGATAATATGGCATTTGGTTTAAAGTTAGAAAAAAGATCTAAGGATGAAATCAATGATCGCGTTCAAGAAGCTGCAAGAATTTTACAAATCGAAGATTATCTGCACAGAAAGCCAAAACAATTATCTGGTGGTCAAAGACAGAGGGTTGCTATAGGTCGAGCAATCACACGTAAACCTAAAGTATTCTTATT
>JACWEB010000054.1 GCA_014653715.1 Pelagibacterales bacterium SAG-MED31
GGTATAATTTCTTTATAAGCATCCCATAAACCATTTTTAGGTTTTGGCATTTGATCTTTAACAACTTCATGTAATTTTTTTAGATTATAAGATGGAACCATAGGAAACATATGATGTTCTAAATGATATTCCATATTCCAACATAAAAAATTTAATAAAATATTTAATTTTACAGTTCTAGTTGTTAAGCGGTGATCATTAACATTATTAGCTAAGCCTGCATGCTGAATAAAGTGTATAATATTAATGAAAGTTGATCCATACAAAAAAGGTAAAATTAAAAACAAAATTGGAAACCATGTTTTAAAATAAATAGAAGCAAGAAGAATTATAGTCCATAAAATCATGTGAATTCTTGCATATAATATTACTTTTTTTTGTTTTTCAATTGGAACACAATCTATCAAAACTTTAGATTTATAACCAAATGCGTGTCTGATAGTTTCTATATGCGCAAACAAAAATGTAAAAAGATTTCCACCCGGCAAATGTATCATTAAAATATAAAACAAATCAGTTGGTTTAGTTACTTGAATTTCATGATCATAATTTTTTTCTGTATGCAGAGTATATGTATGATGATGATGATGACTCCAGCGCCAACGGGTAGGTTCATAGTTATACATAAATGAAGTGATGTGATAAAATATTTCATTTAACAATCGAGATTTAAAAGCCATTTTATGACCACACTCATGCCAAATAGGATTAGAAAGCGTATAAATGTTTCCATAAATAATTAACCAAAAAATTGACCAAAAACTGCCCCATGTGACTACAACCATGTAAGCAGATAGAAAAAGAACTAAAAAATATACAAATATATGTTTTGTTCCTTGCCAATTTGAACGAATTGATAATTTTTTTAAAGTTTTTTTATCTAAAGAGCATTTATGCCAACTAACTATTTTGTTTTTCAACTAATTTTCCTTTGGTAAATCTACTTTCAAAACATAGTTAGGATCTTTGGATTGTTTTAAAATTGCTGGTATAATTTCTTTATAAGCATCCCATAAACCATTTTTAGGTTTTGGCATTTGATCTTTAACAACTTCATGTAATTTTTTTAGATTATAAGATGGAACCATAGGAAACATATGATGTTCTA
>JACWEB010000055.1 GCA_014653715.1 Pelagibacterales bacterium SAG-MED31
TCGTAAGCTTCAATCATATTAGAAAAATGGGTATCACCCTGGTCTTTTGGAACCTCTAGGGAATATAATATTGCTCCTTTTGGAGGAATTTCATTGTAAGTCATATCTGCATGCCAGGTAGCCTCACCATCACCAAGGATACCTATTGGTTTTCCTTTTTCTTTTACATTTGAAATTACATTTATTTCTGGATGATCAGGTGAAAAATTTATTCCGTAAGGATTTGGCGCAGGCAAATCTAAATTACCAAAGTATTTGCTAAATTTTATTAATTGTAGATCATTTAATTCTTGATTTTTGAAAATTAAAACCAAATTTTCATCCCATGCTTTTTGAATAAACTCAATTTGGTCTTTATTTAAATCCTCTGATAAATCAATATTTTTGATTTCTGCAGCTAGTGTTTTGTTACTTTTAATTAGATTCATACAAATTTAGATCACATAACTTAACCAGCTCATTAATTTTAAAATCTTTATGCAAAATTAATTCAATAAGGTCATCGGTTTGCGATGTTTTAAAAACTGAAAATAATCTTTTAGATTTTGCAATAATATCTTTTTCCTCCATAGGATTATCTGGAGTGCCTCGAACAGACTTTGCGTGATAAAATAATTTTTTATCATTATTCAATATAATTGTTATTTTAGATTGCCTTTCTGGTCTAGCAATAGTCAATTCCTCACTTGAAATCGATTTAATTTTTTTTCTTAAACTAACTACTTCTGGATTATTAAATAATTTTTCATCGTGAGCTTCTTCATATCCCATAGTTTTTTTTTATTAAATGAACAGCGATTAAATGTTGTGCACTAATAGATGGAATTTCTCTATCATTGACAATGTGAAAACGGTCAGCTGGTATTTCTACCGTCAATTCTTTTATGTCTTTGTAACTAAAATCATTATTTTGAAGTAAGTACTCTATTGCATCCATCATGGATTGAATTGGAGATCCTACCGACCATTTTTTAAGTGATGCATTATCAATTTCAAAATTTTCACCCAGTTTTTCATTTAACAGTTCGGGTTTAGCATTATGAGCAAAGCCTTCATGAAATCCTCTTTCTCCTAAGATTGGATCTCTTACAGAGGTAAAATT
>JACWEB010000056.1 GCA_014653715.1 Pelagibacterales bacterium SAG-MED31
GTTAGTGCACCTATACAATTTGCGAGTGTTAAAGCATATAGTGAAAATCATAATAATTATTTGAATAAATCAAGAGAAATCTTAAAATTTATTAGTGAGTTCATTTATTTAAAATTTACTTCAAAAAATATAGATTGCGTCAAACCAGATGGTGGTTTTTACATGCTATGTAATTTTAGTAAAATTGATGTAATAAAAAAGTACAAATTTAAAAATTCACAAGAAATGTGCCAAAAAATACTCACTGATACTGGATTTGCAATGCTTCCAGGAAGTGATTTTGGATTTAAAAAAAATAAATTGATATCAAGAATAGCTTTTGTAGATTTCGATGGCTCAAATGCACTAAAAAAATTTTCAATTTATAAAAAAAAAGAACCAGATAAAATTATTAAAAAATTATTCCCTAATATTTTCAATGGTATTTACTCGCTATTAAATTGGTTAGAAAAAAATAAATAAATTTAAATAATATTTATTTGTTATTAATAAATTTTATTTATATATAAATTTAGTGCATCGTTATTTTTTAATACCTATTATTTGTTTTTTTTCAATCATTTGTGGGTTTGTTATATATTTACAATTCATAAATGAAGATTGGAAGTATTTAGTACCTAAAACTCCATTACCTGAAGTTTGTGATGATAATACAGATATTGAACTTATAAATCACAAAGATGATTATGTGTTAGGTAGGTCTTTTTTAGATAATTCTGATATTATTAATGGTAATCAAATACATGCAATATATCTTCTGCCATGTGAGCGAGAAGATAGAAAGTTTGATATAAATTTAAATATAGAATTTTCATTACAGGCTGTAAATAAATGGTTTTTAATTAAATCAGAAAATCAAGAATTACGTTTTGATCTCAATGAGAAAAAACGAATAGATGTTACATTTTTACGAGTTAATAAAACTATGGAATGGTTTGATGAAAAAAATAATAATGAGATAAATAATAGAGTAGATGTATCTGAAAAAATAAAAGAAATTATTCAAACAAATAAAAATAAATTTAATAATTTTGATGATAAAAAATTTATTATTTTTTTTGAAGGTTGGGAAAGAAGAAAATATATAAATTTTG
>JACWEB010000057.1 GCA_014653715.1 Pelagibacterales bacterium SAG-MED31
AATACAACAAAAAATAGTTGATGAGTTCATAAAATGAAGATTATTAAAACAAAAATAAAGGATTTAGTAATTATTAAAACTAATGTCTATAAAGATAATAGAGGTTTTTTTAAAGAAATTGAAAAAAGTAAAATTTTAAAAAAAAAATTTATTTTTGATTGTTTTTCATATTCAAAAAAAAATACTCTTAGAGGTCTCCACTTACAAACAAAAAAAAGTCAAGCAAAAATAATAACTGTAGTCCAAGGGAAAATTTTAGATGTTGTGGTCGACTTAAGAAAAAATTCTAAAACGTATGGTAAACATTTTTCAATCAAAATTTCATACGATTCAAATTTTTCTATTTATATACCACCTAATTTTGCTCATGGGTTTCTGTGCTTATCAAAAAGCTGTGCTGTTTATTACAAATGTACAAATTATAGAAACAAAAATTCTGAAAAAACTATAAAATGGAACGATAAAAAACTCAATATTAAATGGCCAATTAAAAAACCAATATTATCTAAAAAGGATAAAATGGGGATAGAATTTTCAACGTTCAAATAATTTTAGGTATCGGAACATGCGTGATAAGTTTTCCTCCATTTTTAATATACTCACGTTCTTTGGTAAATATTTCAGATTTAAAGTTCCAAGCTCCCAGAAAGACATAATCAGCGTCACTATTCTTTAGTTTTTTATATTTTTTTATGAGAATTTTTGTTCCAGGTAAATATTTATTTATTTTAAATGAAGTAGTATCATAGAAAAAGGAAATCTGCCTAAAATTGAGATTACAATAATTTAAAACAGTGCATGATTTAGCTGTAGCACCATAGCCTATAATTTTTTTATTTTTAAGTTTATCAAAAATTTGTAACAATTCTTTTTTTGAATTTTTAACTTTATTAGCAAATTTTTTATAAGTTAAAAATTTATGTAATCCATAATTTAATTCTTTATTTAATTCAATTTTGACATTTTTTTTAACTTTAAAAAAAGAATTTTTTTTATTCTTAATATAATAACGATTAGAACCACCATGAGTTCCGATATTTTCTATATCAAAAATCTCTAAGTCAAATTTGCTTAAAATATTTTTTAAA
>JACWEB010000058.1 GCA_014653715.1 Pelagibacterales bacterium SAG-MED31
ATGAAAAATTAATAAAAAAATAAAAAAAAAGGTAAAGGAAATTCAAGTGAAAAATATGATTGGTGCAACTTTTTTATGTGATACAAAAAAGTTTATTGAAATTGGTATGTTTGATGAGGACTTCTTTTTTTATTGGGAAGATATAGAGTTATCTCAGCGAATTAAAAGTTTTAAATATAAGATTTATGAGAGTCAAAGATCTAAAGCTACTCATCGAAATGGAAATTCCTCATTAGTAGGTTTTAAAACAGATTTCATCAGATATGGAAATTTTATTTTTGGAGAGTTTTTATATGATTATAAAATTAAGAAAATAAGAACTTTAAAGCTTTTAAGAAAGTTAAGTCAAAACATTTTACTTTTGATTGTAAATATTTTTTTATTAAAATTTAGAAATGCAAATATATGTTTTTCAAAAGTTTTAGGAATAATTAGATTTATGTGGTTTATATTAAAAAGGTACTTATGAAAAAATTTTTAAATTTAGGATTGCAACCACTTGCAAATTCTTACGTTTTAAAAAAAAATCTTAGTTTAAAAGAAAAAAAATTTAAATTGGTTTTGGCATTTAATCCAAAAAATTATTTAGTTTCAATAATAAATAAGATTCCTAAAGAAAAAATGTTTAATAAAAACTATCCATATAAGTCTTCCGAGTCAAAAACTATGCAAGCTTCATTCATGAAGTTAGCAGACAAGATTAAAAAAAAATTTAAACCAAAATTCATAGTTGAAATTGGCTGTAATGATGGTGCTTTTATCAAAAATTTTGATAAGAGAAAAATTGTAGGAATAGAACCATGTAAAAATTTAGCAAAAATAACTAGGTCGAAAGGATTTAAAGTATATTCCGAATATTGGAACTTAAAATTATCAAAAAAAATAATTATGAGAAAAAAAGTAGATGTAATTTATTCAGCTAATACATTGAGCCATATAACAAATTATTCAGAAATTTTTAGGGCAATAAAAAATTCTCTCTCAAACAGAGGAATATTAATTTTGGAAGATCCTTCACTATTGAATTGTTTAAAAAATGTTGCATATGACCAATTTTATTGTGAGCATGTGTATGTTTTTTCAACT
>JACWEB010000059.1 GCA_014653715.1 Pelagibacterales bacterium SAG-MED31
AGCAAAACTATCTATTTGTTTCATTGGTATTCTTTATGATATTTTCTATTAACATTAAATCTTCCATAGTATCTACACTAATCGGTATATTTTCTACATATGTAATTCCAATTTTTATACCTGCATCAAGAGCTCTAAGTTGCTCTAATTTCCGTTCAATTTCGTTTTTTGAAGGTTCCAAATAAACAAATTTATAAAGAGCATTTGGTTTAAAGCTGTATATACCTACATGCTGATATACATTTTTATTTTTTATAATCTGATCCTTATAAAAATCAATACTGTTACCAACAGATTTTGTTTTTTCCCAATCAATTATAACTTTTGTAACATTATTGTTTTTTTCTTCATCCCCTGAAATATTAGTAGCAATTGTTCCTATTTCATAATTTTGATTAAGAGGTATGTTGACAATTTCTAAAATTGACAAATCAATTAAAGGCATGTCTCCCTGTAGATTAATTATACTTTCATAATCATTTTTATTATCAAGTGAATTAAATGCAGCAAAAACTCTGTCAGTTCCAGATTGAAGGTTTGGGTCTGTCATTATTGCTCTACCTCCTTTTGATGTAATTAAATCGAATACCTCTTTTTCACAGCATGCAACAAACACATCTCCAACTTTTGAATTTATTCCCTGTCTCCACACTCTTTCAATCATTGGAACTCCATCAATTTTAGCCATTGGTTTATTTGGAAAGCGTTGTGAAGCCATTCTAGACGGGATGATAATTGCAGTTTTCATAAATTATGCGACAATTAAGCAGTATTTAATATTTTATTGAGTGTTTTCATTTCTATTCATTTTAAAAAAAATCTATATAGATGTTTACACATGTCTGGTCTTGAAGTTAACAAAATTTTGGCTTCCATAATATTAGCAATACTTGTAGTGACAGTTATTGGTCATTTAGGTGATATAATAATAGACACAGAACATCATGAAATGAAAGAAACTGCCTACAAAATTAATGTCCCTGAGTCAGGTGAAGTTGTGCCAGGAGCAGCTCCTAAGGAAGAAATTATTGAACCAATTTCATTACTTTTAGCCAGTGCCTCTCCAGAAAAAGGAGAAAAACTTT
>JACWEB010000006.1 GCA_014653715.1 Pelagibacterales bacterium SAG-MED31
GGTTATAATTTTGAAGACTCAATATTAATTTCTGAAAAAGTTGTTCAAGATGATGTTTTTACCTCAATTCATGTTGAGGAGTTTGAAGTAATGGCTAGAGATACAAAGTTAGGTCCAGAGGATATTACCAGAGATATTCCTAATGCTGGTGAAGAAATGCTTATTAATCTAGATGAGACTGGGATTGTTTATATTGGAGCGGAGGTATCATCTGGAGATATACTTGTTGGTAAAGTTACACCAAAGGGCGAGTCTCCTATGACTCCAGAAGAGAAACTCTTAAGAGCTATTTTTGGTGAAAAAGCTGCAGATGTTAAAGATACTAGCCTTCGAGTACCTCCCGGAGTAAAGGGAACTGTTGTAGAAATTAGAGTGTTTTCTAGAAGAGGAATTGAAAAAGATGAAAGAGCTATAAGCATTGAAAATTCCCAAATTGAAATGATTTCCAGAGATAGGGATGATGAATTAGATATTTTGAGAAAAAGTTTTGGTAATCATTTAAAAGAAACTCTAATTGGTAAGACATATATTTCTGGATTAGATAATTTTGATAAAAATACTAAACTTTCATTTGAGCAACTAGACTCATTGAGTGTAAACGACTTAATGAAGATTAATATTGAAGAAGAAAAAATAACTTTACAAGTTGAGTCATTGATTAAGAATTATGAAAATCAGTTAGGAAATATTAATCAAAAGTTTGAAAATAAAATTGACAAAATACAAAGTGGAGATGAGCTTTTGCCTGGTGTTTTAAAACTGATAAAAGTTTTCATTGCTGTTAAAAGAAAATTACAACCTGGTGATAAAATGGCTGGAAGACATGGAAATAAGGGCGTAATTTCAAAAATTTGTCCTGTTGAAGACATGCCTTATTTAGAGGATGGTAGACCGGTAGATATTGTCTTAAACCCATTAGGAGTTCCAAGTAGAATGAATATAGGTCAGATATTAGAGACACATTTAGGCTGGGCATCTGCATCATTAGGTAAGCAGGTATCTGAAATGATTTCAAAAATGAAAATTGAAGGTCAAACAAATGATTTAAAAGATAAACTTTTACAAATTTATGAACAGAAGAACCATAAAGATAAAATAAATGAAATGAATGATGATGAAATGCTTGAACTTGCAGAAAATTTGAAAGAGGGTGTTCCTTTTGCAACACCTGTTTTTGATGGTGCTAAAGAAAAAGACATAACTTCTCTTCTTGAACAATCTGGGGTGTCTACTTCAGGTCAAGAAATTCTTTATGATGGTATATCTGGTCAAAAATTTGAGAGACCTGTAACAGTAGGCTACGTATATATGTTAAAGCTTCATCATTTGGTTGATGAAAAAATTCATGCTAGGTCAATTGGTCCTTACAGTCTTGTAACTCAACAACCTTTAGGAGGAAAAGCGCAATTTGGAGGACAAAGATTTGGAGAAATGGAAGTCTGGGCTTTAGAGGCCTACGGAGCAGCTTATACTTTACAAGAAATTTTAACAATCAAATCTGATGACGTTGCTGGTAGGACAAAAGTATACGAGTCTATTGTTAAAGGTGACAATAATTTTGAGTCTGGTACCCCAGAGTCGTTTAACGTCATGGTCAAAGAATTAAGATCTCTAGGGTTAAACTTAGAGTTTAAAGAAAGTAAAAAAGAAGAATTAAATAAAATAGAAGCTATGGTGACTGATAATGAATAAAGAATTAATGAATATTTTTAACCAAAACCTAGGTGTTCAAAATTTTAATAGCCTAAAAATCTCAATAGCCAGTCCAGATGACATAAGATCATGGTCATTTGGTGAAATAAAAAAACCAGAAACTATTAATTATAGAACTTTTAAGCCAGAAAAAGATGGACTATTTTGTTCAAGAATCTTTGGGCCAGTTAAAGATTATGAATGTCTTTGTGGAAAATACAAAAGAATGAAGTTCAGAGGAATTATCTGTGAAAAATGTGGTGTAGAGGTTACACTTTCTAAAGTTAGACGAGACAGAATGGGTCATATTGAGCTTGCAGCTCCGGTTTCACATATTTGGTTTATGAAATCTCTTCCTAGTAGAATTGCAACATTATTAGATATGACAATTAAAAATTTAGAAAAGGTTTTATATTTTGAACAGTTTATAGTTGTCGAACCAGGTTTAACAGATTTAAAAAAAGGTGATATTATTTCTGAAGATCAATTCATTGATTATCAAGATGAATATGGTGAAGACTCTTTTAGTGCATCAATAGGCGCTGAGGCAATTGAGCAAATACTTCTTAATATTGATTTACAAGCTGATTTCAATCAAACAAAAAATGATCTTTTAGAAACTAAGTCAGAATTAAAAAAAACTAAGCTTACAAAACGTCTTAAACTTTTAGAGTCTTTTATAGTATCTAAGAATAAACCAGAATGGATGATTTTAAGGGTATTGCCAGTAATACCTCCTGAGCTTAGACCACTTGTTCCTCTTGACGGGGGTAGATTTGCAACTAGTGATTTAAATGATCTTTATAGGAGAGTTATAAATAGAAACAATAGGTTGAAAAGATTAATTGATTTAAGAGCCCCTGATATCATCATAAGAAATGAAAAAAGAATGCTTCAGGAATCAGTTGATGCATTATTTGATAATGGCAGAAGAGGTAGAGTAATAACTTCTACTAATAAGCGTCCTTTAAAGTCTCTTTCGGACATGCTTAAAGGTAAACAAGGTAGATTTAGACAAAACCTATTAGGTAAAAGAGTAGATTATTCTGGTAGATCAGTAATAGTTGTAGGTCCAAATTTAAAATTGCACCAATGCGGAATTCCAAAAAAAATGGCACTTGAATTATTCAAACCATTTATTTTTCATAAACTAGATATTTATGGTTGGGCAAATACTATAAAGGCTGCAAAGAAATTAGTTGAAAAAGAAGATCCAAGAGTCTGGGATATACTCGAAGAGGTAATTAGAGAACATCCTGTTTTATTAAATAGAGCGCCTACTTTGCATAGGTTGGGTATACAGGCGTTTGAGCCAGTTTTGATTGAAGGTAAGTCAATACAATTACACCCATTGGTATGTACTGCTTTTAATGCTGACTTTGATGGTGATCAAATGGCAGTTCATGTTCCATTAAGTCTTGAAGCTCAATTAGAGGCAAGGGTTCTTATGATGAGTACAAATAATATACTTTCTCCTTCAAGTGGTAAACCTATCATTGTCCCATCGCAGGATATTGTATTGGGAATTTATTATCTTTCAATTATGAGAAATAAACAAAAAGGTGAAGGTAGATATTTTCTCGATACTAACGAAATTTTAAAAGCAGTTGAGCTAAAAGATATTAGTTTACACTCAAAGATTAATGTCAGAATTAAAAATTTTGATGATACAACTTCAAAAGTTGAGACAACTGCAGGAAGAATGTTATTAGCTGAATCTCTACCTAAAAATAATAAAATAGATTTTAGTTTAATTAACAAAACTCTTACAAAAAAAGAGGTTAGTAATCTTATTGATACTGTTTATAGATTTTGTGGACAAAAAGAAACCGTATTATTTGCAGACAGCATTATGCAAATAGGTTTTAAATATGCAGCAATTGCTGGTATTTCCTTTGGAAAAGACGATTTAATAATACCTGAAGAAAAGCAGAAATTGCTCGATGAAACTCAAGCAAAAGTCCAGGAATATGAAAATCAATATCAGGACGGCCTTATTACTCAAGGAGAGAAATACAACAAAGTAGTTGATGCTTGGTCAGAATGCACAAATAGAGTTGCAGATAAAATGTTGGATGTTATTTCAAATCCAGAAGATGACCAACCAATTAATTCAGTTTATATGATGGCTCATTCTGGAGCAAGGGGATCTGCTGCTCAATTAAAACAGTTAGCCGGTATGAGAGGTTTAATGGCAAAACCATCTGGTGAAATTATTGAAAACCCCATAAAATCAAATTTTAAGGAAGGACTTTCCGTCTTAGAATATTTTACATCTACACACGGAGCAAGGAAAGGTCTTGCTGATACAGCTTTAAAAACAGCTAGTAGTGGGTACTTAACCAGAAGATTAGTTGATGTAGCTCAAGATGCAGTTATTAGAGAATTAGATTGTGGTACAAATAATGGTGTTTTTGTTGAAGAAATAGTTGACTCTGGAAATATTACCTCTCCATTATCTGAGAGAGTTCTCGGACGTACCCCTGCTAATGATATTCCAAATTCAAATAATGATATTATTATTAAAGCTGGAGAAATAATTGAAGAAAAACATCTTGAGGAAATAAATAACTCAGGAATAAGATCAATGAAAATTAGATCAGTTTTAACATGTCAAACAGAAGATGGAATTTGCTCTAAATGCTATGGAAGAGACTTAGCAAGAGGTACTGAAGTAAACATTGGTGAGGCTGTCGGAATCATTGCGGCTCAATCTATTGGTGAGCCAGGTACACAGCTAACTATGAGAACATTCCATATTGGAGGCGCTGCAAGTTCTTCAGTTGAGCAATCTAATGCGGTTTCTCCAATACAAGGTACTGTAAAGTTTGAGAACATAAGATTAATTGAAGATAAAACAGGCAATAAGATAATATTAAGCAGAAATGCAAAAATTAAAATAATATTAGAAAAAGATGAAAAGTTTTCATTCAACATACCTTTTGGATCAAAGCTACTTATTCAGGATAATCAAACAGTTAAAATAAATGAGCTTTTAGCAGAATGGGATCCTTATACTCTTCCAATAATAGCTGAAAAAGAGGGAATAATAAAATATGTTGATTTACAACAAGGTATTTCATTTAGAGAGTCTATTGATGATACAACTGGTATTTCAAGTAAAATTGTAATTGATTGGAGTCAAAATCCAAAATCTAAGAATTTTAAACCAGCCATAAATATTACTAACTCTCTAGATGGTAATCAAGATGATGATTCAGAGATAATCAATTATCCAATGTCTATTGACTCTATTCTTAGTGTCGAGGATGGACAAGAGGTTTCTGCTGGTCAAGTGCTAGCGAGAATTCCAAAGGAGTCGTCGAAAACTAAAGACATCACTGGAGGCCTTCCAAGAGTTGCTGAACTTTTTGAGGCCAGAAAACCAAAGGATCCAGCAATTATGTGTGAGATTGATGGACAAATTTCTTTTGGTAAAGATTATAAGAATAAAAGAAGATTAATAATAACAGGTGTAGATGAGGAAAATACATTTGAAACATTAATTCCAAGGTCTAAATATCTTAATGTCCAAGAAGGAGATTTTGTTAAGAAGGGAGACATATTAGTTGAAGGAACCCCAGTACCTCATGATATTCTGCGAATTTTAGGTGTTGAAGAATTAGCAAGATATTTAGTTAAAGAGGTCCAGGCTGTTTATAAACTTCAGGGTGTATATATTAATGATAAGCACATAGAGACTATTGCAAGACAAATGTTGCAAAAAGTCTTAATTAAAGATCCTGGTGACTCAACTTTAATTGCTGGAGAGCAAATTCAAAAAAGAGATTTATTAAAAATTAATAAACTGCTTGAGTCTCAAAACAAAAAACTTGTCAACTTTGAACCAGTACTCTTAGGTATTACTAAAGCAAGTCTTCAAACTTCTTCATTTATTTCTGCAGCATCATTTCAAGAAACCACAAAAGTACTTACAGATGCAGCTACAATAGGTAAGATTGATACTTTGTCTGGTCTTAAAGAAAATGTTATTGTTGGACGTCTGATTCCTGCAGGAACTGGCAAAATGACATCTGAATATGAAAAAATTGCTAAGGTTAAAGATCAGGAGATATTAGCTCAAAAAAATAATATGGAAGAAAACAGTGAAATATCTGAATAATTTGCATATATTTCTTGACTTTATTGCCCTCAATTAATAAAGACCTGAAACTTTTTGTTAATGGTAGTGGAAAATTAATTCCAAACACTTAACAGGGGAAATTATGCCGACTATAAACCAATTAGTTAGAAAAGGAAGAACAGCCCAAAAAAAAAGGAACAAAGTTCCTGCTTTGGGAGCTTGCCCTCAAAAAAGAGGAGTGTGTACTAGGGTTTATACAACAACACCAAAAAAACCTAATTCAGCACTTCGTAAAGTAGCTAGAGTTAAACTCACTAATGGACAGGAGGTATCTGCGTACATTCCTGGAGAAGGTCACAATCTTCAAGAACATTCAGTTGTCTTGCTTAGAGGTGGAAGAGTAAAAGATTTACCTGGGGTTCGATACCATATTTTAAGAGGCACTTTAGATACACAAGGTGTTAGTGCAAGAAAACAAAGACGCTCTTTATATGGCGCAAAAAAACCTAAATAGATATGTCAAGAAGAAGAGCTGCTGAAAAAAGAGTTGTTATACCAGATCATAAATTTAAAGATATTGTTCTAACTAAATTTATGAATAGGATAATGATTGATGGAAAAAAATCTACTTCAGAAAAAATAGTTTATGGGGCATTTGAAATTTTATCTGAAAAAACTGAAAAAAGTCCTATAGATTTTTTCCATGAAGCTCTTAACAATGTTAAACCAAGTCTTGAAGTAAGATCAAGAAGAGTTGGTGGAGCAACATACCAAGTACCAATGGAAGTTCGACCTAGAAGAGCTCAAACTCTAGCAATGAAATGGATAGTTGACGCAGCTATTAAAAGAAATGAAAAAACCATGAGGGAAAGAGTAGCTAATGAAATTTTTGATGCATTTAATAATAAAGGTAATTCTGTAAAAAAACGTGAAGAAACTCATAAAATGGCCGAAGCAAACAGAGCATTTTCTCATTTTAGGTGGTAGTAAAATATGTCTAGAACTCATAGCTTAGCAAAGTATAGAAACATTGGCATAATGGCACACATTGATGCAGGTAAAACAACAACAACAGAAAGAATATTATATTATACTGGAAAGTCTCATAAAATAGGTGAGGTTCATGATGGTGCTGCCACAATGGATTGGATGGAGCAAGAGCAAGAAAGAGGTATAACTATTACTTCAGCGGCAACCACTTGTTTTTGGAATGATCATAGAGTTAATATAATTGACACTCCAGGGCATGTTGACTTTACTATTGAAGTTGAAAGATCCCTTAAAGTACTTGATGGTGCTGTAGCTGTATTTGATGGAGTCGCGGGTGTTGAACCTCAATCAGAAACTGTTTGGCGTCAAGCTGATAAATACAATGTTCCTAGAATGTGTTTTATAAATAAATTAGATAGAACTGGAGCTAACTTTTTTATGTGTGTTGATATGATTCCTGATAGACTAGGCTCTTATCCATTAGTGTTGCAATTACCAATAGGAATTGAGAGTGATTTAAAAGGAGTAGTTGATTTAGTTTCAAATCATGCAATAGTATGGCAGGATGAAAGTCTAGGTGCTAAATTTGATATTACAGAAATACCTGATGATTTAAAAAAACAAGCAGGAGAATATAGAGAAAAGTTAATTGAAAAAGTTGTTGAAGAAGATGATTCTATCATGGAGTCATATTTAGAAGGAAACGAACCTTCTGTAGAGGAATTAAAAAAATGCATTCGAAAAGGTACAATTAAGGGATCATTCGTTCCTGTACTAACTGGATCTGCTTTCAAAAATAAAGGAGTTCAACCTCTACTTGATGCAGTCATAGACTACATGCCCTCACCTATTGATGTAGCCAGTGTGCGCGGTGTAGCTGTTGATGATGATACAAAAGAATTAGATAGAAAATGTGATGATAGTGCGCCTTTTAGCGCTTTAGCATTTAAAATTATGACAGATCCATTTGTTGGAAGTTTAACTTTTACCAGGATTTATTCTGGAACTATTAATACAAAAGACTCAGTTTTAAATTCAAATTCAGGAAAGAAAGAAAATATAGGTAGAATGCTTCTCATGCATGCAAATAATAGAGAAGAGATCAAAACTGCCAATGCCGGTGATATTGTTGCTCTCGTGGGTTTGAAAGATGTAACTACCGGGGAAACACTATGTTCTGTTAATGATCCTATAGTGTTAGAAAGAATGGATTTTCCAGATCCTGTTATAGAAGTTGCCGTTGAGCCTAAAACCAAGGCTGATCATGAAAAAATGGGAACAGCATTAGGCAGATTAGCCCAGGAAGATCCGAGTTTTAGAGTAACAACTGATCACGAAAGTGGTCAAACAATAATTAAAGGTATGGGGGAACTTCATCTAGAAATTTTAGTTGATAGAATGAAAAGAGAGTTCAAAGTTGAAGCAAATGTTGGCGCTCCTCAAGTTGCTTACAGAGAAACAATTTCAAGTCCCTTTGATGTTGATTATACTCACAAAAAGCAGTCTGGTGGAGCTGGTCAATTTGCAAGAGTAAAAATAACTTTTGAACCAGGAGATCCAGGAAGTGGATATGAATTCATAAATAAAATTAAAGGTGGAAATATACCTACAGAGCTTATTCCTGGTGTTGAAAAAGGTCTAATTGCACAACAACAAACTGGTGTTATGGCGGGTTTCCCATGTATTGATTTTAAAGCAACTTTAACTGATGGTGCTTACCATGATGTTGACTCTAGTGTTTTAGCTTTTGAAATAGCTGCTAGGGCTGCATTTAGAGAAGGTATTGCTAAAGCAAATCCCGTTTTGCTTGAGCCAATGATGAAAGTTGAAGTTGTAACTCCAGAAGAATATATGGGTGACGTAATCGGAGATTTAAATAGTCGAAGAGGACAAGTTCAAGAGATGTCAACAAGAGGAAATGCAAATGTTGTTGATGCAATGGTCCCTCTTGCAAACATGTTTGGATATGTAAATAATCTTAGATCTCTTACTCAAGGTAGAGCAAATTATTCAATGCAATTTGACCATTATGAGCAAGTTCCATCCAATGTTGCAGATGAAGTAAAGGCAAAGTTAGCATAATGGAATCTCAAAATATTAGAATAAGATTAAGAGCTTTTGATAATAAACTCTTAGATAATAGTACCGGTGAAATTATTAACACTGCAAAAAGAACTGGCGCCAAAGTAAGAGGCCCTATTCCATTACCTACAAGATTTGAAAAATTTACTGTAAATAAATCTCCTCACGTAGATAAAAAAAGTCGTGATCAATTTGAAATAAGAACACACAATAGATTAATTGACATTATTGATCCAACTCCTCAAACAGTGGATGCATTGATGAAACTCGATTTATCAGCTGGTGTGGAAGTAGACATAAAGATTTAATTATGAAAAAAAGAACAGGTTTAATAGCAACTAAAATTGGTAATAGTTCATATTATAGTGAAGATGGTAATGTAATTCCCGTTACTGTTTTAAAGGTTGATGAGTGTATTGTTTCAAATATTAAAACTTTTGAAAAAGATGGATATTCATCACTTCAAGTAGTCTCTATAGATAGTAAGACTGATGTAAAAAAAATTAAAAAACCTCAACAAAAATTGTTTGCAAATATAAAGTCTAATCCAAAAAAAATTATAAAAGAATTTAGAATTGATCCAGAGAACGTTTTAGAAGTTGGTACAAAACTTAGTGTAAATCATTTTAAAAAGGATCAATTTGTTGATGTTACATCTAAATCAATTGGTAAAGGTTTTGCTGGCGTAATGAAAAGACATAACTTTGGTGGCTTAAGAGCTTCACATGGTGTTTCAATATCTCATAGATCCCATGGTTCTACAGGTCAGAACCAAGATCCTGGAAGAGTTTTTAAAGGTAAGAAAATGGCAGGCCACATGGGTGCAAAAAAAGTAACTAAACAAAATCTCAAAGTAATAGATGTCGACGAAGAAAATAAAATACTTATTATTAATGGATCTGTTCCAGGTAGAAAAAATTCAGTAGTTTTTGTTAATGACGCAATAAAGAAAATTTAAATATGAAAAAACAAATAGTTAACCTTGAAAATAAAAAAATAAAAGATTTTGAAATTAATTTGAATATCTTTGGTATTAAGCTTTTACCTGATATAATTCATCAATACATCAGATATCAAAACGCTAAATCAAGACAAGGGACGCATAAAACAAAATCTAGATCAGAAGTAAATGGTAAGGCAAAAAAACCTTTTTCTCAAAAAGGGACAGGTAATGCTAGACAAGGAAGTAGTAAACCGCCTCACTTTAGAGGTGGAGCAACATCTATGGGGCCAGTTCCAAGAGATCATTCATTTACTCTCAACAAAAAGGAAAAAAAGATTGCTCTAAAATCAGCACTTTCATCAAAGCTACTTGAAGACAATATTATCTTCTTAGATACATTAGAGGTTAAGACTCATAAAACAAAAGATTTAGTTTCTAAGCTTGAAAATTTTGATTTTAATACTGCATTATTTGTTTACGGAGAAGAAAAAATTAATGATAATTTTAAGAAAGCATCTTCAAATATACCCCATGTGTCACTTTTAAGTTGTAGTGGTATCAACGTTAAGGATTTAATATCAAATCACAAGATTTTTATAGATGAAAAATCTATTAATCACATAACTAAAAGATTGTCATGAAAAATAATAATATAATATCTGACGAAAAAGCTCTTAGTATTATTCTTAAGCCAATGTTAACAGAAAAATCTACCAACCTAAATCAATTCAATCAATATACCTTTATAGTTAATAAAAATTCTAATTCTCATGATATTCAGCAGGCAATTGAGAAAATTTTTAAAGTTAAGGTTACTAAAGTAAATACATCTGTAATTAGAGGAAAGCTTAAGTCTTTCAAAGGCAACCTTGGATTTAAAAAAGATATTAAGAAAGCAATTGTAACTTTGGCTGATGGAAATACAATTGACTCATCTTTGGAGATTAAATAATGTTAATAAAATTAAAACCTAATACACCAGGCCAAAGAGGTACTGTTTTAGTATCAAAAAAACATTTATCAAAGGAAAAACCTTTTAAAAATCTTACGAAAGCGCAAAAGTCTACTGGGGGAAGAAATAATCAGGGACGAATTACATCCAGAAGAATGGGCGGTGGGGTTAAAAGAAAATATAGAGTTATTGATTTTAAACGAAATAAATTCGACATTAATGCTGAAGTTGTAAGGAACGAATATGATCCCAATAGATCCTCATTTATTTCTTTAATTAAATATGAAGATGGAGAATATAGATATATCCTATCTCCAAAAAATATCTCTGTAGGTGATAATGTTTCATCTGGAATGAATGTTGAGATTAAAGATGGTAATTGTCTTCCTCTTAAAAATATACCTATTGGAACATATGTTCATAATATTGAGCTAAAACCAGGCGCTGGTGGTCAGCTTGTAAGATCTGCAGGAACATCAGCACAAATTGTTTCAAAAGAAGATTTATATATTCAAATTAAACTAGTTTCAGGTGAAATAAGACTTATAAACAAAAATTCTATGGCTACTGTTGGTGTTTTATCTAATCCAGATAATAAAAATATTAAATTAGGTAAGGCTGGTAGAAAAAGATATCTTGGATTTAGACCTAAAGTTAGAGGTGTAGTTATGAATCCCGTTGATCACCCGCATGGTGGTGGTGAAGGAAGAACTTCTGGAGGTAGGCATCCAGTAACGCCTTGGGGAGTTTCAACAAAAGGAAAAAAAACAAGAAGTAATAAAAAAACAAATACATTTATAATTAGAAGAAGGAAAAAATAATGGCTAGATCAGTTTGGAAAGGACCTTTTGTAGATATTAATTTGCTAAAAAAAGCAGAAAAAGTATCTGACTCTGGAAGAAAAGAAGTCATTAAAACGTGGTCAAGAAGATCAACAATTCTTCCTCAATTTGTTGGTCTCACCTTTGGTGTATATAATGGGCAAAAATTTGTACCAGTAAGTGTTACTGAACATATGGTTGGGCATAAATTTGGAGAATTTTCACCAACAAGAAATTTTAAAGGGCATACAGCTGCAGATAAGAAGGCTGGTAAATAAAATATGAGTTTAGAAACTACATCAATAGCTAGAGACAATACTATAAGAGTAAGTCAGTTAAAACTTGCTAACATTACTAGGTTAATTGTTAATCAAAAAGTAAGTAAGGCGGTTGAACAACTTAAATTTTCAAATAAAAGAATCTCTCAAAATGTTTTAAAAGTATTAAATTCAGCTATTGCTAATGCTGAAAATAACAAACAATTAGACATTGATAATTTATATATAAAAGAAGCATATGTTGGAAAAAGTTTAAGTATGAAAAGATTCAGACCAAGAGCAAAAGGAAGAGCATCTTCAATTTTAAAACCATTTAGTAAATTAACTATAATCTTAGAAGAAAGAACAAATAAAAAAGAGGAACAAAAATAACAATGGGACAAAAAGTAAATCCAAATGGTATAAGATTAGGTATCAACAGAACTTGGTCATCAAGATGGTTTTCAAATTCTGATTATTCAAAGCTGCTACATCAAGATTTAGAAATAAAGCAGTTTGTTGAAAAAAAATTAAAAAATGCAAGTGTTTCAAAAGTAAATATAGAAAGAGCTGCAAAAAAATTAAGAATTTCAATCTATAGTTCTAGGCCTGGAATTATAATTGGAAAAAAAGGGGCAGATATAGAAAGTCTAAAAAATAAATTATCCTCTTTATCAAATCTAGAAGTGTTTCTTGATATTAAAGAGGTTAGAAAGCCAGAAGTTGAAGCTAAACTCGTTGCTGAAAATATAGCTTCTCAATTGGAGAGACGTATATCATTTAGAAGAGCTATGAAAAAAGCTGTGCAATCTTCAATGAGATTAGGTGCAAAAGGTGTAAAAGTTGTATGTAGTGGAAGATTGGGTGGCGCAGAAATTGCTAGAACTGAAAAGTATCATGAAGGAAGCGTTCCTCTTCATACACTAAGAAGTGATATAGATTATGCTCAAGCAGAAGCTGAAACAACTTATGGAATATGTGGAATAAAAGTTTGGATAAACAAAGGTGATATACTTGCAAAAGATCCATATGCGAGTGAAAAAAAGCAAATTGAAATGGGGAGTGTAAGATAATGAACATGCTTTCTCCAAAAAAAACTAAGTTTAGAAAACAGTTTAAAGGAAGAATTCATGGTAATTCTAAGGGAAATTATGCTCTAAACTATGGAAGTTTTGGTTTAAAAGCTTTGCAACCAGAGAGAATTACATCAAGACAGATTGAGTCTGCGAGAAAAGCCATAACAAGACATTTAAAAAGAGCTGGAAAAATGTGGATTAGAATATTTCCTGATGTGCCAGTTTCGAAAAAACCTGCTGAAGTTAGGATGGGTAAAGGCAAAGGTTCAAATGAGTATTGGGCTTGTCGTGTTAAACCAGGAAGAATTATGTTTGAAATTGATGGTGTAAATGTAACTGATGCTAAGAAGGCAATGTCTTTAGCTGCTGCCAAGCTTCCAATTAAGTGTAAATTTGTTGAAAGAAATATATGATAGAGAATAAATTAAAAAATCCTGAAGTAAAAAAACTAAGAGCAGAAGTTGTGGATCTCAAAAGATCTCTTATGAATCTTAGGTTTCAAAAATCAACTGGTCAACTAGAAAAAACTGCTGAAATAAAAAAAAACAAGAATAAAGATAGCAAGACTAAAAACAAATATGAGTAAAATTCTAGGAGAGCAAAATGCCTAAAAGAATATTATCTGGTACAGTTATTTCATCAAACTCAAATAAAACCATAGTCGTTAAGGTTACAAGAAGGGTAAAACATAAATTATACAAAAAAATAATCACTTTATCTAAAAATTATCATGTCCATGATGAAGATAATTTATTTAAGAGTGGTGATATAGTAAATATAGTTGAGTCTAAACCAATATCAAAATTAAAAAAATGGATAGTTTCAAATAATAATGGTGATCAAAAATGATACAAATGCAATCTAACCTTTTCGTTGCTGATAATTCTGGAGCCAGAAGAATTCAATGTATAAAGGTATTGGGTGGATCTAAGAGAAGATTTGCTTCGATTGGTGACATAATAGTTGTTTCAATTAAAGATGCTATACCACGAGCTAAAGTAAAAAAAGGTGAGGTTTTTAAAGCAGTAATAGTTAGAACTTCTAAAGCATTTGGGAGATCTGATGGGTCATCAATTAAATTTGATAAAAATGCTGCAGTTCTCTTGGATAAACAAGAAGAACCTATTGCCACTAGAATTTTTGGCCCAGTTACAAGGGAGCTCAGGACAAAAAAGTTTATGAAAATAATTAGTCTTGCACCTGAGGTACTTTAAATGAATATCAAATTTAAAATTAAAAAAGGTGATGAAGTTATTGTTCTTGCTGGTAAAGACAAAGGAAAAAAAGGCAAAATAGTTAAGCTACTCCCTAAGTTAAATAAGGCAATAGTATCAGATGTAAATAAAGTAAAAAAACATCAAAAACCTGGAAATAATGAACCTGGAGGAATTGTAGAGAAAGAAATGCCTATTCATATTTCTAATTTAAACTTTTTTGATTCAAAATCTAATAAAGGTACAAGAATTGGATTTAAACTTAATAAAGATGGGAAAAAATTAAGAATTAATAAAAAAACAGGAACTGAGATTTAGTATGAGCAGACTTTTAGATAACTACAAATCAAATATTATTGGCGATCTTAAAAATAGATTAAGTGTCAGTAATATTCACCAAGTTCCTAAAATTACTAAAATTGTAATTAATATGGGTATTGGTGACGCTAAGGATGACTCAAAGTTAATCGATAAGGCGCAAGAGGAATTATCATTAATATCTGGCCAAAAGGCAGTTAAAACAAAAGCTAAAAAAGCAATAGCGGGCTTTAAAATTAGAGCTGGTATGGAATTGGGGACTTCAGTAACTCTTAGAAATAAAAAAATGTATGAATTTTTAGATAGACTAGTCAACATTGCCATTCCTAGAATAAGAGATTTTAGAGGGTTAAATCCTAAAAGTTTTGACGGAAATGGTAACTATTCTATGGGAATAAAAGAACAAATTATATTTCCTGAAATTAATTATGACAAAATTGACAAAGTAAGGGGTTTGAGCATTACTATTTGCACATCTGCAAAGAATAATAATGATGCTTTAGAATTACTAAAATGTTTTAACATGCCTTTTTCAGGCGGAGAGGAAAATTAATTTAAATGGCAAAATTAAGTTCAGTTCAAAAAAATTTAAATAGATTAAGATTGATTGATAAATTTAGTAATAAAAGAAAAACTCTTAAGAAAAAAATAATGGATAAAAGTATATCTATTGAAGAGAGATTGAAGCTTCAAAATAAATTAAATGATCTTCCAAGAAATAGTTCAAACATTAGATATCGAAATAGATGTAAGTTAACTGGAAGAACAAGAGGAGTTTATAGAAAATTTGGTTTATCAAGAATTAAAATTAGGGAATTATCTATGTCTGGAGATTTACCAGGTATGGTAAAATCAAGTTGGTAGGAGGAGAATATGGCTTTTAATGACTCTTTATCAGATATGTTAGCAAGAATAAAAAATGCTCACAGGGCAAGAAAATCTATAACTTCTTGCTATAAATCAAACCTTAATATGAATGTTCTATCAGTCTTAAAAGATGAGGGATATATAAGGGATTTTAAAGATGTAGAGGTTAGAAAAGGAATAAATTCAATACAGATTGATCTTAAATATTATAATGGAACTCCGGTTATTAAAAATATTAAAAGAATTTCAAAACCTGGTATTAGGGTTTATTCAAAAATTTCAGATTTACCTAAAACATACGGAGGTTTAGGTATATCAATTCTTTCAACTCCAATGGGTGTAATGTCTGACAATAAAGCTAGGCAAAAAAATGTAGGTGGTGAAGTTTTGTGTGAGGTTTTCTAATATGTCAAGAATAGCAAAAAATAGCATCAACATATCAGACAACATTACTTGTAGTTTTGAAAATGGTAACTTTTTAGCAAAAGGCAAACTAGGAGAAATGTCTTTAAAAGTTGATGAGTTATTTACTGTTCAAATAAAGGATAAAGAAATTTTTGTATTACCAAAAGATGATAAAGATAAACTTAATCCAAACTGGGGTACTACCAGGTCTCTTATATTTAATATTGTGCAAGGTATTGCTGAAGGTTATACAAAAACTTTGGAATTAAATGGAACAGGATACAGAGCGAGTGTCTCAGGCTCTAAATTAAAATTACAATTAGGTTATAGTCATGATATTAACTATGAAATTCCAAAACAAGTTAAAGCTGAGTGTCCAAAGCAAAATATTATAAAATTATCCAGCTTTAATAAAGAAATTCTTGGAGCGACTGCTGCAAAAATACGATCTTATAGAAAACCAGAACCTTTTAAAGGTAAGGGTATAAAGTATGAAAATGAGTATATTTTTAGAAAAGAAGGCAAGAAAAAATAAATTGGCAAAACTATGAATGATAAAAGAACAAAAAGAGTTAGATTTAAACTAAAGCAAGTTTCTAACAGAAAGAGATTAACTGTATTTAGATCAAACAAACATCTTTATGCACAAGTCATTGATGATAGTGTTGGCAAAACTCTCGCCAGCGCATCTTCAAAAGAAAAAAATATTGAAATTGATACTAAGGACAGAAAATCTATAGCTGAAATTATTGGCAAAAATATTGCTCAGAGATCTCTTGAGCAAGGAATTAAAGAAGTAGCTTTTGATAAAGGTAAATATAAATATCACGGTTTAATTAAAATCCTTGCTGACTCTGCTAGGACTGAAGGATTAATTTTTTGAGGATACAATATGTTTGAAAATGAAAATAAAGATTTTAGTGAGCATTTAGTAACAATAAATAGAGTTGCTAAAGTCGTAAAAGGTGGACGACGTTTTGGTTTTGCTGCAATTATGATAGTTGGAGATAATAAAGGTAGAGTAGGTTACGGAACAGGTAAAGCAAAAGAAGTTCCTGAAGCTGTTAGAAAGGCCTCTGAAAATGCAAAAAATAAAATGATTAGAGTTTCTTTGAAGGATAATAGAACATTACATCACGATGTAGTTGGCAGATATGGTGCTGGAAAAGTTATCTTGAGATCTGCAGCACCAGGTACTGGAATTATAGCTGGAGGTGCTATGAGAGCTCTTTTTGAGTCTCTTGGAATTAAAGATGTAGTTGCCAAGTCTACTGGAACTTCTAATCCTCATAACATGCTAAAGGCTACTTTCGATGCTTTTAAAAAATCAGAATCCCCTAAATCAGTCGCAGCTAAAAGATCAAAAAAAGTCACTGATATTATGAAAAATAAAAAAGCTGAAGGATAATAATTTATGAAAATTAATGAGATACCATCAAGTTTAATTTCTAGCTCTAAACGAAAAAGAAGAGGTAGAGGTGCGGGATCAGGATTAGGCAAGACCGCAGGAAGAGGCGTTAAAGGTCAAAAGTCTCGATCTGGAGTATCAATCAATGGTTTTGAGGGTGGTCAAATGCCTCTATATAGACGTTTACCAAAAAGAGGTTTTAAAAATAAATTTAAGAAAAAAATTCAAACAATTAATTTTTCAAAAATCAATACAATTATCTCTAAATATGGAATTGACTCAAATAATATCAAAGAATCTGATTTGTTTGATAAAAAAATTCTAAATAAATCTAAAGGAAGTTTAAAACTTCTTAATTTTGGAGACCTAAAAGAAACAATTAATATTGAAATTTCGTTTGCATCTAAAACCGCAATTGAAAAAATTGAAAAATTAGGTGGAAAAATTAAAATAATAAACAATTAACAATGGCTACAGCAGCAGAAAAACTTGCAGGAAATTTAAACTTTGGAGCTCTTGGCAAAGCTACAGAGTTAAAAAATAGGCTTTTATTCACTCTAGGTGCATTAATTGTATTTAGGCTTGGAACATTTCTTCCAATTCCTGGCATCAATCCTGTTTCACTTCAGCAATTTTTTGAACAACAGTCCTCAGGTATTTTAGGTATATTTGATACCTTTTCTGGTGGTGCATTAGGTAGAATGGGAATATTTGCATTAGGAGTAATGCCATATATTTCTTCATCAATAATTATGACACTTATGCAGGGCTCAATACCTTATATGAAAAGTTTAAAGGAACAAGGTTCGAAAGGGCAAAGGCAACTTCGTCAAATTACAAGATATGTAACTGTTTTAATAGCAGCTTTGCAAGGCTATGGTGTTTCAATTGGTTTAGAGTCCATGCAAACGGCATATGGAAATATTGTTATAGATCCAGGTCTATTCTTCAGAATTACAACTGTAGTCACATTAGTTGGAGGAACTATCTTTTTAATGTGGTTAGGAGAGCAGATCAGCTCAAGAGGTGTTGGAAATGGAATATCTTTAATAATCACAGCTGGTATACTTGCTAATTTACCAAGTGCATTTGTAAGTACTTTGCAACTTGGAAGAACTGGTGAATTAAGCACTATATTTATTTTATCCATTTTAATCCTTATTTTAGGTTTAATTATTTTTATTGTTTTTATTGAAAAGGGTCAAAGAAGGTTAATTGTTCAATATCCAAAAAGACAGGTCGGAAATAAAGTTTATGGTGGTCAAAGCTCCCATTTACCACTTAAAATAAATACTGCAGGAGTAATACCAGTTATTTTTGCTTCATCTATTTTGCTTCTTCCAAACACAATGTCTGGTTTTGGAGCAGGATCATCTAGTGATATATTTCTATTTATTTCAAGCTATCTTGGCAGAGGTCAACCACTTTACTTAGCATTATTTGCAGCCATGATAATTTTCTTTGGGTTCTTTTATACTGGAATTGTTTTTAATCCTGATGAACAAGCAGAAAATCTTAGAAAGTATGGTGGATTTATTCCAGGTATTAGGCCTGGTGAGAATACAGCAAAATATATTGATTTTGTATTAACAAGATTAACAACTATTGGAACAATTTATCTTGCAGTTGTGGCTCTTTTACCAGAATTTTTAATTTCAAAAACCTCAATTCCATTTTACTTGGGTGGAACAAGTCTTCTTATTGTTGTGGTTGTAATGATTGATTTTATTAACCAAGTCCAATCGCATTTATTCCAACATCAATATGAGGGTTTATTAAAGAAAACAAAACTTAAGGGTAGAAGATAATTAATGAAGTTAATATTATTCGGACCACCAGGTTCTGGAAAAGGCACTCAAGCATCTTTACTAAAAAATAAATATAATATTCCGCATCTTTCAACAGGTGATATATTGAGATCTAAACTTGATGATAATGATGAATTAGCTCTAGAATTAAATAAAATTATGTCAAGTGGCAATCTTGTTCCGGACACAATTTTAAATCCGATAGTAACTGAAAAACTTCTCAGTGATGAGTGCAAAAATGGTTTTATTTTAGATGGATTTCCAAGAAATATATCACAATCAGATTTTCTTATAAATTTTTTAGAGCATAATCAAATAGCAGTTGATTTAGTTATAGATTTTACTGCTGATACAAATACTGTTAAAAATAGAATTTTAGAAAGATCTAAAATTGAAAACAGAACTGACGATAACATAGCAGTGATTAAAACAAGATTAAAAAAATATTTTGAAGAAACTAAACCGTTGGCAGATATTTTTAAAAATAAATATGGGGAAAAGTTTATCGAGATTAATGCTATGCAAGAAATATCTAAAATTCAATCTGATATTGAAAAAAGGGTTAAAAATGCCTAAATTTAGGCCAAAAACTTTGTATCAAAGCTTGACTTTGATACTCATATTAATGTATGCACCCTCATTCAATTCTTTAATGGACAAATAATATGGCTAGGATCTCAGGTGTTAACATTCCAACTGGTAAAAAGATACATATTGCTCTCACTTACATTTTTGGCATTGGTCCAAAAATAGCTAGTGAATTGTGTATCCAAGCATCAATAGATAAATCGAAAAGAGTTAATCAGTTGAATGATGATGAGATAAATAAAATAAGAGAAATCATAGATCAAAAACATGTTGTTGAAGGTGATTTGAGAAGAAAAGTATCAATGGATATTAAAAGGTTAAATGATCTTGGATGTTATAGAGGATTAAGACATAGAAAAAAACTTCCTGTACGTGGACAAAGAACACATACAAATGCAAGAACAAGAAAAGGTAAAGCAGTAGCAATTGCCGGTAAGAAAAAAGTAACTAAGGGTTAAGATGGCTGATAAGAAAAAAACTAAATCTAAAATTAAAAAAAAAGTATCTTCTGGAGTAGCTCATGTTGTATCTTCTTTTAATAATACAATAATAACTATTACTGATGAAAATGGTAATGCACTTGCATGGTCCTCTGCTGGCCATAAAGGATTTAAAGGTTCACGCAAATCCACACCTTATGCTGCACAAATTGCTGCTGAAGATGTTGGTAATAAAGCTAAAGAATATGGTCTAAAATCTTTAAAGGTTGAAGTTTCAGGCCCTGGCTCTGGAAGAGAATCAGCACTGAGATCTCTTCAGGCAATCGGATATATTATTACTTCTATTAAAGATGTTACGCCAATACCTCATAATGGTTGCAGACCACGTAAGAGAAGAAGAGTTTAAATTACAAGGAGATTATAGTGTTACAAAAAAATTGGATGGAATTAATTAAACCAAGTAAAATGGATGTAAATGTCCAAAATGACAATAATAAAAAAGGTATATTAATAGCTGAGCCACTAGAGAGAGGATTTGGCTTAACTTTAGGTAATGCTATAAGAAGGGTACTTCTATCTTCTTTACAAGGGGCTTCTATAACTTCTGTAAAAATTAAAGGTGTTGTTCATGAATTTTCAACGATACCTGGTGTAAAAGAAGATTTAACTGATATCTTACTTAATCTTAAGTCAGTAGCCGTTAAGGTTCACTCACCTGGTTTAAAAAAAATGTTTATTAAGTCATCTGGCTCTGGAGAAATAAGAGCTGGAAATTTTGAAACTGACTCAGAAACTGAAATTATGAATCCTGATCAATTAATAATGACTCTTGATTCAAATGCAGATATTGAAATCGAAGCAAATATAGAAACGGGCAAAGGTTATGTCTCTGCAGAAGTGGCAGAAGATGAAGATAAAATTATTGGTGAAATTAAATTAGACGCAATGTTCAGTCCAGTAATTAGGACTTCATACAAAGTTGAAAATAGTAGAGTAGGTCAAGTAACCGATTATGATAAACTAATTTTCGAAGTTGAAACAAATGGAGTAATAACACCTGATGATGCAATTGCTCTTGCAGCTAGAATTTTACAAGATCAGTTGCAACCATTCATAAACTTTGATGAACCTGAAATTCAACAAGACCAAGCATCAGCAGAAAAACTATCATTTAACACAAATCTCCTTAAAAAAGTTGAAGAGCTCGAATTATCGGTTAGGTCAGCAAATTGTCTCAAGAATGACAATATAATTTATATTGGTGATCTAGTTCAAAAATCAGAGTCTGAAATGTTAAGAACTCCAAATTTTGGAAGAAAATCCTTGAATGAAATTAAAGAAGTTTTGCAACAAATGGAACTTAATTTAGGTATGTCTGTACCTGATTGGCCACCTGAGAATATCGATGATTTAGCCAAAAAATATGAAGATCCATTTAATAAATAATTAGATATGAAACACAATATAAAGCATAGAAAATTAAATAGGACTTCTTCTCACAGAAAAGCTCTATTAATGAATTTGTCTAATTCTTTAATAAAACATGAACAAATTACAACAACTTTGCCTAAGGCAAAGGAATTAAGACCTTTTGTAGAAAAATTGATATCATTAGGTAAAAAAGGAGATCTAGCCTCAAGAAGAAAATCAATATCTATTCTTCAAGATGAAAAAATGTCAAAAAAAATTTTTGATACTTTGGCAGATCGTTATAAAGATCGTAGTGGTGGTTATACAAGAATTATAAAGCTAGGCAATAGATATGGAGATAATGCCCCTACTGCTGTCATAGAACTTGTAGATAGAGATGAAAATGCCAAAGGTCTAGACTCTGGACCTATAATAGAAAAGAAAACAACTGAAGAAGATAAACTTCCTCAAAATTAAAGTTGATTAACTTATTACTTGTCACCATTGGTGGATCTATTGGTGCATCAACAAGATTCTTTACGTACTTGTTTTTTAAAAACTATTTATTTACTAATTATTTATTTTTAAGTACACTTTTTGTAAATATTATTGGATCTTTTTTTATTGGATTTTTAATTATGCTGATGGAAAGTAAAAATATGTCATCTGATTTTATAAAATATTTCTTAATTATTGGTGTTTTAGGATCATTCACAACTTTCTCCTCTTTCTCTTTAGAGAGTATAGATTTGTTATTAAGTAAAAAATTTTTACTGGCATTTTCTTATATAATTTTATCATTATCTTTATGCTTAATATTTACATTTATTGGTTTAAATATTAACAAACTAATCAATTGATAAAAAAAATTAAAATAACTCTAGACTCTGAAGATCAAAGATTAGATAAATTTTTAAAATTTTTTTTTTCTAACTTGTCTCAAAGTTTTATTGAAAAAAACCTAAGAAAAAAAAATATCTTAGTAAATGACTCAACTGTAAAATCAAAATACTTAGTTAAGGTAAATGATTTAATAATTATAAAAAATTTTTCTAATAAGATATATTCAGACCATAAACGAAAAAAAAATAAAAATATAATTAATCATGTTGAAACAAAAAAATTTAATGAATCAATATTATACGAAAATGATAATTTTTTGATAATTGATAAGTGGTGCGGAATATCGACACAAGGTGGAACAAATATAAGTATTTCAATAGATAATATTATAAAAAATATTTCAATAAATTATAATTTAGTTCATAGACTGGACAAAGAGACATCTGGCTTATTAATTATTGCAAAAAACTTAAAGTATACAAAAATATTTGGTAAACTTTTTAAATTGCAGCAGATTAAAAAAACCTATTTAGCTCTTTGTGATGGAAAACCTAAGATGAAAGAGTCTTATATTGATTTACTATTGTATAATGATAATCAAAATGAGATTAAGACAAAAACCTATTATAAAATCATATCTTATAATCAAAAAACTTCACTTATACAATTTGAGCCAAAGACAGGCAAAAAACACCAGTTAAGAATAGTTGCTAAAAATCTTGGCTGTTCAATTATAGGGGACAATAAATATAATTTAAATAATGCAAACAGAAGTGAAAACTTAAAATTAAATGCTTATCAATTAGAATTTAAGATTGAAAATAATGCTTATATTTTTAGTTCAAAATTACCAAAAGACTTTACTGATTTAATCAAAAAAAAACAAATTATTTTTGCATAGTTTTATTTAAGTTTTTTTAATTTTTTTAAAAAAATATCAGAATATTCTTTATCAAAATTTTCTTCATTTAACTCGATTCCTAACTCTTGCAACGATGTATTAGTAAAACTTTCAAGACCACATGCATTAATGAATTTATAATTTTTCATTTGTGGTTTGATGTTAAAACTTAATCCATGGTAGGTAACCCAGTTCTTTAATCTTAACCCAATAGCTCCAATTTTTTCTTCTTTTCTAAATATTTTACCATTCTTACCAGTAACCCAAATTCCAACTCTATCTTTAAAAGTTGAAGATTCAATGTGATAGTTTTTTAAAAAATCAATAAGTGATTGCTCAATAATGGAAATAAATTTTCTGATATCTTTTTTTTTATTGTTAAGATCTATCATAAAATACACTATTCTTTGCCCAGGTCCATGATATGTAGTTTTACCTCCTCGATTTGTTTTTACTATTCTTATTTTGTTCTTTTTCAGTATTTCGTTTTCAGAAGCACTTGTACCTTGCGTATAAATATGATCGTGATTTAAAAACCAAATAAGTTCAGTATTAGAGTTATTATGAATTTGATTTACTCTTAGTTTCATAAATTCTACTGCTGCTTCATAGTTTACTAGATCATATTGTTTTTTTATTTCTATATTCATGAATTTAAGCTTATTGATATTATTAACTTATCTGCTATTTAATTCTAGTAAATATGCGGCTGTGGCGGAATTGGTATACGCGCAGCGTTGAGGTCGCTGTGGGATTTATCCTGTGGAAGTTCAAGTCTTCTCAGCCGCACCAACTGCTTATTTATAATTGTCGAAATAGAGGAAAAGTGATTAGAAAACCCGAATTAATAGAGTATTTTTACGAAGGTATTAAATCCAAGGATAATCTCAAAATTGGTGTTGAGCATGAAAAATTTGTATTAAATAAAAACACTTTTCTTCCAGTTTCATATTACGATAACAATGGTATAAAAGCTATTTTAGAAAAATTAGTTACAAAAGGATGGAAACCATTTTTTGATGATAACGAGCAAACAATTATTGCACTTAAAAAAGAAAAAGAAGCTATTACTCTAGAACCAGGAGGTCAAATTGAGTTGTCGGGCGCTCCTTTGGATAATATTCATGAAACATGTGAAGAAACAACTAATCATCTCAATGAATTAAAAGTAATTGGAAATGAATTTAATTTTATCCTACTAGGAATGGGCGTTGAGCCTAATCTAAGAGTTGATGATTTTTCATGGATGCCAAAGCAACGCTATGGAATAATGAAAGAATATATGAAGAAAGTTGATACTCTTGGTCATCATATGATGAAACGTACTTGCACAAATCAGGTTAACTTAGACTTCTCTTCTGAAAAAGACATGATTGAAAAATTTAGAATAATGTTAAATCTTGAGGCAATTGCAACAGCAATGTTCTCAAATTCACCTTTTGACCAAGGTAAAATTTCTAAATATAAGAGTTTACGGTCACATTTTTGGCATCATACGGATCCTGACAGAACAGGTTTATTACCTTTTGTTTTTAAAAAAGATTTTAATTTTGAAAAATATACTAATTATGCTCTGAATGTTCCAATGTACTTTATAAATAGAAATAATAAATACATTAACATGACAAAATATACTTTTAAGGATTTCATTGAAGGGAAAATAACTGATATTGAGCATGAAGTTAATTTAAAAGATTGGGAAGATCATTTATCAACTCTTTTTCCTCAGGTAAGACTAAAGCATTATTTAGAAATTAGATCAATGGATGCATGTAATTGGAATCTGATTTGCTCTCAACCAGCTTTTTGGATTGGTATTTTATATGATGATGAAATTTCTGATAAAATTAATGAAATTACTGAAGATTGGTCAGAAAAAGATAGAGAATACTTGAACAAAAAAGTTGTTAGAGAAGGACTTCAAACTCAATTTAAAGGAAAAAAATTGATCACTTTTGCTCAAGAGTTTCTTGAACTATCAAAAAAAGGCTTACAAAAAAGAAACCAATTATCAAAAAATGGTGAGTTTGATGAAAGTATTCATGTGAAAGAATTAGAGAAAAATTTAGAAAATGGATACTCACCAGCTGACTTTTTAATAGATAAATATAATTCAACTTGGAAAAAATCAGTAATGCCTATTTATGAAGAAATGATATTTTAATGAATAGTAAAATTGCAATTCAGATGGATGATATAAACTTAATTGATTATACATTTGATTCATCTTTTATGATTGGTCTTGAAGGTCAAAAAAGAAATTATGAAATATTTTATTATCATCCAAATGATTTATTCATTAACTCTGGAATAGTTAAGGCTAGGGGATTTTATATAGAGTTGTTTGAACATAATAATAGTTATTTTAAATTTTTATCAGAAAAGATTGAAATTAACTTAGCAGAATTTAAATTTATTTTTTTAAGACAAGATCCTCCTTTTAATATGCATTATATTACATCTACTTACTTGCTAGATTGTCTTCCTGAAAGTACTATCGTTGTAAATAATCCTACCGCTGTTCGTAATTGTACAGAAAAAATTTTTCCTTTCAAATTTAAAGAATTTATGCCTCCAACTTTAATTTCACAAAATGTAAACGATATTGTAAATTTTTTAAAAACATACAAAGATATCATTACAAAACCATTATATGGAAATGGTGGAGAAGGTATAAATAGAAGTAACAAAGATAAACTTGAAGGTATTGACTTACAAAGTGAGTATTTAGATATGCCAATGATAGCTCAAAAATATATTCCTGAAATCATTGAGGGAGATCGCAGAATAATTTTCTTTGATGGGGATTATGTTGGTTCTGTTGCAAGAATTCCAATAGAGGGAAGTATTAAAGCTAACTTTCATGCTGGTGGAATAGCAAAAAAAACAAATTTAGTATTCCGTGATCAGGAAATAATCGAAAAAGTAGGAAAAGAATTAAAAGAACTGGATCTTTTTTTTGTTGGTATTGATATTATAGGTAACTTCCTTACTGAAATAAATGTTACATCACCAACTGGCATAAAGCAAATCAACAAATTAAATAAAGTCAAACTAGAACATGTATTTTGGGATAAACTTGAAGCAAAATATAAAATAGTTTAAAAGGAAACTAGCAAAGGAAAATTTATGAATAATAGTAGAATTCTAATTAACAACTTAAAAATTTTTCAAGGTATCAATCAAAATATTACAAGCGTATTACTTATTATTTTTGGTACTTTGTTGCTAACAATATCAGCTAAAGTCCAAGTACCTTTCTGGCCCGTGCCAATGACGATGCAGACATTTGTAGTATTTTTAATTGGATCTACATATGGTGTTCGTTTATCTTTTTTAACTCTAGTAGCTTATTTAATTGAAGGAGCGTTGGGTTTACCAGTGTTTGCTGCTGGAGGGGGTATTATTTATTTGACTGGACCTACTGCAGGCTATTTATATGGAATGACAATCGCAGCTGCAGTTATAAGTTACTTTGCTAACATAGGTTATAGCACATCTTATATAAAATCTTTTATTAGTATTATAATTGGATCAATTATAATTTTTGCTTTGGGTGTTTTATATTTAGGTTCAATAATTGGATATAGCAAAGCGTTACAAGCAGGATTATTACCATTTATTCCTAGTGAGTTATTTAAAATAGCACTAGCTGTACTACTAATACCTACTCTTAATAAAATTATAAAATAATTTTAAATGAAAATAGGAATAGATCTCGGTGGGACGAAGACCGAGGGCATTTTAATTGATGAAGGTGGTAAAGAACTTTCAAGAACAAGAATTAAAACTGAAAAAAACTATGATGGAACAATTCAAGGCATCATATCAATAGTTAAAAAGTTTGAAAGTAATTTTGGTAACTCAACATCTGTTGGAATTGGAATGCCAGGTGCAGTTTCTGCAGACTCAGCTTTAGTCAAGAATGCTAATTCTATTTGGCTGAATGGAAAACCTTTTAGAAAAGATTTAGAGAAAGAACTTGATCGAAAAGTGAATTTAGAAAATGATGCAAACTGTTTTGCTTTATCAGAAGCAGTTGATGGAGCTGGTAAGGGTCATGCTGTAGTGTTCGGAGTGATAATTGGAACTGGTACAGGAGGAGGAATATCAATTAACGAAAAAATATTGACAGGAAGAAATAACATAGCTGGCGAATGGGGTCATATAAGTTTACCTAACAGATCTGATGAAGAAAAAAATTTTGTCAGTCAGTGTTATTGTCAAAAAAGTGGGTGCATGGAAACTTTTGTTTCTGGCCCAGGTTTTTCTAATTGCTTTAATCTAAAACATAGTACAAATTATGACTCTCATGCCATTTTGAAAGAATTTGAACAAAATGAAAAGAGGGCAATTGAAGCCTTGGATAATTATGTCGATCATCTTGCCAGAGGATTGTCTCTTGTTTGCAATATATTAGACCCAGATATCATTGTACTAGGTGGGGGGATGTCAAATATCTCATATATTTATGAAAATATAAACAGTGTAATAAGAAAATATATTTTTAGCGATTCTTTTCATACGAAGGTTGTTAAAAATATTCATGGTGACTCTGGAGGAGTAAGAGGAGCAGCTTGGCTTTCTTAAATACCAGCCATTGAAATATATTTTATATTTAAATAATCATCCAGACCATAACGAGAACCCTCTCTTCCAAGTCCTGATTCTTTAATTCCACCAAAAGGTATTTCGGCTTTTGTTGTCAATCCTGTGTTTACACCAACCATTCCATATTCAAGTGCTTCTGCTACCCTCCATATTCTACCTATATCCCTTGAGTAAAAATAAGATGCCAAACCATAAGGTGTATCATTAGCAAGTTTAATTACTTCTTCATCTGAAGTGAATTTATATAGTGGGGCAACAGGGCCAAAAGTTTCTTCATATGTAATTTTTGCCTTTGTTGTAACATTTGAAAGAATTGTTGGTTGATAAAAGTTACCACCTAGAGGATGCACATCTCCACCGACTGCAATTTTTGCTCCTTGATTAACAGCATCCTTTACCTGATCATGAACTTTCATAAGAGATGGTTGATCAATTAGAGGTCCAGAAACAATACCTTCATCCAAACCATTACCAACTTTTATTTTATTAACTTCCTGAATAAATTTATTTAAAAATTCATCATAAACTTTTTCATGTACAAAGATTCTATTTGCACAAATACAAGTCTGTCCAGAATTTCTAAATTTACTCTGCATAGCACCCGTTACTGCTTCATCAATGTTTGCATCATCAAAAACTACAAAAGGTGCATGACCACCTAATTCCATTGATACTTTTTTCACTGTAGAAGCGCTTTGTTGTAAAAGAATTTTTCCAACTTCTGTTGATCCTGTAAAAGAAATCTTTCTTACAATAGGATTCTCTGTCAATTCTTTACCGATAGCATTTGCTGATCCTGTAATTATATTAATTACACCATTAGGAAAGCCAGCCTCTTTCGCCAAAACTCCAAGAGCTAATGCAGAAAAAGGAGTTTGACTAGCTGGTTTAATTACTACAGTACAACCAACAGCAAGTGCAGGAGCACATTTTCTTGTAATCATTGTACTTGGGAAGTTCCAAGGAGTAATTGCCCCTACAACACCAACAGGTTGTTTAATTACAACTATTCTTCTGTCAGGCATTGGATCAGAAATGATATCTCCGTAAACTCTTTTTCCTTCTTCTGCATAGAAATCAATATACGTCACTCCCATTAAAATTTCACCTTTTGCCTCTGCTAGAGGTTTGCCTTGCTCTACAGTCATGATTTTTGCTAAGTCATCAACATTTTCCTCAATTAACCGTGCCCATTTTTGAAGTATGACAGATCTTTCCTTTGCAGTTTTATCTCTCCATGAGGGAAAAGCTCTTTGTGCTTCGTTTATCGCTTCACTAGTTTCAGGAGTTGAGCATTTAGGAACTTTACCAATAATTTCACCGTTTGCAGGATTATTTACTTCAACTTTTTCACCAGAATTGCTATCAATCCAATTACCGCTGATAAAACAATTTTCTTTGAAAAGGGCATTATTTTTAAGTTCCATATTTACTTCCTCTTTTTTATATATTTACTAGATTACTCTTTTAAACTTTTAATTTATAGAGACAGATATGACAATAGTTAACTCTTGGAATGAATGGGATCCTTTAAAACATGTAATTGTTGGTACAGTTGAGCACTCGAATATTCCACCAATGGAACCTGCATTGGAACCTAAAATTAGTAAAGATAGTGGTATGGCTGGATCTCATGGACCGCGCCCAAGTGAAGCTATAGAAAAAGCAAATATACAACTTGATAATTTTGTTAAAATTCTTGAGTCACATAATATAAAGGTAGACCGTCCAACACCTATTGATTTTACCAAAGCAATTCAAACACCTGACTGGTCAAATGATGGACAATTTGGATCTATGCCCCCAAGGGATGTTATCTTAACTGTTGGTAATGAGATGTTAGAAGCTCCAATGTCATATCGTTGTAGATGGTTTGAATATCTTGCTTACAGACCTTTACTTGAAAAGTACTATGATGAAGATCCTAATATGCGATGGGAGTCTGCTCCAAAACCAAGATTAACTAGCGCTACGTATAAGTCTAATTATTTACCTGAAGGAATTACTGAGGAAGAAAGGTATAAAAAAATTGAAGACAGAGATATGATTTTAACAGAACAAGAGCCATTGTTTGATGCAGCTGAAATATTACGTTTTGGAAAAGATTTATTTTATCACAATAATTTTACTTCAAATTTAAAAGGATTAAATTGGTTAAAAAGACATTTCCCACATCACCGTGTTCATCAAGTTAATTTACCAGGGGAGTTAATTCCCACTCATATAGACGCTTGTTTTACACCAATTAAACCTGGTGTGATTATTATAAATCCAAATAGAAAAATTTCTAATGAACAAAGAAAAATCTTCGATGATAACAAATGGGAAATTATTGATGCAGCACCATCAGTTCATAATACTCCTCCACCAATGTGCTATTCATCAATTTGGTTATCTATGAACGTTCTTATTTTAAACCCTACAACTATTTGTGTTGAGGCATCAGAAGAAAAGATGATTAAGCAAATGGAAGACTTTGGTATGACGGTAGTTCCTGTTCCTTTTAGAGATGTATATGCTTTTGGAGGAAGTCTTCATTGTGCAACAACAGATGTTTATAGGGATGGAGAATGTGAAGACTACTTTCCTAAACAACTATAACCATGAGTAGCTTTATACAAAATGATTTAACACCAGATATTATCAAAACTACCAATCCTAAAGTTGGTGTAATTGCTTTATCAACTGACTTTACTATAGAGCAAGATTATAGGAGTATTTGTCATCAAATTCCCTTAGACATCTTTGTTAATCGTATACCATTTGAAAATCCTTTAAATCATGAAAATTATTTAAAAATGGCTAATCATATCAGTAGTGTTTCTGAGCAGATTTTACCATCTCAACATATAGATATCATTGCATATGGATGTACTTCTGGAACAATTGCTATTGGTTCAAAAAAAATAAAAGAAGAGATTAATAAAGCAAAGCCAAATGCTAAAGTCACAACACCCATAACGGCAGCTTTAAAAGCTTTTAAACACCTAGGATTAAAAAATATAGCTGTTCTCACCCCTTATCCAAAAGATGTAAATGTAACCGTTTATAATTATTTGAATGATAATAATATCAATGTTGAATCTTTTAGTTCTTTTAATTTAGAATATGATTCTGAAATTGCCCAAGTAAGTTTAGATAGTTTGGAGAAAGAAATTACAAAAATAGCTCTTAGTAAAGTTGATGGATTGTTTGTTTCTTGTACTGCACTTAAAATTGTAGATGTTTTAGATAGAATAGAAAAAAACCAAAATACTATAGTAATATCGAGTAATCAGGCTATTATTTGGGATTGCTTGAGGTCAGTTGGTATTGACTCAAAAATTGAAGGCTATGGTAAATTACTTGTTAGCTGAAATATGAAATTTTTAAACCAAATAAATGTAAATTATTTTGATTAGTTTAGAAAAAATTAAGCAAGCTCACAAAGCGATATCTCCCTATATTAATAGAACACCTTTGGTATTATCTAATTATTTATCTAAAAATAGAATTGTTAAATTAAAATTAGAGTCTCTTCAAATTACTAACTCCTTTAAATTACGTGGCGCTACGAATAAATTATTGTCATTAAATAATGAGCAAAAACAAAAAGGTGTAATTGCCGTATCTACAGGTAATCATGGTAAGGGAGTTGCTTATGCCTCTAGTGTACTGGGAATACATTCAACTATTTACATGTCTTCAATGGTTCCTCAATATCGCAAAGAAGCAATTGAAGCTTTAGGAGCTAAAGTTGAGATAATTGGTAACAATAGTGATGAGGCAGATTTGTATGCGAAAAACCTAGCAAAAGAAAAAAACATTACATTGGTGCATCCTTTTGATGATGAAGAGGTAATTGCTGGTCAGGGTACTGTTGGTCTAGAAATGTTAGAAGATTTTCCTGAAGTTGATACTGTCATTATACCTACATCAGGCGGTGGTTTAATTGGAGGTATTGCTCTAGCTATTAAACTACAAAAACCATCTGTTAAAATAATTGCAGTTTCTATGGAAAGAGGACCTTCAATGTTTGAGAGTTTAAAAAATGGTAAGCCAACAGATGTTGAAGAATTAGAAACTTTAGCTGATTGTTTGGGAGGTAGTATTGGTTTGGATAATCAATATACTTTTAAAATAGCACAGGAGACAATCGATGATTTTGTTCTTGTAAATGAAAATAAAATTGCTGAGGGTATAAAATTTAATTTTGTTGAACACAAGCTTGTTACTGAGGGAGCTGCAGCTACTGGAGTTATGGTAGTTAAAGACAATATGTCAAAAAAATTAGGTAAAAACATAATCAGTTTAATTTGTGGTGGAAATATAGACGCAAATTTATTTAATAAAATAATAGCGTGACTTTAATTCTTAATTCAACTGAGATTAAGGACTGTGTAAAATTTAATGCAAAACTGATTCCTGTAATTGAAGATGCTTTTAAAAGTTTATCACTAGGCAAAACAGTAATGCCTCCAATACTAAGAGTTGATATTGTAAAATATCATGGAGAGTCAGATGTTAAAGCTGCATACATAGAGGGCTTAGATAGTTTTGCAGTGAAAGTAGCATCAGGTTTTTTTAATAATCCAAAGTTAGGACTACCTTCTAGTAATGGTTTAATGATTCTTTTAGACTCACAAACTGGAGTAATAAAATCAGTCTTATTGGATAAAGGTTATTTAACTGATGTAAGAACAGCTATTGCGGGAGCAATTGCTTCAAAATATTTATCTAACTCAAACTCATCAACAGTTGCAATAGTCGGAACAGGAATACAAGCACGAATGCAGCTCGAGGCACTTACTTTAGTTAGAGATATTAAAAATGTAAATGTATGGTCACGAGATATAAAGAAAGCTCATGCTTACATTGAAAATGTAGGTAAAAACATTAATCTCAATTTTCAAGCATTTGATATCATCAACGAAGTTGTTAAAACGGCTGATATATTAATTACAACTACCCCAAGTAAAAAACCTCTCATTGACTTTTCTGCATTACCTAAGGGAATACACATAACCGCAATGGGCTCAGATGCAGAAGAAAAAAATGAATTAGATCCTAATATAATTAAAAATTGTGATGCTTATGTGCCAGACAGTCAGGGTCAAACAAGCATCTTAGGCGAGTTAAATCATGCTATTAAAAACAATTTAATCAAAAATGACATGATCTTTAATGACCTAGGAAAAATTATTTTAAATCCAGAATTAGGGAGAAAAAATACTCACGATATTACCGTAGCAGATTTAACAGGTACAGGTGTTCAAGACACTGCTATAGCTAGTTACGCTTACTCAATTGCTTTAAATAAAAATCTAGGAAAGAAAGTAGAATAGGTATAGTCCGTATCTGAAATATTTAAAATTTTATGAATTCAAGTGTAATAGAAAAAACTGCAAATTATTTTCGAAGTAAGAATGTTGTACTCCCAACTATAGCTGAGTTGAAAAATCCACATTTAATAAGTGAGGATATTAAAAATAAAGTTTTAAAACTAGATAAGGATGCAATGGATCCAGTAAATTTATTTAGAGTGCACTGGTTTAACAAAAGAGATCATAGTAAATTTTTAGATGTTCCTGAACATATCGTTTTACCAAGTGAGTTTACTGGAGTTGATGCAAAAATTATTGTCAATCTTGGTCGTTATTTTCCACTTATTACTGCTCATAAAGTTTTAGCAGCATATGGATGTTTACTTCCAAGAATTTTAAATGGTACATTTGATTATACGACGCATAAAGCTGTATGGCCATCTACTGGTAATTACTGCAGGGGAGGTGTTGCTATTTCTAAAATATTAGGTTTTAAAAGTGTGGCTATTCTCCCTGAGGGTATGAGCAAGGAGAGATTTGATTGGCTTGAAAAATGGGTGGAGGATAAAAATGATATTATAAAAACCACTGGTACAGAAAGTAACGTAAAAGAAATATATGATGCTTGTAATGAATTAGAAAAAGATAAGAATAATGATATTATCAATCAATTCGATGAATATTATAATTATGCAACGCACAGAGCTATTACTGGATCATCTTTTGAAAAATCTTTTTTAAAAGTTAAGGGTGATTCCAATCTTCAAGCTCGGTTTTACGTCTCTGCTTCTGGCTCAAGTGGCACATTAGCTGCTGGTGATTATTTAAAAGAAAACCTTAATATTAAAATTGCAGTTGTTGAAGCAAATGAATGTCCGACTCTTCTCTATAATGGGTATGGTGAGCATAATATTCAAGGTATTGGTGATAAACATGTTCCATTAATTCATAATGTGATGAATTCTGATTACGTAGTAGGTGTATCAGATGAAGCAACTAATAATCTTAATTTATTATTTAATACGGATGAAGGAAGAGAATATCTAACTAACAGAAGAGGTTTAAATAAAGAGTTTGTTGGGAGACTTCCAGAATTTGGATTTTCTTCTATCGCAAATATTATTGCTTCTATTAAACTTGCTAAAAAAATGAAATTAACAAAAGATGATGCAATTATTACTGTTGCAACAGATGGAGCTGATTTATACGAAACTGAATTAGCAAAAACAAAAAAACAGTTTAGTAAAATTTATGATCAAATAACTTGTGCTGAAATTTTTTCAAAAAATTTTGATGCTATTTCAATTGATCATACTTTAGAGTTAAGTCAGATTGATAAAGAGAGAATATTTAACTTGGGCTATTACACATGGGTAGAGCAACAAGGAACAAGTTTGGAAGAGTTTGAAAATAGAAGAAACCAATCTTTCTGGGATAAGCACTACAAGGATATGATTTCACTTGATGAAAAAATTAAAGAGTTTAATTCTCTTTAATAAAATGAAAACTAACGGACTGCATAATCAATTAGTTGAATGGAGGCATGATTTACACATGCATCCACAGATAAGTTTTGAAGAAGAATATGCTTCAAATAAAGTAGCTAATTTATTAAAAGAATTTGGGATAGAGGTGCATCAAGGAATTGCTAAAACTGGTGTGGTAGGGGTATTAAAAAAAGGAAACAGTAATAAAAGCATTGGTATAAGAGCAGATATGGATGCATTACCAATCAATGAAATAAATACTTTTTCTTATAAATCTACAATTGAGAATAGAATGCATGCTTGTGGTCATGATGGACATACAACAATGTTATTAGGTGCAGCAAAATACTTAGCCAAACAAGGCAATTTTGATGGGACTGTATATTTTATTTTTCAACCTGATGAAGAAAATACTTTGGGTGCTAAGACAATGATTGAGGAAGGTTTATTTACTAAGTTTTCAATTGATGAAGTTTACGGTATGCATAACATTCCAGGGATGGAAGCTGGAACATTTGGAACAAGAAAAGGTGGAATTACTACCAGCGAAAATTTATTTGAAATCTCTATAAATGGTAAAGGGGGTCACGCAGCTTTACCCCATATGAGTAAAGACACGATTACAATAGGTAGTCAGATAATAGTAGCTTTACAAACTATTGTTTCTCGTAAATTAGATCCTGTAGATGCAGGCGTGGTATCTGTGACTGAATTTATTACTGATGGAAAAAAAAATGTATTACCTGGTAATGGTTTAATCAAAGGAGATGCTAGAGCATTTAATGAAAAAACTAATACAATAATTGAGCAAAGTATGCGTCAACTCGCAAATGGTATTTGTGATTCTTATGGAATTTCTTGTGATGTAAAGTATAAAACAACTTGCCCAATGACTTTTAATAAACCGGAACAAGCTGAGGCGGCAACAAGAGCTGCAATTACATTGTTAGGAAACGATAGCTGTAATGGTGATATTGAACCCAGACCTTTTTCAGAAGATTTTTCTATCATGTCAGAAAATACCCCAGGGTGTTTTGTATTAATGGGCAATGGAACTAAAGGATCACAAGGAAGGCCTTTGCACTCAGCAGATTATGATTTTAATGATGAATTATTAGTAAAAGGCTCTTCTTATTGGGTAGAATTAGCAGAACAACAATTGCAAAAATAGTTATTTCTTATGAAAATTCGAGATGTTTAAAAAAAATCTTGAAAACTTACAAATAACTCTTCAGGAAAATAACATTGATCTAGCTATAATTACTGATGACGACTCACTTTATTATTTTACTGGTTATTATGATTTTTTACATATGTCATTTGGACGACCTACTATTTTATTGGTACCAAAAGACTCAGAAACTATCTTGATTACCCCTCTGATTGATGCTCATTTGGTTAAGAAAAATTGTCCAGTTGATAAAATAGTTACATGGAACGATGGTATTGACAATGAATGGAGAGAATATCTACCAAAATACATAAAAAAAAATTTAGTTATAGCAACTGAAAAATTTAAAATTAGTACTTTGGTATTAAATTACATATCTTCTTTATGTGATGAAAAATCACTTAGCAATATTTCACCAATATTAGATTCTATAAGAATGGTTAAAACAGTGGAAGAATTAAAAATTGCAAGGTCAGCTGGAAAAGTTGCAGAAGCAATGATGCGTGCTGGAAAAGAAGCTATAGGACATAATGTTCCTGAATATGAAGTGGCATTAGCAACTTCTCAAGCAGGAACAAGAAAAGCCGCCGAAATATTAAAAAAAGAATTTGAAGAAAGTGATATGTCTCCTTTAATACATTTTCTGCAGATTATGGCCTCTGGTAAAGATTTGCCAAAAACTCATCACCGAGCTTCAACTAAATTATTAAAAGATGGCGACCCTGTCTTCCTTTGCTTTTGTGGAATGACAAATTTTCATAAGTTTAAACTTGGTTTTGATAGAACATTTTGGTTAAAAGAAATTAACGATAGATCTCAAATTAAAACTTATGAAACTGCTGTTCAATCACAAAAAGCAGCCCTGAGTGTTTTAGGCCCTGGTGTAAAAGCTGAAGATGTTCATGCAGCTTATGCAGAAGCTATTCAAAGTGCAGGTTATCCTTATCCTACATTTAGATGTGGAAGAGCAACAGGTTTTAGTATGCTAGAGGAACCTCAGCTAGTAGCAGGAAATAAAACAATATTAAAACCAGGAATGGTATTTGCTGTGGATGGATCTGCTAATGAAGAAAACTTTCGTGCTCAAGTTGGAGATAGTTTTATAATAACTGAAAATGGATATGAGCAAATAACTAATTTTTCAAAAAATGTTGAGGATTTAATCATCTAATGTCAATAATTGAAATTTATAATACTCATTGTTGTGGAGAAATAGGAGATGTCATTGTTTCAGGTGATATTAAATTAGAGGGTCAGACTATATTTGAACAATCAAATTATTTATTTGAAAATAAAAAACTAAGAAACTTTATATTAAATGAGCCAAGAGGAGGGGTGTTTAAGCATTGTAATTTGATAGTGCCTCCACTAGATAAAAAAGCTTCTGCAGGTTTTATAATTATGGAGCCTGAAGACAATCCTCCAATGAGTGGCTCAAATAGTATTTGTGTAGCTACCGTATTATTAGAAAAAAACATTATTAAATCAGTTGAACCTTATACTAATTTTACTCTTGAAGCCCCTGGTGGTTTAATTTCAATAAAAGCTGAAGTAAGAAACAAACTCACAAAATCAGTTGAAATAGAAAACCTACCTTCTTTTGTCAATTTATTAGATGTTAAACTTAAAACCAAAAACTTCGGTGAAATAATCGTTAGTACTGTTTTTGGAGGTGATACTTTTATAATATGTAATGCAAATGATTTTAATTTAGCGATCGAACCCAAGAATGCCAAAAAATTTGTCGACATATCAAAAGAAATTATAAAAATTGCAAATCAAGAATTTGGTTTTTTGCATCCAACCATACCGTCTTTAGATTATATTTCATTTTGCCAATTCATTGAACCTGTGAAAGTAAATAGTTTTCAACAAAAAGAGGGGTGGAACACAGTCTGCATCAGACCTGGTAAATTAGATAGATCACCATGTGGAACTGGAACATCAGCGAGATTGGCATTAATGAAAGAAAAAAATGAAATTGATGTTAATGAAATATTTATATCTAGATCAATAATTGGATCAACATTTGAGACAAAGATAAAAGAAGAATTTATTAGCAACGGTAAAAAAATGATTAAGCCTTTAATTAAAGGTTCTGCATTTATCACTGGTAAACAAGAACTTTATGTTTCCAAAAATGATCCATTTCCAGAAGGCTACAGACTTAATGATACGTGGCCTGATTTTTAATTAAAATTATTCTGATAAAGAAGTAATTTTATTTACTAATTCAGCATTAATACTTCGAGAGCCAGTGTCTAAACGATTTTTATGTCTTCTCTCTCCAGGGAGTCTTACACCTTCAAGTGATTTCATTTGATCAAAAAATTTCTCAGCATGATCATTCCAATTTTGACCTGCAATTAATTCTGGAGATAAAGCAATGATAAATTCTCCACCTCTTGCAGGACCTCCATCATTATTATCTGCTTCTTTTGCCTCAAAACTAAATAAATCACCCACTAATCCAGCGGCTAATAATTCAATCATCATTGCAATAGCAGACCCCTTGTAATCACCAAAAGTTAATAAGACGCCACCATTAGCAATTTCAGATGGGTTATCTGTTTTTTCACCATCTTTATTTAAACCTGTACCGTAAGGCACTTTATGACCATCTCTAGCAGCAACTTGAACTTCACCCATAGCCATTGTGGAAGTTGCCATGTCATAAACAACTGGAGTTTTATTTTTTCTTGGCCATGCAAATGAAATAGGATTTGTTCCAAACAAAGGTTTTTTTGCACCAGCAGGAGCAACACTTGGTTTATATGCTGTGCATGCGATTCCAATTAATTCGTTTTCTGCTAAAGCTTCAGTCTCATGCCATAAGGCAGCAAAGTGGTGAGTGTTTGTAATAGTTAAAACACCAACACCATGTTTTTTTGTAACATCTACTAAAGCAGGAATGCCAACACCGATTGCAGTCGGAGCAAAACCATAATCACCTTCAACTCTTACTGCATTTTGAGTTAAAAAATTATTTTTAGGTCTTGCATTACCTTTTGCTTTTTTGCTTTTTAACGCTGCAATATATCCAGGAATCCTAAAAAGACCATGCGATACACTCCCATCTCTTTCAGCGTTCATTACAGTATGTGCAACGGCTTTTGCATTGAGTTCATCACAACCATTAAATTTAAGTGTTTTTAAGGCTAAGTTATATATTTCTTCAAGAGATAGATCGGTAGTTGTCATAATATTCCTTTTATATTTTAAGCTAATGTGTCTATTTATAGCGCATTTACAATAAGGATTAAATGGCTAAAGATATGTGTATATTTTAATTTGTTTCAAATTTTGAAACTTATTATTTTGGTCTAAAAAATTGAGGATATAGGAATTTTATGACTCGTTTTAATGCATGGAATGTATTTAAAAATGGTTTTACTGGTCAAAAAAATTGGGATAGACAATGGCGTGATCCTGAACCAAAAAAAGAATACAACATAATAATTGTTGGTGGAGGCCTTCATGGTTTAGCCACTGCTTATTATCTGGCAAAAAATCATAATAAAAAAAATATAGCAGTTTTAGAAAAAGGATGGATTGGCGGAGGAAATGCTGGACGAAATACAACGATAGTACGTTCAAATTACATGATGCCTGGTAACCATGAATTTTATGAACACTCATTAAAACTTTGGGAAAATTTAAGTCACGATTTAAATTACAACGTGATGTTTAGTCAAAGAGCGCATGTATCATTATTTCATAGCCCGAGTGCAAGAGACGGGGCTGCGAGGAGATATAATATAATGCGTCTCCATGGAACTGATGGTGAGTTATGGGATTTGGATACTCTAAAAAAAAATATTCCTCATTTGAATTATAATAATGCACGTTTTCCAATTTTAGGAGCAGCAGTTCAAAAAAGAGCTGGCAATGCAAGACATGACTCTACAGTATGGGGATTTGCAAGGGCGGCAGATAGTTTAGGTGTAGATATTTTACAAAATTGTGAAGTGACAGGAGTAAAACGATCACAAAATAATATTGAAAGTATTGAGACTTCAAGAGGAACAATGAAAGCTAAGAAAGTAGGTTTTGCTGTGGCAGGACATACTTCTCTTTTATGGCAAATGGCTGGACTTGGTAACTTACCAATTGAGTCTCATAAACTTCAAGCTTTTGTTACTGAAGCTATTAAGCCTCTGTTGGATCAAGTAGTTGTTTACGGTGTGGGAGGTGCACATTTTTATATTTCACAATCGGATAAGGGAAGTATGGTTTTTGGTGGTGATTTAGATTGGTATAAATCCTATGCTCAAAGAGGGAATCTACCTATGGTTCAGGATTCTGCAGAAGCTGCAATGGCTATTATGCCTTGTTTAGGAAGAATAAGACTACTTCGACACTGGGCTGGAGTTATGGATATGTCAATGGATGGTTCATTTTTCATATGTAAAACTCCTCTATCCAATTTATATCTCAATGCTGGCTGGAATTATGGAGGTTTCAAAGCAAGTCCTGCTTCAGGTTGGTATTTTGCAGATCTGATTGCTAATGAACAGCCTCATAAAAATGTTCAAAATCATAATCTAGAGAGATTTGAACAAGGAATTAATATTGACGAGCGTGGTGCTGGTCCAGATCCGAAGTTGCACGGTTGATATGATAAGAATTAAATGTCCATATTGTGGTGAAAGAGATCATAGTGAGTTCACTTATGGGGGTGATGCCTCTGTAGAGTATCCAGTACTTGATGCTTCTGTGTCAGAGTGGACAAAGGCTATTTTCTTTCGTGAAAACATAAGAGGTATTCAAAAAGAAACTTGGCACCATACAAATGGATGTAGACTTTGGTTAGAAGTAGAGAGATCTACAATTACCCATGAAATTAAAAGTGTTAAAGCTTGTCATCCACAAATTGATAAAATTACAAAAAATAAATCATGACATCTTTAAGAAAAAAAAATTATGGTAAAATTAATAGAGATAAACCTATTCTATTTACTTGGGATAATAAAGAGTATTCCGGTTATGAGGGTGACTCTTTAGCTTCTGCACTTTTAGCTAATGATATCAGAATAGTTGGTAGAAGTTTTAAATATCATCGTCCACGCGGTATCATGTCTTGTGGAGTTGAAGAATCAGGTGCTCTTGTAACTATTGGATCTGGAAGTAAAAGAGATCCGAATATTCGCGCAACTACACAAGAGCTTTACTCAGGATTAAATGCATCGGGACAAAATGCTTTCCCAAGTGTAAATTTTGATTTTGGAGGTATAAATAATTATTTAGGTCGTTTTTTTGCTGCAGGTTTTTATTACAAAACTTTTATGGGTTTACCTCCCTTTGAATGGGGGAAGGGTACTGGAATCTGGATGGTTTTTGAAAAAATTATTCGAAAAGCTGCAGGGATGGGTAAAGCTTCAAGAGAACCTGACCCAGATAGTTATGAGCATGCTAATGATTTTTGTGATGTAATTGTTGTTGGATCTGGTCCTGCTGGTGTTGCTGCAGCTGAAGAAGCTGCTAACAATAATTTGGATGTTATTTTAATCGAACAAGACTCATTGCTTGGAGGAAACAACTTATCTGAAAAAGAATTTGACCAAAGTCTTTTACAAAATCAATTAGAGAGTAATGGTGTAAAAGTAATGTCTAGGACAACAGCATTTGGTGTTTATGATAATACTGTAGTTGGAGCATTAGAAAGAGTGACAGATCATATATCTAGTACAAATAATTACTTGCCACGTCAACGTTTTAGAACAATTAGAGCAAAGCATATTATTTTAGCAAGTGGAGCTCTAGAGCGACATATTGCTTTTAACAATAATGATATTCCAGGCGTGATGACAGCAAATGCTTCAAGGCATTATTTGAATAGATATGGAGTTTTAACTGGAAAAAATATTGTTATTACAACAAACAATGATTCTGTTTATCAAACAGCTATTGAACTGTATGAAGCTGGTTCAAAAGTCACTGTTTTAGATTCAAGAAAAGATATAAATATCGACTTACCTAAAGAGATAGAACTTCATTTAGAAACTGTACCTTATAGTATTAATGGTAGTAAAAAAATTGAGAGTCTAGATGTTTGTAAGGCTTCAGATAAAAAAAATAAAAATACAATTATTTGTGATCAGGTTCTGGTTTCTGGCGGTTGGTCACCAATAGTTCACTTAGTTTCACACCGAGGAATAAAACCAGTTTGGAATGAAGAAAATCTCTGTTTTGTTCCTGGAGATATTAAAGAAAATATTACAGTTGTAGGTTCTGCAAAAGGTATATGGAATAATAAAGATTGTATAAATTCTGGTATTGTTGGAGCAAATGAGGCAATGAACGCTCTTGGTATACATCAAAAAGAAATTTCTTTTCCTTTAGTTGGTGGTTGGTCAAATCCTATAGATGCTCTTTATGAAGTTAAATCAAATAAATTTCCATCTAAGAGTTTTATTGATTTCCAGCATGATGTTACAGCTGAAGATGTAAGGCTGGCTCATAGAGAGGGTTTTGTTTCTGTTGAACATTTAAAACGATATACAACTTTAGGCATGGCTAATGATCAAGGAAAAATGGGCAACATAATTGGCCTATCATTGATGGCTGAACAACTAGATAAAACTATACCAGAGGTTGGGACTACCGTTTTTCGACCACCGTATACTCCGGTACCAATAGGTGCCTTAACTGGTAGAAATGTTGATAAACATTTTAGACCGTTAAGAGTTACACCAATGCATCAATGGAATATTGATCATGGAGCAAAAATGATTGATGTTGGTTTGTACCAACGACCTTGGTATTATCCAAAAAGTAATGAAACATTAAGTGACTCCTACATAAGAGAAACTACCATTGTTAGAAAGACAGTTGGTATTTGCGATGTAACGTCGTTGGGTAAAATTTCTATTCAAGGACCTGATGCAACTGAACTTGTAAATCGTATATATACAAACCCATTTGCAAAGCTTCCTATAGGTAAAGCGCGTTATGGTATTATGCTAAGAGATGATGGCATCGTAATGGATGATGGCACTTCATGGAGATTAGCGGAGAATGAATATTTTATGACAACTTCAACTGCTGCTGCAGCTAAAGTAATGTCATGGTTAGAAGAGTTATTGCAAACAAGGTGGATAGATCTCAAGGTGAATGTAACAAGTGTTTCAGAACAATGGGCGGGGGCAGCAATTGCAGGACCTAAGTCAAGAGATGTAT
>JACWEB010000060.1 GCA_014653715.1 Pelagibacterales bacterium SAG-MED31
CTTCCATCAACAACTAACTTTGCACCTTCTTCGACACCTAAATCAACATATCCCCTAACTCTTTCTAGGTGTTCTTTTGTAACTAAAGGACCCATTTCAGAAGTTTTATCCATCCCTGGACCAACTTTAAGTGCTTCAGCTTTTTTAGATAATCTTAAAACAAGTTCATCACCAATATCACCAACTGCAACTGCAACTGATTGAGCCATACATCTTTCGCCTGCAGAACCATAAGCTGCACCCATCAAACCATTGACTGCGCCATCTAAGTCACAATCTGGCATTACAACTAGATGATTCTTTGCTCCACCTAGTGCTTGAACTCTTTTTTCATTTTTAGCTGAATTTTCGTAAATATATTTTGCAATCGGAGTTGAGCCTACAAAGCTTACTGCTTTGATATCTGGGTTCTCTAGTATTGCATCTACAGACTCTTTATCACCATTCACTACATTAAACACACCTTCTGGAAGACCTGCTTCTGAAAGCAACTGAGCTAACATTATAGAACATGAAGGATCTTTTTCAGATGGCTTTAAAATGAAAGTATTTCCACACGCTATTGCTATAGGGAACATCCACATAGGAACCATTGCAGGAAAATTAAATGGAGTAATACCTGCAACTACTCCTAAAGGTTGTCTCATCGACCAACTATCCACATTCGTTCCAACATTTTCAGAAAATTCACCTTTTAATAAATGAGGTATTCCACAAGCAAATTCAACAACTTCAAGACCTCTTGTTAAAGAGCCTCTAGCATCTTCAAAAACTTTTCCATGTTCTGATACAATTAATTTCGTTAATTCTTCAGAATTTTTTTCAATTAATTCTTTGAACTTAAACATTACTCTTGCTCTTTGAAGGGGGGGTTTTAAAGACCATGTTTCAAAAGCCTTTTTGGCAATCTCCACTGCTTGGTTCAAATCGGATTTCGAAGCTAAGTTGACCTCAGATTCTTGTTCCCCTGTGGCTGGATTAAAAACTTTAGCTTTTCTATCAGAAGAACCTGAAAATAACTTACCACCAACAAAGTGTTCAATTAACCT
>JACWEB010000061.1 GCA_014653715.1 Pelagibacterales bacterium SAG-MED31
AATATCGATGGACCAATTTCACCAGACTCTATTGTTAACAAGAGAAATTTAAAAAATTACAATTGCTTTATTTTTACATATCATGATCAAGCACTAATTCCATTTAAATTAATTTCAAATTATTCAGGTGTAAACTACACATCTGGATTAGATATCATTAGAGTTTCCCCAGATCATGGAACAGCATATGATATGGTTGGTAAAAAAAAACAATCATCAAGGGGAATAATTAATTGTTTTAAATTAGTAAATAAGATTGCATCTAATAGAATTAAATATGATAAAACCCAAAAAATCTTTAGGACAAAATTTTCTCATTGATAAAAATATAATTAATAAGATTATAAACCAAACAAATATTTTTAATGAAAATATTATAGAGATTGGTCCAGGTCTTGGAAATTTAACAGATGTTATAATCTCTAAAAATCCAAAAAATTTAATTATTATAGAAAAAGATTTAAAATTATTTAATTATTTAAATAATAAATATAAAAATAAAAAACAAATTAAATTAATAAATGCAGATGTATTAAATTACGATTTTTCTAATATTAAAAATGGCAAAATTATTTCAAATTTACCATACAATATAAGTACTAAAATAATAATGAAATTAATATTTTTAAACAAAAATATAACAGAAATTATTTGTATGATACAAAAAGAATTAGCTGAAAAATTTGATTATAATAATACAAATATGAATAAATACAGATTTATTTTACAATTTTGTACTCATTATAAAATGTTATTTAATGTTAGTAATAAAGTTTTTTATCCAAAACCAAAAGTAAATTCAAAAGTTGTAACATTTAAATTAAAAAATATTATAATAGATCAAGAAAAACTATTTAGTTTTACTAACCAGATGTTTAGAAATAAGAGAAAAAGTTTGAGAAATAAAATTAAAAAGAACTTGCTTTTAAATGAAAAAATTTTGTGTAAAAGAGTTGAAGAACTTAGTTTCAATGAATTATTAGAAATTTATAAGACTTTTTAACTTTTTATTTAGTAGGTTATTATT
>JACWEB010000007.1 GCA_014653715.1 Pelagibacterales bacterium SAG-MED31
CTCTTCTAATATATTAAATATCTTTTTAATGCTATTTAACTCTATTTCAATATTTTTAACGATGCTGGCATTGTTTGGGATAATAAAACTACCCCAACTTTTACAGATGAAAGTATAAGATCTTCAGCTGGATTTGGTTTTAAATTTTATTCATTTATAGGGCCTATAGCCTTTACTTGGGGTTTCCCTATAGAAGATGAAAGTTATGACATAAAAAGAATGTTTACTTTTTCTATAGGTAATATCAATTGATAAAAATTTATATATTTTTTTTTGCAACTTTGATTCTGTCTTTTAAAGCTTATTCTACTAATATTGCAGTAATTGATATTAATTCTTTAATTAACAATTCAAAACAATTTATAGAAATTTCTACAAAGATTAATAATGCTCAAATTGAATATAAAGAAAAGTTTCAAAATACTGAAAAAAATCTATATGAAATAAAAGAAGAATTGGAAAATTTGAAGCTTATAATAAATCAAGATGAGTTTAATATAAAAAAAGAAGAGTACTATAAAGAAGTTGCAAATTTTGAAAATGATGTAAATAATTTTAACAAACACTATGAAAGTGAAATAATCAATATTAAAAATAAAATCTTTGCAAAAATTTCTGAACTTATTCAAAAATATGCTGAGTCAAATCAAATTGATTTAATCCTTGAAAAGAATCAATATTTAATAGCAGCAGAAAAAATAAATATTAGTGAAGATATTTTTGCAAAACTAAATGAATTAAAATTAGATTTAAAATTTCAAAAATATGAAAATTAATACTAAAGATATTAAAATATTATTTTCTAATAATAATATTTCATACTTAACCAATTTACAAGATAATGATACTTTAGAATCTATTTGTTCTATTACTAATGCTGTTCCCAATTCTCTAATTTTTTTATTTAATGAAAAGTATCTTAACGTACTTAACTCCACTAAAGCTAAATGTTGTGTTTTAAAAAAAGAATATCTAAATTTTTTGCCTAAAAAAATTAAATATATTGTTGTTGAAGATCCTTATTTAGTTTTTGCTCATTTAAGTAATATTTTTTATGAAGTTATTAAATCTAATGGTATGATTTCTAAAAATGTAATTGTAGATAATGGAACTCAAATAAATAAAAATGTTCAAATTGATAATTTCACTCAAATACACAAAAACTCCATAATTGAAAAAAATGTATTAATTGAGTCTAATTGTACTATTGGCCCAAATGTTTATATTGCAGATAATGTTTCTATTTCTTCTAATTGTTCTTTATCAAATTGTATTATCGAAGAAAACACAATTATTAAATCTGGAGTAGTTATAGGAGGAGAAGGTTTTGGATTTGAAATAAATTCTAAAAAAAGAATAAGACATTTTGGAAATGTTATCATTGGTAAAAATTGTTATATTGGAGCTAATACATCAATAGATAGGGCGGTTCTTGAATCAACTATTATTTCTGATAATAGTAATTTAGATAATCTTATACAAATAGCTCATAATGTAAAAATAGGTAAACATGCTGTTATAGCTGCTCAAGTAGGTATTGCTGGAAGTACTGTTATAGGTGATTATGTTAAGATAGGAGGTCAAGCTGGTGTATCAGGACATCTCTCTATTGGTGATAATGTAACAATAGCAGCGAAAAGTGGAGTAACAAAAAATTTAATAAATAATCAAATTGTTGCAGGTTTTCCTGCAATTGATATAAAAAAATGGAAAAGAAATGTAATTAAATTTAATAAAACTGATGATAATTAATTTAGAAGAAATAAAGAATTTAATTCCGCATAGAAATCCTTTCTTATTTGTCGATAAATGTAAAATTATAGAACCGGGAAAAAAAGGTCTGTCAGAAAGATTTTTTTCAAAGGATGAATATTTTTTTGAAGGCCACTTCCCAGGGAATCCTATTGTGCCTGGGGTAATTATAGTAGAAGCTATGGCTCAAACAGCAGGAATTGTGGTTTCCCATCAATTTAGAGATATAAAAGATAAATCTGTTTTATTTATGAGTGTCAATAAAGCAAAATTTAGAAAACCAATATTGCCTAATCAGAATATTTCTTTTGAAGTTAATTACCTAAATAAAGTAAAAGATGTTTATAAATTTCAAGGATCGGCATTTTATGAAAGCACAAGAGTAGCTGAAACAGAATTCACTGCAATGATAACAATTGGAAAGAAATAGTTTGAAATAAAATAAATATATAAATTTCCTTAAAATTTTATAAAGATTATCTATGAATTCAAGTCATATTTCGCCTTCAGCAAAAATTCATCCTTCAGTGAAAATTGGTCCTTATTGTACAATAGGGGACAATGTTGAAATAGATGAAAATAGTATCCTTCACTCACATATTGCCATCTCTGGTTTTACAAAAATTGGAAAAAATAATGTATTTTTCCCATTTTCTTCAATAGGTAGTGATCCTCAAGATTTAAAATATAATGGAGAGAAAAGTTTTTTAGTTATTGGAAATAATAATACATTTAGAGAAAATGTTACAGTCAATCCAGGCACGAAAGGTGGAGGTTTATATACTCGTATAGAAAATGATTGTTTATTTATGGTAGGGTCTCACATAGCTCACGATTGTATAATTGGCTCAAATGTTATTTTAGCTAATAATGCTACACTAGCAGGTCATGTCGAAATAGATAACAGCTCAATTATTGGGGGTAATTCAGCAATTCACCAATTTGTTAAGGTAGGTAAAAATGCTATGGTTGGTGGTATGAGTGGATTAGAAAAAAACCTTATCCCCTATGGCCTTTATATTGGTATACGTTCAAATCTAAAAGGTTTAAATTTAATAGGACTTAAAAGAAAGGGCTTAAATAATAATAAAATTAAAAACTTAAACCATTTTATTGAAAATATTTTTGATAAAAATGACTCAATTGAAAATAATTTGAATAAAATAAGTAATGATATTAAGTTAATTGATGAAGTCATAGAAATAATAAATTTCATAGCAAAATCAAACCAAAGAGGCTTAGTAACTTTATAAAAATGTCTAAAATTGGAATTATATCTGGTGGAGGAAAATTACCTGTTTTGATAGGAAGAAATCTATTAAAAAAAAATTATGATGTAACTTTTTTTGTAATAAAAGATACTTTCAATAAGAAAATTTATTCAAATTTAAAAACAATAGAAATAGAGTTAAATAGCATTAAAAAGATATTTAATATATTAGAAGAGAATAAAATTAATAAAATAATTTTAGCAGGAAATATAGCAAGGCCTAGCTTAAAAGATGTAAATTTTGATTTTGAAACAATTAAATTCGCTAAAAAACTTTTATTAAATAAAAAAGGTGATAATGAATTGTTAATTGCAATTACTAAATTATTTCAAGATAAAGGTTTTCAATATTTAGACTGGAAAGATTATTGTCCTGAATTATTTTCGAATAATAATAAATTAACGATTAAAATACCTTCTACAGAAGCTAATTTAAATTTATCCAAAGGATTAAAAATTTTTAAAAATTATGGTAATTTAGATATTGGACAAAGTTTAATTGTTCAAAATGAAATTGTGCTTGGGCTTGAGGCTGCAGAGGGCACAGATAAATTAATTATCAGATGTCATGAATTAAAAAAGAAAGGTGATAAGGGAATTTTGATTAAAGCCTCCAAGTATAATCAAAGTAATATTTTAGATATACCAACAATTGGGGCACAAACTTTACAGCTACTGATAAATAATGATTATGAAGGTGTGTTTATTGAAAAAAATAATTGTTTAATTATTGATAAGGATGAAACTATTAGTTTAGCAAATAGTGCAAACTTATTTATTTCCACATTTGAAAAAAATTGATACAAAACAAAAAAATATTTATTTGTTGCACTGAACAATCTGGAGAAAATATTGCATATAATATTTGTAAAAAACTTAAAAAATATAATTATCAAATAGACGGTGTGGGTGGATCATTATCTGAAAATTTTTTAACAAATAAATTTTTTGATATTAGTATCTTTAAATCTCTTGGATTTATGGAAATAATTTTATCAATTCCAAAATTTATAAAAATTATAAATTTTTTATTTTTACAAATATTAAAAAATAATTATGATATAGTAATTCTTATTGACTCACCAGATTTTAACTATCATTTAGCAAAGAAATTAAAACAAAATAAATTCAACAAGAAAATTATTCAAATTGTTGCTCCAACAGTATGGGCATGGAGAAAGGGAAGGGCAAAAAAATTTGCAAAAATTTATGATGAATTATTTACTCTATTTAAATTTGAAAAACAATATTTTGAAAAATATGGATTAAAAACTACTTTCATTGGACATCCTGTTTCTCAAATTAATTCAAATATTATTAAATTAAATAAAGAAAAAAAATTTATCGCTTTTTTATTTGGAAGTAGAGAAAACGAAATAAATAAACTTTATCCTTATTTTCAAAATATTCATGATGATTTGATCAAAAGTAATATTAATAAATATGAATTGTTTATTCCTACACTCCCGCATTTAAAAAATAAAATTGTAGAACTTACTAAAAATTGGAAAATTAATATATTGGTATCTGATGATCAAAAATTGAATGAAAGTTATTATAATGAAGTGTTTGTAAGTGTAACATGCTCTGGCACTGCTTCATTGGAGATATCAAAAAGAATGATACCTCAAATAATCATATATAAATTGAATTTTATAACCTTTTTTTTATTTTCATTTCTAATTAAAATTAGATTTGCGAATATTTTAAATATTTTAAATAATAAAATGATTATAACAGAAGTTGTAAATAATAATTTAAATAAAAAAAAATTACTTGCAGCTTTTAATCAACTCATATCTGATAAATCTTATAGAGAAAATCAAATCAAGAAAGTTAAAAAAAGTTTTAGTGAGATAGATAGTAACTCTAATCCCTATGCAATTTGTGAGGATAGAATTATAAAAATTATTTCCAAAGCCAGTTGAAAATAGATTTTTTCTCTCTTGTGGCTTCTTTTTGGAACTCTCTAGCTTTTTCTCCTAAATATAGTTGTCTAGGTCGACCAATCTTATTTATAGGATCTTCAATCATTTCTTTCCACTGCGATATCCAACCAACAGTTCTGCCTATTGCAAACAATACAGTAAACATACTCGTTGGAAATCCTAAAGCTTTAAGGATAATCCCTGAGTAAAAATCAACATTAGGGAATAGTTTTTTTTCAATAAAATATTCATCCTTAAGAGCTATCTTTTCTAATTCAATGGCGATTTTTAAGAGTGGATCATCAAGTTTATTTAACTCTTCTAGCACCTCGTGAGCACTTTCTTTCATTACACTTGCTCTAGGATCATAATTTTTATAAACTCTGTGTCCAAAACCCATTAATCTGAAAGGATCATTTTTGTCTTTTGCCTTATTTATAAATTTAGGTATGTTTTGAACATCTTCTATTTCTTCGAGCATCTTAATTACAGCTTCATTTGCTCCTCCATGAGCTGGTCCCCATAAAGATGCAATTCCTGCTGCAATACATGCAAATGGATTTGCTCCTGACGATCCAGCAAGTCTTACTGTTGAAGTAGATGCGTTTTGTTCATGATCAGCATGTAAAATAAAAAATCTATCCATAGCCTGAACAATTTTAGGACTAATTTTGAATTCTTCAGTTGGTACTGAAAAAGTCATATAAAGAAAATTTTCTGCATAAGATAAATCATTCCTTGGATATACAAAAGGTTGCCCAATAGAATATTTGTAAGCCATAGCTCCAATAGTTGGTATTTTAGCAATTAATCTATGACATGCTACCATTCTTTGATTTATATCAGAAAAGTCAGTACTATCATGATAAAATGCAGATAGAGCGCCTACAACCCCTACCATAATTGCCATTGGATGAGCATCTCTCCTAAAACCCCTGTATAAATGTACTAGTTGCTCATGCAACATTGTATGATTTATAATTACATTTATAAATTTTTTTTTATCCTCTGAGGATGGTAACTCTCCATGCAATAATAAATAACAAACTTCTAAAAATTCACTGCTACTTGCAAGATCATGAATATTATAGCCTCTATGTCTTAAAATCCCTTTGTTTCCATCAATATATGTTATTGAAGAGTCACAGGATGCGGTAGATGTAAATCCTGGATCATAAGTAAACATTCCAGTTTCTGAATAAAGTTTTCTAATATCTAAAACATCTGGGCCGTCACTACCTTTGATAACAGGAAGCTCATAAGATTTACCAGTTTCATTATTAAATAATGTAAAAGAACTTTTTTGTTTATTATCTTCGTAATCTGCCATTTTAAATATTATATCTTTTAAGTCTTTCTAATGTTTTAGTTTTTCCTAATATCATGAATATATCTGTAATAGAAGGCCCATTATAATCATTAGTGAGTAAATACCTCACTGGTTTACCTAAAACTGGGAATTTAATATTATTTTTTTTTATAAATTCTTTAATCTCTAAATTTATATTTTCATATTCCCAATTATTAATATTTTTAATTAACTTTAAAAAATCCTCATATATATAATTAAAATCTTGTTCAAAATTTTTATCAATTTTTTTTAAAAAATTATTAGAAAAATATATCTCAACAATATCAAGTAATTCAATATATTTAGATATATCTTTTTTATAAACATTAAAAACTTTAAATAATTTTTCTTTATCAATATTTAATAATTTTTCTAACGCTGAATTTGATCTACAATATTCTTCAAAAATTTTAATATTAGTTTTGAGTCTCAAATAATGGTTGTTAAAGTAATCAAGTTTTTTATAGCTAAAAATACTGGCTGATTTTGATAAAGTTTTAATTTCAAATTTAGAAATTATATTTGCAAGTTCTATAATTTCATCATTTTGTTTTTTTGGCGACCAACCAAGTAAAATTAAATTATTGATTATAGCACTTGGCAAATAACCTTCATTTTTTAAATCTATTAAATTTACAGCACCATGTCTTTTTGATAATTTAGACCCATCTTCTCCATGGATTAATGGTATGTGTGCATATTCTGGAATTTCCCATTTCATATATTGATAAATAAATTTTTGACGAAAATAATTATTTAAGTGATCATCTCCTCTTATTATAAAATTTACCCCCAAGTCATGATCATCAACAACAACAGATAGCATATAAGTAGGAGTATTATCTTTTCGAACAAGAACAAAATCATCTATTTCATAATTATTAACCTCAACTTGTCCCTGAATTAAATCTTTCAAAATTTCTTTACCAGTTGTTGGTATTTTAATTCTGATGACATATCCTATTTCAAGAGACTGAACCTTGTTATTATTTTCACAGGTAATACAGATTTTTTTTGTGTTAATTTCTCCAGAGTTAATTTTTTTTCTGCGTTCAGCTAACTCATCTTGACTACAGATGCACTTGTAAGCTTTTTTATTTTCTAACAAACTCTTAGCTACTTCTAAATGTCGGTTAATATTTAATGATTGAATTTGTAGGTTATTTTCCCATTCTATGCCTAACCATTTGAGGCTACTAATAATATTTTTTTTATACTCTTCAGTTGATCTTTCTTTATCTGTGTCCTCAATTCGTAAGTATAATTTAGAGTTTGGGTGCTGCGATTTAAAAACATAGTTAATTAGAGCCGTTCTAGCACTCCCAATATGAAGATTTCCTGTTGGAGAAGGTGCGAACCTGGTAATATATACAGTCATTTCTAAAATGACTATTAATTATATTTTCTTATAATGCCAGATAAAGTACCTTGTATTTGCACATCTCCAAGATCATGCTCTTTTGTGTCATATGCTTTATTTGCAGGTATTAGGTATATTTTTTGATTTGTCATCTTGATTATTTTTAAGGTTATTTCGTTATCTAAAGTCAGTATAGCTGCAATTTTACCATTTTCAGCCGAAGTTGTTTTTTTGATGATCGCAATATCTCCATCAAAAATACCCTCATCTATCATTGATAAACCTTTTACTTTTAATCCAAAATAAGTAGAATTTTTACTAACAAGAGATCTAGGGATAGAAATCATGGACTCTGATGAATTTATTGCCTCTATTGCTTCACCTGCAGCTATAGATCCAAGTAAGGGAATGTTCATGAAGCTCTCATTATTTGATGAATTAATCATATTTACATTATTGTTGGGGAGATTTTTAGTAATTTCCATTGCTCTTGCTTTATGTTTTAGACGTTTAATGTATCCACGTTGCTCTAAACTAGTGATTAATCTATGAATTCCTGATTTAGATTTTAAGTTAACTGCATTTTTCATTTCTTCAAAGGAGGGGGATATGTCATTTGATGAAATATAGTTATTTAAATAAACAAATAATTCTTTTTGTTTTTTTGTAAGCATATATGTTCTATATATGTTCTCTTATGAATAAAAACAACTCTTTTTTTCAATTTTTCTAAATTTGAAAATTGCTTGATTTACCGCCTTTTTTTGAGACTAATTTAATATTTTTGATTGTAATCGATTTATTTAAGTATTTACACATATCATAAATTGTTAAACAACTTACTGACACTGCAGTCAAAGCTTCCATTTCAACCCCAGTTTTAGAGCTAGTTTGCACTTTTGCTGTTACCTTTAATGAATTCGTTTTAATATTTTTTTTTATTTCAACATTAACAGAATCAATTGGAATATTATGACATAAAGGTATTAATCTTGATGTTTCTTTTGCTCCCATAATCCCAGCAATAATAGCGATATTTTTTATACTTCCTTTTTTTGATTTGAGTTTTTCAATTTTTTTAAAAGTTATTTTATCAAAAACTACCTCTCCTTGAGCTACGGCAATTCTTGTTGTTATATGTTTATTTGCAACATCAACCATAATTGGATTGTTTTTTTTATCTAAATGACTAACCATTATTTGATAATCTTTTAATAAATCTAGAATAATCATTTGATCTCAAGATTGACTCCCCAATAAGAAAATTAAAAATTCCAAGCTCATTATACATTGCAATATCTGATGAAGATTTTATTCCACTTTCAGCAATAACAGTAAAATCTTTAGAAATACTTGTAAATAGATTTGCCGAGTTGTTAACATCAGTTTTAAGATTTTTTAAATTTCTATTGTTTATTCCTATTATTGGGTAGTCTAATTTTATTGCCCTTTCAATTTCTTCTTGATCATGAGTTTCAATAATTACATCCAATTTCAATTCTTTAGCAATTTCTAAAAAATACCTTAATTTAGTGTCGTTTAATATAGATACAATTAATAGAATAATATCTGCTTGATATACTTTGCTTTCATAAATTTGATATTCATCAATTATGAAATCTTTTCGTAAAATAGGTATTTTTGTATTTTGTTTAATTAAAGACAAATGATCTATTTCTCCAGAAAAATAATTAGTTTCAGTTAATATAGAAATTGCTTTAATACCTGCAGTTTCATAAATTTTTGCAATTTCAAGAGGGTTATATTCTTCAATAATTTGTCCGGCACTTGGACTTGATTTTTTTATTTCACCTATAATAAAGTTTTTTTTATTAACAACAGAGTCAATGGCTGAATTTTTAAAATTTCTTTTTTCAATATTTTCTGAAATTAATTTCTTTAATGTCTTTAAAGAGCACTTATTTTTTGTAATTTCAATTTCTTTACTTTTATCTTCACATATTTTTTTTAAAATATTAGTCATTAATAATTTTTGAAATAAATTCTTTTGTTTTACCTTCATTTATTGCTTTACGTGCAATTATTGAACCTTCCATTATATTTGAGCATTTTCTAGAAAGATAAATAGCTGCACCAGCGTTTAATTCTACAATTTTTTGAAATTGAGAGAAATTGCCATCAATCATTTTTAAAAAACATTCAGCATTATATTTTGGATCTCCTCCTTTTATATCCTCTAAAGAAATATAATCATAACCAATTTCACGAGGATCTAAAATATATCTGCTTATATTTTTATCTTTTAGTTCACAAATGTAAGTATTTTGACTTAATGTAATTTCATCTAAGCCATCCATACCATGAACGACCATTACATTATTTGATCCAAGATCTCTTAATACTTCACAGTGAGTATTAAGCCATTTTTTATCATAAACACCTAAAAGTTGATTTTTAGCATTCGCTGGATTTGTTAATGGACCTAAGAGATTAAATATTGTTCTTGTTTCTAATGCTTTTCTAACATTTATTACAAATTGCATAGCTGAATGATGATATTGAGCAAACATAAAGCAAAAATTATTTATATTTAGTTGGTCCTCTAGAATTTTTGGTTCATTTGAAATTTTATAACCAATATGCTGAAGCATATCAGCAGAACCAGATTTTGAACTAACAGATTTATTGCCATGTTTTGCTATTTTGATGCCACAACTTGCGGCAACCAATGAGGCTGCGGTAGATATATTTAATGTATCAGACATATCTCCTCCAGTCCCACAAGTATCAACAGTATTATCTGATGAAAATATTTTCATAGATTTCGAACGCATAATTTTTGAAGCTCCCAATATCTCATCTTTAGTTTCACCTTTAATTTTAAGTGCAATTAAAATGGCTGAAATATCAATGTCATTTAAATTTCCATTCATAATAAATTCAAAAAGCTGCATTGACTCATCAGGTGTTAAATCTTTTTTATTAAATAATCTGTTTTTTAAATAATTAATTTCCATATTTTATTATTTTCAAGAAATTAAATAGTAAATTTTTTCCAACATTAGTCCCTATACTTTCAGGATGAAATTGAAATCCATAAATAGGCAGTGTCGAGTGAGCTATCCCCATAATTATTTTTTTTTTAGTCTCTGCAGTTATTATAAATTCTGATGATAAAGTATCCCTATCAATTACTAGAGAATGATATCTTGTCGCTGAAAAATTATTTTCAATACCATTAAAAATGTTGTGATTATAATGTATCATTTTATCAATTTTTCCGTGCATAATTTCTTCACATTTAATAATTTTAGCCCCAAATGCCTGCCCTATAGATTGATGACCTAAGCAAATGCCAAGTATTGGAAATTTATGTTTAAATTCTTCAATTAGTTTTAAGCAAATACCTGCCTCATTAGGGGTGCATGGACCTGGGGAAAGTACAATTGCTTTTGGTTTAAAACTATTAACATCCTCTAAAGATATTTCATCGTTTCTATATGTTTTAACCTCAGCACCTGCTTCATTTAAGTAATGCTTAACATTGTAAGTAAAGCTGTCATAATTATCTATTAGTATTATCATGAGTTATACTTATAAGAGTCTTCTGCAGCAGCCATTATAGCACTAGCTTTATTTATAGTTTCTTGATATTCATCTTCAGGATTTGAGTCATATACCACACCACCACCAGCTTGAATATGTAACTTTCCATTTTGAACCAATCCACATCTCAAACTTATGCAGGTGTCCATATCACCACTTGAGTCAAAATATCCCATACAACCAGCATAGAAACTTCTATTTAGGTTTTCAAGTTCTTCAATTATCTGCATAGCACGAATTTTTGGAGCACCTGAAACTGTGCCAGCTGGAAAGCCTGCTTTAAGTGCATCAACTGCATCATATTTATCATCAATTGAACCCTCTACATTTGAAACAATATGCATAACATGGGAATAATATTCTATAATCATTTTTTCTGTAACCTTTACGGTCTTATTTTTTGCAACTCTGCCAACATCATTTCTTCCTAAATCTAACAACATTAAATGTTCAGCTAACTCTTTTTGATCATTAAGCAGATCTTTTGATAACTCAAGATCTTCATTAGCATTTATACCTCTTTTCCTTGTGCCCGCTATAGGCCTTATAGTTATTTTTTTATTTCTTAATTGCACAAGTAATTCGGGGCTCGAAGCAACAAGGCCAATTTCACCAAAGTTTAAATTAACTAAGTATGGAGAAGGATTTAATCTTCTCAAGGATCTATAAAGGCTTACAGCTTCGAGGTCATATTTTGTTTCAAATCTCTGCGAGGTAACAACTTGAAAAATATCACCATTCTTAATATACTCTTTAGCTTTCGAGATAATATAAAAATACTCTTCTTTAGAATAGTTTGATACAAATTTAAGTTTAGACTTAATTTTACTAGCTGGCTTTTGAATAAGATTTTCTTTCAGTTGACTTACTTTTAATTCTAATAATTCTTGAGCGTCATTATAGGCGTTTTCATAATCTTTTTTTTCACTGGGATATACAACTGTCATAACTGTTATTGTGTCTTTAATGTTATCAAAAACTGAAACAATTTTAGGTCTTATTAAAACAGAGTCGGGTATATTTATATTGTCTTTGTTTTTTAATAATATTTTTTCCATATATTTAATCATCGGGTAACCCAAATAACCTACAAGAATTGGATATGGTACATCAATTTTACCTTTATCAAATTTTGAAAATTCAATTAAGTTTTTAAGTGATTCAATGGGTTGATCTGAAATTTTATATTTATAATTTTCATAATTATATTTTATGGAGGCTGAATTATTTTCAACTTTCCAGACTAGATCTGGATCGCATCCCAACAATGAGTACCTACCTCGAAGACTTCCACCTTCGACTGACTCCAGTAAGAAAGAGTATTTTTGATTTTTTTTAATTTTAAGAAGACAGGATATGGGTGTTTCAACATCACCGATTAAATTTTTAGTCAAAAGTTGAGGTTTGTTATTTTGTAATCCTGCTATAAAATTTTTTTTAAACTCATTCATTAATATTGGCTTATCAAGGCCTGTATTAAGTTGTCATTTGTTGATATATTTTTATTTTTGACAATTTCAGCTCCAAAAATACCTCTTAATTCAGAGCTTAAATTAATACCTTTTATATTTTCCTGATTACTTGGAAAAGTAACTTCGTTAGTTTTAGCAATAAATACTTCATCATTTGATACACTAAAATATATTTTATTTAATTTGCTTTCAAAAACACTATTTTTAAAATTAGAAGAATAATCATTACTTGCAAGTTGTAAATCAATATTAGACATCTCAGTTTTAAAGTAAATAGACAGATCTTTTAGTGATTTAGAGTCGGCAATTGATTTATCAATATAGCTCTCTATCTCTTTAACCTTGATTGATTTTATCCAATCTTCAGAAACTTTTTTAAAAACTTTATTTAGCTCATAAGGTTTAGCAAATATTATATTATCAACATTTATAATTATTGACTGATTTTCATTAATCTCTTCAATATCGCTTACAAAATCTTTATTTATGGAAAAAGCTTTATTAACAATTGTATTTTTAATTAAGTCATCAATTTTTGTGTCTATGTTTCTTTCAGCATTATTTATTTTTTTTATTAAAAGAGAATTATTGTTCGCAATTTCATTTAAAGACAATCCATCTAGTATTTGTTGATTTATAATATTTTTTAAATCTAGGATAAAATTATTTAACTCTACTTCCAATAAAGTATTAGAAATTTTATTTTGAGATTCTTTGATAGTATTTTGTTGTTCTGGATATATTTTGTTCACTATTACAACATGTTTTGCCAAAGCCGTCTCAACAACAGGAGAAATATTATTTTCATTAAGCTTAAAAATAACTTCAGATAATTCTTCCAAAACTTCGTCTTCAGCAACTTCTGTAAATTTATTAAAAATTATTTTATTTTTTTCTGCATACTCTATTATATTATCATAGCTTAATGATAATGTGTTATTCCTAAATTTTGTTGCTTCATCAAAACTTTTGAAATTGAATTGAATAAAATTTCTTTTTTCAGGATCCAAAAATAAATTTTTATTATTGTTATAATATTTTGCAATTTGATCAATTGATGGTGTAAATTGATCTGAATAATTTGATTTATCAATCAAAATGTATGATATATCTCTTTTTTCTTGATTCATATATGCATCAATATTTTGATTAAAAAAATCAATAATTTCTGAGTTGTTTAAAGAAATTTTATAGTTTTCAATGTTACTTAACTCATATTCATTTATTTTAAATTTTATTAAGTCTAAGTTTCTTGAATGATTGCTATGTTTATTTATTATATTTTCAAATTTACTAGGAAGATTTACATTAAAAAAAAGTTCGTCAAAAACTTTTGATCTGGTCTCATAATTTATAATTTTAACTAAGTCATCTATTTTTAATCTTTGTTGTTTTAGAAAGGAATTTAATGCATCTTCATTAATTTTATTATTTTTATTATATATGTTAGGAAATCTTTTTTTTGTTTCTGATGCAATTACTGTTTCATCAATAATAAAACCTTTTGAGTCAAATTCATTTTCAAAAACAGCATTATTTATAAGACTACCAAGAGCCATGGAATGAATTTGAAAGCCTTGAATTTCCTCTGAAGTTAATTCTCGACCAAACATTTGACTATATTGACTAAGATTCAAATCTAGCACACGTAGAAACTTAGTTGTTGAAATTGGAGTTCCCGATACAGATGCAACTATATTGTCTGAGTCAAATATTCCAGAATATCGCGATGAACCCCTAAAGAAAAATAAACTTATTCCAAAAAGAATAGCTAGTACAAGTGCTATCTTTGACTTTCCTAAACTTCTAAACATAATTAATGTTGCTTCTATAATAATAGTTTCTATAAGGGAAAATAATTATGATAAAATTAGATGATTTTTCTTCATTTTTTGTAGCAAATTGGAAGTTAAACGGAAATTTTCAATTTATTGATCAGTTTATTAGTAATATTTCCTTACCTAAAGATAAGTCTAGATGTGTGGTTATATGCCCAACATCCATTCATTTAAATTATATATCAAACAAAAAAAACGGATTTTATTTAGGTGCTCAAAATATCTCAGAGCATAAAGATGGTGCTTTCACTGGGGAAATTTCAGCAAACTCCCTCTCTGAGTTGGATGTTAATTTTTGTTTAGTTGGTCATTCTGAGAGAAGAAAAATTTTTTATGAAAAAAATAAAGAAATTAATTTTAAATCTGCAAATTTAATTAATAATAATTTAATACCAATCATTTGTGTTGGAGAAACACTGGAAGAAAAAGAAAAAGGGTTAACTAAGTCTATACTTGAGGATCAATTAAAAAACTGTATACCGAACTCTTCTAATTTTAAAAATACTATAATTGCTTACGAGCCAGTTTGGGCAATTGGCACAGGTTTAACTCCTACAAGTGAAGAAATAGATGACACTCACAATTTTATAAGAAGTCATGTCGATAAATTTAATAAATATAAAATTTTATATGGTGGGTCTGTAAAGGGCAATAATGCTAAAGAGATAACTAATTTGCCAAATGTTGATGGTGCTCTGATTGGAGGAGCTTCATTAATATTAGAAGAATTTACGAAAATAATTAAGGATTAATTTCTTGATTTATAATACTATATAAATATAAGTGCTTAATGTTAACATTAATAATAATTCAGTTAATTTTAGCAATTCTTCTAGTAATTTTTGTTTTACTTCAAGGTAGTGACAATGAAGGCCTAGGCCTAGGTGGTGGTGGAGGTTTAGGAGGAATGATGTCTCCTAGAGGTTCTGCAAACCTTTTATCGCGATTAACTGCCCTAATAGCCACTTTATTTATGGTTATGAGTGTAATTTTGACAATCTTTGCATCAATAGGATCTGAAAAAAATGTCTTAGAATCACTCCCTTCTATTAATTCTGAAGAAAAAAAATCCCAAGAACCTGTAATTCCAGAAAACAATTAATATAATTTTCTTGATATAGATTATGCATTTCTGTATCAGGGTTATCCGTAATGCAATATGTATTTATTACGGGCGGAGTTGCCTCATCTCTTGGAAAAGGTATTGCTTCTGCGTCAGTTGCTTCTTTACTTCAGCAAAGAAACTTTAAAGTTAGAATTAGAAAACTAGATCCCTATCTAAATGTTGATCCAGGCACAATGAGTCCTTATCAGCATGGTGAGGTATTTGTAACAGATGATGGTGCCGAAACTGATCTAGACTTAGGTCATTATGAGAGGTTTACAAATAGATCTGCTAAAAAAACTGATAGTACATCTTCAGGAAAAATTTACTCTAATGTTTTAAAAAAAGAGAGGAAAGGAGATTATCTTGGCGCTACAATTCAAGTAATTCCTCATGTAACTGATGAAATTAAGCTTTTTATAAATTCTAATTTTGAAGATGAAGATATAATAATTTATGAAATAGGTGGAACTGTTGGAGATATTGAGTCCCTTCCTTTTTTAGAAGCTATAAGACAAATTAGAAATGATAAGAAAATTACATCAGCCTTAATTCATATGACTTATGTCCCTTATTTAAGTTCAGCTGGTGAATTAAAAACAAAACCAACTCAGCACTCTGTGAAAGAATTATTAAACTCAGGCATTCAACCAGATATTATAATGTGCCGATGTGAAAAAGAAATTAATCTAGAATCGCTAGAAAAAATATCTCAATTTTGTAATGTAAAAAAAGACTCTGTAATTCCTGCATTAAACGCAAAATCTATTTATGAAGTTCCATCAATCTATTCTCATGCGGGTTTGGATAGAGTGTTACTTGAGCATTTAGGTTATCAAGCCTCAAATTACCCTCTAAATTTAAAAGCTTGGGAAAATTTAACAAAAAAAATTAATGACTTAAAGAAAGAGGTAACTATTGGTGTTGTCGGAAAATATACTAATTTAAAAGATAGTTATAAGTCTTTAATAGAGGCTCTTACTCATGGAGGTATTGAAAATAATACTATTGTAAAAATTAATTGGATAAATGCAGAAAAAATTAATACTACTGAATTATTTGAAGAACTTAAATGTGTTGATGGTATCTTAATACCTGGTGGATTTGGTTATAGAGGTGTTGAGGGTAAAATTTTGGCAATAAAATATGCAAGAGAAAATAATATTCCTTTTTTTGGTATTTGTTTAGGAATGCAATTGAGTGTAATCGAAATAGCTAGAAATGTGTTTGGATTATTAGATTCTAATTCAACTGAATTTCAATCTTCTGGTAATCCAGTAGTAAGTCTTATTACAGAATGGAGTAATGAGAGATCAATTGAAAAGAGAGATAAGACTAGCGATAAAGGAGGCACAATGAGACTTGGTGCTTATAAAGCACTCTTAAAAAAAGGCTCAAAAGTTGAAGAAATATATAACACAAATGAAATATTTGAGAGACATAGACATAGATACGAAGTAGATTTGAACTACACTAAGGGATTTAATGATAAAGGTTTTTATTTTTCAGGGATGTCTCCTGATAATGTTCTTCCAGAAGTTCTTGAGAGCACAAATCATAAATGGTTTATAGGTGTTCAATTTCATCCTGAATTAAAATCTAGACCTTTAGCTCCACATCCTTTATTTTCTTCTTTTATAAAACATTGCTTAAAATGAAAACTATTAAAATAGCAGATTTTGAAATATCAAATAAAAAAAATTTTTTTTTAATCGCTGGTCCTTGTGTAATTGAAAGTGAAAGTCACTCTTTAATGATGGCTGAAAAAATAGCTACTATTTGTCAAAAACAAAAAATTAATTTTGTTTTTAAGTCAAGCTTTGATAAAGCTAATAGATCAAGCATCAGTAGCAATAGAGGTATAGGAATAAATCAAGCAGAAAAAATATTTAATAAAATAAAATCTAATTATAATTGCCCAATTTTAACTGATGTTCATAATGAAAGTCATTGTGATTTTTTATCAAAAACAGAAAGTGTTGATATTCTTCAAATACCAGCATTTTTATGCAGACAAACTGATTTATTAATTTCAGCTGCAAAGACAAACAAGATCATTAATGTAAAAAAAGGTCAGTTTTTATCACCATATGAAGTTCCAAATATTTTTAAAAAAATTGAAAGTTCAGGTAATCATAATATTCTGATTACAGAAAGGGGGACATCATTTGGGTATAATAATTTAATAAATGATTTTAAGTCTATAGATATCATGAAAAGCTTTCTTTACCCTGTAATTTTTGATGCTACTCATTCTGTACAAGAACCAGGTGGTTTGGGAGAAAAAAGTGGTGGTAAAAGAGAATTTGTTTCTACTTTATCCAAAGCTGCCGTAGCAGTTGGAGTGGCTGGAGTTTTTATTGAGACACATAATAATCCAGATAACGCACCTAGTGATGGTCCTAATATGTTGCATATTGAAAATCTAGAGACTTTAATTTCAAAACTAATTGAGCTAGATGCTATTTCAAAAAAATAATTTTTATTTAATTTTTTAGTATAGAAGAGCAAAAATGGAAAAAATAAAAGATGTAAATGCAAGAGAAATTTTAGATAGTAGGGGAAACCCTACTGTGGAATGTGATATAGAATTAACAGATGGATCATTTGGAAGAGCGTCAGTGCCAAGTGGTGCTTCTACTGGAATTCACGAAGCTTTAGAATTACGTGATGGAGATGCAACAAGATATCTTGGGAAAGGTGTTAAAAAAGCTGTTAAAAATATTAATGAACTGATTAAACAGAATGTTGTTGGTAAAGAGTTTATTAACTACAATGCTTTTGATAAAGCGCTATTAATCTTAGATGGAACAGAAAATAAGTCGAAAATTGGCGCAAATTCTACTCTTGCGGCTAGTTTAGCTTTTGCAAAAAGCTTAGCTGATAGTAGTTCTTCTACCTTTTATGAATACATTTCAGAGAGTGATAATTTTTTATTACCTGTACCGATGATGAATATTATAAATGGAGGATCTCATGCTGATAATGATGTAGATATTCAAGAATTCATGATTGCTCCAGTTGGAGCAACTTCCTTTTCTGAGTCTTTAAGATATGGATGTGAGGTTTTTCATTCCTTAAAATCTTTATTAAAATCTAAAAATCTTAATACTAATGTTGGTGATGAAGGAGGATTTGCTCCTAATATTAATAGTTCAGCTGAGGTAATAGAAATTATTTTAACCGCTATAGAAAAAGCTGGATTAAAAATAAATGATGATATACTTCTATCACTCGACGTTGCTTCAACAGAATTTTATAAAAATAAAAAATATGAATTTAAAGGAGAGGGAAAAACTCTCACTTCTGAAGATATGGTAAGCTACATTGAAAATTTATCAAATAATTTTCCTATTTACTCAATTGAGGATGGAATGTCTGAAGATGATTGGGAAGGATGGATAGAATTAACTAAAAGAATTGGAAACAAAGTTCAGTTAGTAGGTGATGATCTTTTTGTTACAAATATCAAAAGATTAAAAATCGGAATAGAAAAAAAAGCAGGTAATGCTATTTTAGTAAAATTAAATCAAATTGGAACCTTGTCAGAAACTGTCGATGCTATAAATCTAGGAAAAAAAAATAATTTTTCTTCAATAATTTCTCATAGATCTGGAGAAACAGAAGACACAACAATTGCTGATTTATCTGTAGCAGTTTCAGCTGGTCAAATTAAAACTGGATCACTGTCAAGAACTGATAGAACTGCAAAATATAATCAGCTATTAAGGATTGAGGAAATGCTTGGTTCAAATGCGAAATATGCAGGAAAGTCGATTCTAAGATATTGACATAAACGTATAGGATCTGATTAACTGAAGAAAATTATGAATAAATCAGTGATACTAAAGAATAAAATAATTTTATATCTTTCCTTTCTAATAACATTTTTTATTTTTATTTATCTTGTTTATTTTTTAATTAATGGCCAGAGGGGGCTTTTAAAATATATAAATCTAAAAACAGAATTCCAAGAACTTAATCAAACGTTAGCTAATTTGAAATCAGAAAATAGTTACTATCTTGATCGTACAAAAAGGTTACAGCCCAATACTGTAGATTTAGATTTTTTAGATGAACAAGCAAGAAAAAAGCTTGGTTTAATTGACAAAAATGAAATTGTAATTATTTTAAATAAATAAATAATTGACAAAAATTTACAATTTAATATTAAAAAATTTACAAAAATTTACAAATGAAAAAATTATCTAAAACTGATCACTTAAAAATATTTTCATATATGATGAAAATTAGAAGATTTGAGGAAAGATCTGCACAACTTTACGGAATGGGCCATATTGGTGGTTTCTGCCATTTGTATATTGGTCAAGAGGCTGTAGTTGTTGGCGTTCTGATGACAATTAAAAAAAATGACTCAGTGGTTACTACTTATAGAGATCATGGCCATATGATTGCTAGAGGCTTAGATCCAAAAAAAATTATGGCTGAGTTAACAGGAAGGGCTGATGGATATTCAGCTGGTAAAGGTGGTTCAATGCATATGTTTTCTAAAGAAAATAATTTTTATGGAGGTCATGGTATAGTGGGCGCTCAAGTTCCTATTGGAACCGGTATTGCTTTTACTCATAAATACAATGGCGACAAAAATATTTGTCGAACTTATATTGGTGATGGCGCAATGAACAACGGTCAAGTTTTTGAAGCCTTTAATCTTGCCGCTTTATGGAAACTTCCTGTTTTATACATAATTGAAAATAATAAATATGGTATGGGTACAGCTGTAGACAGAGCTGCTGCTGGTTCACATTTGTACAAAAGGGGTGAAGCTTTTGGGATAAAAGGTGAAATAATCGATGGAATGAATGTGTATTCAGTAATTAAAGCTGCTGCAAAAGCTGGAGAGTTTGTAAGATCAGGTAAAGGCCCTTATATTTTAGAAGTTCAGACTTATCGCTATAGAGGTCATTCAATGTCTGATCCTGCAAAATATAGAACTAAAGCTGAATTAGAAGAATATAAAAATTCGGACCCAATAGAAATTGTTAGAGAAGAAATTTTAAAAAAGAAGATTGCAACCAAATCTGAATTAGATAAATTAGGAAAAAAAATAATACAAGAGATTAAATCTGCTGCTGACTTTGCTCTTGAAAGTAAATTTCCTTCTAGTGAAGAACTATATACAAATGTTTACTTATAAATGAGTACAGAAATTTTAATGCCAGCTTTATCACCCACAATGACAGAGGGAAATTTAACTAAATGGCTGGTTAGTGAGGGGCAAGAAATAAAAGCAGGAGATGTAATAGCAGAAATAGAAACAGATAAAGCAACTATGGAAGTAGAAGCAGTAGATGAAGGTTTTGTTAAAAAATTACTTTATAAAGAAGGTGATACAAACATACCTGTCAATAAGCCAATAGCATTAATTTCAGAACAAAAAAATTTATCTCAAGATAAACAAGATAAAGAAGATGATAAGATAGAAGACTCTATAAAATTTGAAAATAAAAAGGTGACTCAAAATACAGAAAATATTGAGGAAAATAAGTCAATTTCTCCTGAAGTTAATAAAGTTTTTAGTAAAGATCAAATTACTATTAGGCAGGCAATTAGAGATACTATTGCTGAAGAGATGAGAAAAGAAAAAAAAGTTTTTATACTTGGTGAGGAAGTTGCAGAATATGAAGGGGCTTATAAAGTTACCCAAGGTCTATTAGAAGAGTTTGGCCAAAAAAGAGTCATTGACACACCTATTTCAGAGCATGGATTTACTGGTTTAGCTATAGGTGCTGCTTTTAAAGGTTTAATACCTATAGTTGAGTTTATGACTTTTAATTTTTCTATGCAAGCGATTGATCAAATTATCAATTCAGCGGCAAAGACTCTCTATATGTCAGGTGGACAAATTAATTGCCCTATAGTATTTAGGGGACCGAATGGGGCCGCAGCTCAGGTTGCTGCACAACATAGTCAAGATTTTTCATCTTGGTATTCACATGTACCTGGTTTAAAAGTTGTTGCACCTTCTACACCTCTAAATGCTAAGGGACTTCTGCGTGAAGCTATTAGAGATCCAAACCCTGTAATATTTCTCGAAAATGAAATTTTATACGGTTTAAAAGGTGAAGTTGTGTCAGATAAAAATTTTACTATACCTTTTGGTAAGGCAAATATTACAAGAGATGGTAAAGATACTACAATTATTACATACTCAATAATGCTTCATAAATCATTAGAGGCTGCTACTATTTTAAAGGAAAAACATAATTTAGATGTTGAAGTCATTGATCTTCAGAGCTTAAGACCAATAGACTCAGAAACTATAATAAACTCTGTTAAAAAGACTAATAGAGTAGTTACGGTAGAAGAGTCTTGGCCATTTGCGAGTATTGGATCAGAGATCGTTAATTTAATTCAAAAAAATGCTTTTGATTATTTGGACGCTCCAATAATTAAGGTCAATAGCGCAGATGTTCCAATGCCCTACTCAAGTAAATTAGAGGATTTATACTTACCTCAAGTAGATGATATTGTAAAAGCTGTTAAAGAAGTTAATTATATATAAGCTATGTCTTCTAAAATTTTAATGCCGGCTTTATCGCCCACCATGACTGAAGGAACAATCAACAAATGGTTGGTCAAAATAGGAGATCAGGTTAAAGCTGGAGATATTATTGCTGAAATAGAAACTGATAAAGCCACTATGGAAGTGGAGGCAGTAGATGAGGGAAAAATCACTCATCTTCGTGATGAAAATCCCAATATTAAAGTTTCTGTAAATAGTGTGATTGCTATTATAAATGGCAATGAAAATGACTCACTTGCTAAAAAACCACATAAAGATAAAAAAAACATAGCTAAAAAAGAAACCCCAACTCAAGATACTTTAGAATTAAATGAAAAAAATGATCTTAAAACAAATATTATTCTTGATAAAAAAAATGCCAGAATGAAAGCATCTCCATTAGTAAAAAAAATCGCTTTGGATAAAAATATTGATTTAACGAAAATGAATGGATCGGGCCCAGATGGAAGAATTATAAAAAGAGATATTATTTCAGATACTGGTACTGAAGCATCTATAATTCATGATATCAATCAAGATTTTGTTGTACCAAGTATGATGCGTAAAGTAATTGCTAAACGCACTTTAGAGGCAAAACAACAAATACCACATTTTTATTTAACTATAGAATCCAATGTCGATAAATTGATTGAATTAAGAAAGAAAATTAATGAAAATAATTCAGTCAAAATATCATTTAATGATCTTATTGTTAAGGCACTGGGAATGGCGATGCAAAAAAACCCAAATACAAACGTATATTGGAAAAATGATAAAATTTATAATTTGAAAGATATTGATATTTCAGTTGCTGTTGCTATTGAAGAAGGGCTTATTACTCCAATTATTAGAGAAGTTAATAATAAAGGTCTTAATGAAATATCTAATGAGATTAAAGAATTAGCAAAGTTAGCAAAAACAAATTCTTTAACCCCAAAACAGTATACCGGAGGATCTATTACTGTCTCAAACTTAGGAATGTTTGGTATTAGTGAATTTGCTGCAATTATAAGTCCTCCACAAGCATCAATTTTAGCGGTTGGTAAGATTATTAAAAAACCTATAGTAATAAAAGATGTAATTAAAGTAGGAAGCACTCTTAAATGTACACTTTCAGCTGATCATAGAGTTTTAGATGGCGCTGTTGCAGGTAAGTTTCTAAAAGATTTTAATGATATAATTGAGAGTCCTTTTGAAATATGGATGAAAAGTAATGACATGGAAATTATATAAAAATGACTGAAGTTAGACATCCTGAGAAAATTAACAGAGCCTCCAATCCAATACCAAAAAAACCACCATGGATTAGGGTAAAAGCACCAACATCAAAATTCTTTAAATCTACAAATAAAATAATTAGAGATAAAAAAATCATTACTGTATGCGAAGAAGCCGCATGCCCTAATATTGCGGAATGTTGGCAAAAAAAACATGCTACTTTTATGATTTTAGGGGATATTTGTACGAGAGCATGTGCATTTTGTAATATTAAAACAGGCAAGCCTGGATTTATTGATTTAGAAGAACCTAAAAAAATAGCAGAAGCAGTTAATGAATTAGGGCTTGAGCATGTGGTGATAACAAGTGTTGATAGAGATGATTTAATTGATGGAGGTGCTAATCACTTTACAAAAGTTATTAGAGCAATAAGAAAACAAAACCATAATTGCACTATTGAAATTTTAACTCCTGATTTTCATAAAAAGCCTGAGGCATTAGATATTATGTCTTCTGATTTACCTGATGTTTTTAATCATAACTTAGAAACTGTACCAAGGTTGTATTTAAGTATTAGGCCTGGATCTAGATATTTTGTAAGCCTTAAACTATTGGCAGATATAAAAAAAATTAATCCAAAAATATTCACGAAATCTGGATTAATGGTTGGTTTAGGTGAAACTAAAGATGAAATATATCAAGTAATGGATGACTTACGAGCGGCAGATGTCGATTTTATTACAATTGGTCAATATTTACCCCCAACTCCAAAACATGCAAAGCTTGAAAAGTTTATTACTCCCAGGGAATTTGATGAGTACAAGCAAATGGCTAAAGCAAAAGGTTTTTTGATGGTTGCTTCATCGCCACTTACAAGATCAAGTTATCATGCTTCAGAGGATTTTAGAATTATGCAAAAAAATAGGGCTTTAAAAAATATTTAATGAAAAATTCAAAAAGAGAGGAAGTAATTTTTCATTCAGCGACAAAACTTTTCAATATAGTAATAGATATAGAGACCTACCCAGAATATATTCCTTGGTGCACCAAAATGGTTATAAATCAGAGAAATAAAAATGAAATTTTTGCTGATATGTATGTTAAGTATAAATTTATTTTAGTTCAAAAATTTGGATCTCATGTAAAATTTGATAAAAATAATTTGATGATAACAACAAGTTATATCGAGGGTCCTCTAAAAAATTTGACTACCAAATGGCATTTTCAAGAAATAAATAAAAAAAAATCAAAAATTATTTTTGATGTAAATTTTGAATTTAAACATTATCTTCATCAAAAAATTGCAGAAACTTTTTATCCTTTAATTGAAAATAAGATGATATATTCATTTAAAAAAAGAGCAGATGATATTTTAGATTAACTTTAATAAGTATTTAAAAATATAATTCACACAATCTTTTTGTATATTCATTCTAGAACCTTTAAAATTTTTTTTAAGAACTTTTAATTTTCCATCTATCTTTATTCCAATGTAGATTAAGCCTATAGGCTTTTTTTTACTTCCACCACTGGGACCTGCTATACCCGTCGTTGATATACAAATATTAGTTTTAGTTTTTAAAAATAATCCTTCTACCATCTCCTTAGCTGTTTCTTTACTTACTGCACCATAATTTTGTATGGTTATTTTTTTTACATTAAGATCTTTTATCTTTAATTCATTAGAATAGGTTATGTATCCACCATGATAAACCTTAGATGAGTTTTTATTTTTTGTAATACAATAAGCCAAAAGCCCCCCAGTACATGACTCCGTTGTTGAAATAGTAATTTTTTCTTTTATTAATTTACTTATAATTTTTTTATATAAATACATTTAAAATTATTAATGTTATTACTGTATATAAGCCAGCAATTATATCGTCAAGAATTACCCCATAGCCATTTTTATAGTGTTTATCAAAATAGTTAGCCGGATAAATTTTTACAATATCAAAAAACCTAAATATAATAAATATTAATGAATATGTTAAAATATTATTATTTATAAATATTAAATCATAGAATAAGAATATAGTAAAGATGCCAAGTAATTCATCAATAACAATTTTTTTTGAGTCATATGAGTCAGTAATTGTAGAAAAATAATTTATAAAAAAGTTTGATATAAAAAAACAAAAGATAAATATTATTGCAATAATCATAAATTGTAATCTTAACAATTCAAATAAAATATACATTATTGATAAAGACACTATACTTCCCCATGTACCTGGTGCATATTTAATATAACCAACAAAAAAAATTGATACAAAAATTTTAGTAAAGTTTTTCATTTGTAATTTGCACTATTGATTCTGCGGCAATTCCAAGACCATCGCCTATAAAACCAATTTTTTCATTGGTTGTTGCCTTTATTGAAATAATGTTTTTAGGTATTTCAAGAATAGCAGAAATTTTTAAAATCATTTTATTTCTATATTTTTTTATATTTGGTTGTTCACAGATAAAATTAATATCTAAATTAGAAATAAATAATTTTCTTTCTTTAAGTTTATTTTTTGCAAATTTTAAAAAATACTCAGAATTTTTATTTTTATATTTTTTATCTTTGTTAGAAAAATAATAACCTATATCTTTCATCGATAACGCCCCAAATATACTGTCACAAATTGCATGAATCCCTACATCTGCATCGGAGTGACCAATTAATTTGTTAAAATTAATTTTTACACCACATAATTTTAATCCGGATTTTATCTTTTTATCAATTTGATGGATATCATAACCAATACCCGATTTATATATCGGTTTTATAAAAACTTTAAAGTAATTTATATCTTCAGAATATGTTATTTTAATATTTAATTTTTCACCTTTAATGAATCTTAAATTTTCTTCAGAGAGTAATGCAGAATCATCTTTAGCATTAATTAATTTAGTATTTAAATGTGCGTTTAAAATTATCTTGAAATTAAAACCTTGAGGTGTTTGAATTAATTTTAAATTTTTATTAAATTCTTTTTTTAAAACTACTTTTCGATCTGGGCTCAGAACATAAGGTATTGCTGAAGCGTTTTTATTAAGTTTCTTTAATATTTTAGATATTAATCTATTAGAGCAAAAAGGTCTTGCGGCATCATGTATTAAGACATTATTTGGTTTATATTTTTTTAATTTTTTAAGAGCATTTAGGGATGATAATTGCCTATTTTTTCCTCCTTCAACATAAATGAGTTTTTCAGAAGGGTTAATTGTTTTTATTTTTTTAAAAAACTTGTAATATGATTTTTTAATTACAATTACAATTATATCAAAATTATTAGTATCTATACGATCTAAAAAAAAATCTATTAGATTTGTCCCATTAATTTCATTAAATTGCTTAGGTAATTTTTTTTTAAACCTTTTGCTAGAACCCCCTGCTAGGATAACGAGTGCATTTTTGTTTTTTTTCATTTATAGGATGATTATATATTAATTATTATAGAATTAAAAAAATAAATAAAGTCTACCGTAATGTTTAGTTTAACCAAAATATTAAACAGATTATATCTTACTAAGTTTTCATTTTATTTATTATTAGCCCTAATACTTATTAGTTTTTCAATCACATTTTATTTAATGCTACCAAATAACAATTTAGTTAAAAATCCTCTCCAATTACAATATTTTTTATTGGCTGATGTATTTTTTGTAATTTTACTTTTAGCTCTAATAATAAGGCAGCTTATATTGATAATAATATATAGAAGAAGTCAAAAAGATGAATCTAAATTATATATAAAATTTGTAAATCTATTTACAGCTATGGCTGTGGGGCCAACTATTGGTCTTGTTGTAATAACCTCTCTCTTTTTTAATTTAGAGTTTAGAACATGGTATGGTGGCGCAGTTCGAGAAGTAGTAGTTAATTCTAATATCGTCGCTAGAGATTATGAAAATGAAATACAGGCTGAGATTATTTCTGATACACAATTGATAATGAGAGAAATTGTTAAAGTTTCAAGAAATAATGAAGTTAATATAAATTCGATCAATCAAGGATTAAGTGAATTCATAAATTTAAGAACAATCTCAAATATTTATTTATTTAATAATGAAGGAGAAATATATTTAAATTTTAAAGATCAAAAAAATCAAAATTTTTTATTACCTTCAGATGATATTTTTGAGATATTAGATGAAAATAGAGTTTATATTTTTCAATTAAATAAAAATTCTATTTCTGCATACAAAAAAATTAATTTCTTAGGAGATGTTTTTATGCAAGTTAATAGAGAACTTAACACTAATATATGGGATCATGTTTCAGCTACTAAAGATGCATATGATATTTACACTACCAAAGAAAATGAAAGTGCTGGTATTCAAATAACTTACTCAATGATATTCGTGTTATTTTCAATTGGTTTTATTTTAATAGCAGTTTTAATTGGGTTTAATTTAGCGAGAAGGCTATCAAAACCAATATCTAATCTTATTGAGTCAGCAAATGAAATTTCTAAGGGTAATTTCGATGCAAAAGTCTCTGAAATTGATCAGTTTGAGGAAATAAAAGTTTTAATTTCTTCATATAATAAAATGATAAGTGAGATTGAAAATAAGCAAAACCAACTTATTTCAAAAAGTAATGAAGATGAAGAAAAAAGGTTATTTATTGAAGCAATTCTGAGTTTACTTACAATTGGAGTAGTTTCATTAGATAGAAATTTTAATATTATTTTTTTTAATCAAACAACTAATTCTCTATTCAAAGGTACAAAAATACTTGAAAATAATGATAATTTTTTATTGATATTTTCTGATTGGAAGAAAATTTTTAATAATTTTCAAAAATCAAAAAAAATTCTTGAAAGTTTTCAAACAGAAATATTAATAAAAGATGATCTTAGAAACTTTAATGTGAGAATTATTAAAGAATTTAAAGATGAAAAAATTAATGGTTATATTGTTGCAATTGATGATACTACCTCTTTTATTTTAGCTGAAAAACATGCCGCTTGGTCAGATATTGCTAGAAAGATAGCACACGAAGTAAAAAATCCTTTAACACCAATAAAGTTATCTGCTGAAAGAATTGAAAAAAAATATATCAATAAAGAATTTGAAAATGATGACATTAAAACCCTTACAAATACTATTTCAAGACAAGTTGATGACATTGGAAAATTAATTGATGAATTTTCTTCATTTGCCAGAATGCCTGAACCAGAAATTAGACTTGATAATTTATCTAAATGCTTGCATGAGTCTTACTTATTATTTTCCAATTCTCATAAAAATATTAAATTTAATATTAATCAGGATAAGCAAGACACTTATTATCAATTTGATAAGTTTCAATTATCACAATGTTTTAATAATCTTATTAAAAATGCTGTTGAGGCAGTTGAAAAAATACCAAATCCTTCAATTTTTATCAATTTAGTATCTAAAAAAAATACTATTTGTATTGAAATTATTGATAATGGTATTGGAATATCCCAGGAGATGGTGAATAAAATATTTGAGCCATATTTTACTACAAAAAATAAAGGAACAGGACTAGGTCTTTCAATAGTAAAAAAAATAATTGAAGATCACAATGGAAAAATTAGAATAGAAAAAAATAAGCAGATGGCGGGTACCACTAGCTCGATTTTATTTGAGAATATAAATGCTTAAAATTTTAATAGTTGATGATGAGAAGGATATTTGTTTTTTAATATCTGAAATATTAAAAGACGAGAAATATCTTACTTTTTCTGCAATTAATTCTAGTGAAGCTATATCTCATTTTAACCAATATAATCCAGATTTAGTTATTCTTGATGTGTGGCTATCAAATAGTAAACTTGATGGTATTGAAATATTAAAAGAATTTAAAAAAATTAACAACAATGTTCCTGTAATTATTATTAGTGGTCATGGCACAGTAGATCTGGCAGTTAGCTCAATTAAAAATGGTGCTTATGATTTTTTAGAAAAACCTTTCAATAGTGATAAACTTGTAATTTTAGTCAAAAGAGCTATTGAAAGCTCCAGACTAATAGATGAAAATAAAAACTTAAAAGAATTAGTATCCCCAGATATAAATCTAGTAGGAAAATCAAATTTTATAAATCAAACAAAAAAAAATATTGTAAATTTTTCTAAATCAAACTCACGCCTTTTAATTGAGGGCTCATTCGGTGTTGGAAAAAAATTAATAGCTAATAAAATTCATCAAAATTCAAAATATAAAAACAAGATTCCTATTTATATTGATTTTGCCACATTAAATGAAAGTAATCTTCAAGTTCTTTTTTCAGAAGATATTAAAAATTTAAATGATAATCTTTTTATCAGATCAAATATGAATACTTTAATTTTGTCAAATATTGATCAAATTCCTCTAAAATTTCAAAAGCAATTTTTATTCTTTATTGAGAATACAGATTTTTTTAATTCTTCTAATATCTTATTAGATCAAAAAATTATTACAATTTCTGAAAAAAATTTAAAAGACGAAATAGACAACGGAAATTTTTTGTTTAGATTATATGAACGTATCAAAGTGGACCATTTGAAATGTCCGAGTTTATCTGAAAGAGTTCCTGATATACTGCCAATTTTAAATTATTATATTTCAAAATTTAATTCTAGAAAAATGGAGTTGGTTTTTTCTAATTCAGCAATTTCTAAATTAGAGATGTTTGATTGGCCTGGAAATGTTGCACAATTAGTAAATTATATTGAAAAAACTGTTATTTTAAATCAAAGTTCAAATGATCGTTTAGTACTTGATATTGATAATTTAGCTCTTGAGATGGGAGATTATAGTAAAGATCAGATTGCCACTAATAATTATGATTTATCATTAAAGGATGCGCGTATGGAGTTTGAAAAAGAATATTTGTTATCGCAAATAAAAAGATTTAATGGTAATATAACTAAAGTATCAGAATTTACTGGTATGGAAAGAACAGCACTTTATAGAAAACTTAAATCTCTAAATATTTCAGTTAAATAAATAAAATGAAGACAATAATTTGTGGCTCTGGTGATGTTGGTTATAGTATAGCAGACAAACTATCAAAAGAAAATTTTGAAGTTACTGTTGTTGATGAGTCATCAAAGAAATTAAATAAAATATCAGAAAATTTAGATGTTAAAGTCATTACAGGTATTCCTAGTTTACCATCTGTTTTAATGGAGGCAGGAGCCAAAGATTGTGAGATTTTAATTGCTGTTACAAAAAGTGATGAAACAAATATGATCGCATGTCAAATCGGTCATTCGTTATTTAAAATTCCAAAAAAAATTGCAAGAATTCGACAACAAGATTATTTAAAAGGTGAATGGCAAAATTTGTATACAAAAAATGATTTACCAATTGATGCTATTATTTCTCCTGAGCAAGAGGTAGCAAGTGCATTTCATAGAAGGATTATCTCACCTGGAACTATTGATATGGTTGAACTATCAGAGAAACAATTAAAGTTAATAGGTTTTAAATGTGGTGATAATTGCACTCATATAGGATTAACTGTAAGAGAATTATCTGCAAAATTTCCTGATTATTTAGCAAATATTTTATTTATTTTTAGAGGTGATAAAAAATTTATAATAAATTCATCAACAAAAATAGAAAAAAATGATTTAATTTATATGGTTGTTGAGACTCAAAACTTAAAAGATGTTTTAAAAGAGTTTGGTCATAAAGAATTACAAGCTCAGAAAATTGTTATAATAGGGGGAGGCAATATAGGCTTTTCTTTAGCAGAATTGATTGAAAAAAATGATAACGGTATATCTACCGAATTAATAGAATTAGATAAAGAAAGAGCACAATTTTTGGCATCAAATCTAAATAATGTTACAGTTACAAATGGTGATGGATTAGATAATCAAATTTTAGATGAAGTAAACATTTCAGAGGCTGGGTATTGTCTTGCAGTTACAGAGGATGATGAAGTTAATGTTTTGGCATCATTGTTAGCTAAAAGAGCTGGAACTGATCAATGTATGGCTTTAATTAATAATAGTTCATACACCTCACTTCTTTCAAATATAGGTATCGATATAACAATAGACCCAAAACTTATTACAATTTCAAAAATATTAGAAAAAGTGAGAGGTGGTGGTATAATGAATGATTATTCAATTGGTGATGGATTTGGAGAGGTAATTGAAGCAATGATTCAAAAGCAATCATTGCTTTGTAATAAAAATTTAAAAGAATTAAACTTACCAAAGAGTATTAGAATAGCATCAATTTTAAGAGACGGCAAAATTATAATACCAAATAGCAATACAAATTTTAAAGAAAATGATGATGTAGTTTTCTTTGCAGAAACTCAATATATAAATAAATTAGAAAAATTACTATCTACTCACTAATTTATGTCTGATATAGTTTTTTTAAATAATAAATATTTTAAATTTAAAGAAGCAAAAATCTCTATAGAGGATAGAGGTTTTCAATTTTCAGATAGTGTTTATGAAGTTGTAGCAGTATTAAATAAAAAAATTCTTGATTTTGACTTTCATATTAGAAGATTAAAATATTCTACATCAGAGCTTAAATTTAATTATAAAGTAAATAATAATTTTATAAAAAATATATTTCAAACTTTAATTAAAAGAAATAAACTAAACAATGGAATAATTTACTTACAGATTACTAGAGGTGTTCAATCTCGTGAACATGTTTATACAAAAAAACTTATACCAAATGTCATAATATACACAGCAAAGAAAAAATTCAATTTGCCAAATAAAAATTATAAAGGTGTTAAGGCTATAACTTATCCTGATATACGTTGGGGAAGGCCAGATATAAAAACTACTTCTCTATTAGCCAATATAATTGCTGCAACAGAAGCCAGTAAAAAATTTGCTTATGAAGCAATTTTAGTAAAAGGTAAAAAAATTACAGAAGCAGCTCATTCAAATGTTTGGATTGTTAAAGATAATAATATTATTACTCATCCAGCAAATAAAGAGATTTTAAAAGGAGTTACAAGAACTGTTTTAATTAATATTATAAAATCTTTGAGATTTAAATTAATTGAAAAAGAGTTTTCTATAAAAGCTCTTTTTAAAGCAGATGAAGTTTTTATTACTAGTTCAGCAAGTTTTGTTACACCTGTAATTCAAATTGATAATGTGAAAATAAATAATAAAAAAATAGGTAAAATAACTAAGTCACTTGCATTAAATCTCTACAAGTCTATTAATTAAAAGTTGTGATCAATCAAAATGATTTAAGAGAAATTTTATTTACAGTTAGTAAAAATATAATATTGCCAAGTTTTGGTGCTTTAGAAAAAAAACAAATCTCTTACAAAGATGGCAAAGATATTGTAACTGATATTGATATTTCAGTTGAGAACGAATTAAATAATTTTTTACCAAAATTAATAAAAAACTCAAAATTTATTGGAGAAGAAACATATTCAAAAAATCCAAAAATTCTTAATTACTACTTAACAGAAGAATATTGTTGGACGGTAGATCCAATTGATGGAACGAGTAATTTTGCTAAATATAAAGAAAAATTTGCTGTAATGGTTGCGCTGACAAAAAAAAAAGAAATTATTCAATCATTTATTTATAAACCTCTTTCTCAAGATTATATGTATGCTGATAACACAGGAACATATCTAAATAACAAAAAAATTAATTTGAAAAAAATTATAAAAATAGAAAATGCTACTGGTTCTATAAGTACAAAATATTGGGAAGAAACAAAAAAAGAAAAAATAATTTCTATAAAAAATCAATTTCATAAAGTTAATTCTTATGGTTCTATTGGGTGTGAATATTTTGATATAGCACTTGGAATTAGAGATTTTGCTGTTTTATCAAGACTATACCCTTGGGATCATATTCCTGGAATTTTTATTGTTAGACAAGCAGGAGGTCATGATTGTCATTTTGATAAAAAAGAATATAAATTTTATGATCATTCTAAAAATTTGATTGTAAGTAATTCAAAAAGATTAAACTATGATATTTTAAACTTAATTGATGAGGAGAAAGATGGAAATTAAAAATGTAACTTTTATAGGTCTGGGTGTGATGGGCTATAATATGGCTGGACATCTTAAAAAAAATAATTTTAACACAACTGTTTACAATAGAACATCGTCAGTGGCTGAAAAATGGATCAAAGAATTTATGGGAGAGTCAAAACTAACTCCTCGTGAAGCTGTTTCAAATGCAGATGTTGTTTGTATATGTGTTGGAAGAGATGAAGATTTAATCTCTGTAATGGAAGGCAATGATGGAATTATTAATAATATAAAAGATAATACTATCATTGTTGATCATACAACTGCTTCTGCTGATATTGCTAGAAAGTATTATCAAAGAGGAAAAAAAAGTAATTTTTCTTTTCTTGATGCTCCTGTATCAGGAGGCCAGGCTGGAGCTGAAAATGCCATCTTATCTGTAATGGTTGGCGGCGATCAAGATCAATTTGATAAAGCTAGACATGTTATGAGTTCGTATGGAAAAACAATTCAATTAATTGGTAATGCTGGCTCTGGTCAATTGGCAAAAATGATTAATCAAATCTGCATAGCTGGATTAGTCCAGGGTTTGTCAGAGGCAATGGCATTTGGTAAAAAAGCTAATTTAGATATGGAAAAAGTTTTGCAAGTTATATCAAAAGGTGCTGCACAATCATGGCAAATGGAAAATCGTTATAAAACAATGCTAAAGGGTAAGTATGAATTTGGCTTTGCCGTTGACTGGATGCGTAAAGATCTTTCAATCTGTTTTAATGAAGCTGAAAAGAATGGGGCATCACTTCCAGTCACTAAAATAGTTGATAAATATTATGAAGATGTACAAAATAATGGAGGATCGCGATATGATACTTCATCTTTGATGACTTTAGTTGATGATTAATAATAAAAGTGTCTATTTTGCTTTTGTGTTACTAATCGCTTCTTCTTTATTTTGGTCAGGTAATTTTTTTACTGGTAAAATTGCTTCTCTTTATGATTTGGCTCCTTTTAAACTTAGTTTTTTGAGGTGGTCTTTAGCTTTTTTTTTATTGCTACCTTTTACTTATAGAAAAATAATATTAGATTTTGAAAAATATAAACAAAATCTTCCATATTTGATAATTACTTCAATTCTTGGTGTCACAATTTTTAATTCATTTACGTATTTATCTCTTCAAACCTCAATGGTTATTAACTCTTCAATAATGGCCTCTATTACACCTTTATTGATAATACTTTTTTCATGGCTAATTTTCAAAACTCAGACATATTTTATGCAATTTTTTGGCATAATATTATCAATTGTGGGTGTTTTACTCATTATTTCAAAAGCAAATTTCAATAACTTAGTTAATTTAAATTTTACAATTGGTGATTTGTGGATGCTTGCAGCTGTTTTTTCATGGGGTTTATATTCTGTTCTATTAAAAAAAATTGATAGTACTTTGTCTCAACTTGCTACTTTGGAAGTAATGATATTTATTGGTTTGATTTTTATTTTCCCATTCTATTTTTTTGAGTCTTTAAATAACTCATTTTTACCGAAAGATTCTAATGAAATATTAATGATTACTTACGTGGCCATATTTGCAAGTATCACTTCTTTTTTTGCCTGGAATAAAGGTGTATCTATTGTTGGAGCAAATAAAGCTAGCTTATTCCTTCATTTGATACCCGTTTTTAGTTCTATGTGGGCAATTCTTTTTTTAGATGAGATATTCTCTCTCTTTCATTTATTTGGAACAGTCTTTATTATTTTTGGAATTGTTCTATCTAATGTTAATAGAAAAGCATTATGAAAAAAATTATTAAATCTGAAGAAGAATGGAAAGAAATACTTTCAGAAGAAGAATATTATGTTACCAGACAAAAAGGAACTGAGCCGGCATTCTCTGGCAAAGCTTTTGATGTTACTAAGGATGGGATATTCAAATGTAGATGTTGCGGTGCTGAATTATTTGAGAGAACTTCTAAATATGAGTCAGGATGTGGCTGGCCTAGTTTTTTCAAGGGTATTTCAAACGATGCAATTAAAACTGAGCAAGATACTTCACATGGTATGATGAGAACTGAAATCATGTGTGTTACTTGTGATGCACATTTAGGGCATGTATTTGATGATGGTCCAGAGCCAACAGGGCAACGTTATTGTGTTAATTCACTATCTATTCAATATCAAGAATTTGAATAAAATTAATTAGGATTTTGCTTTAAAAATTCTAAATAATTAACGACGTCATTAAATTTGTCATCAGGAATATCTTTGTACGTCATTTGAAAATGAGTTTTTACCTCCAGAGCAACGTGAGCATAAGGATTTCGACCTTTAGGATGATTCGGGTGATCAGGAAGTTTACCTAACAACTCATCGCCAGTTTGCTGAATTAATCTCCAAATTTTAATGGCGTTTTCTTTATTCAAAATTATTGTGCTAAAGCTCCCATTGGATCCCATGGTTTTAGAGTTATGGGTTCGATATCAAGATATTTTAATAACTTTTTGCTTAAATATTTTTTATCAACAACAACTTCATATGTATATTCATTAAACCACTCATCAGTCATCATCATATACCCTTTGTTGCCACTTTTAGTGCCCCAACTATTTTCAATTTTCCATTTAGCTGATTTTCTGTTTTTAATATCTACACCTGTTAGTAACATGGCGTGCGTCATTTCACTATCTCCATATTCTAATCTAGTTTGTTTATTCATTTTAAAAGAAGTTTGAAAAACATTTTCGTAATCAAAGATACCTATATCAAGAACGCCCATGTCTCTACTAAATCTCTTACCAACATCACATCCAAACCAAACAGCTTCATTATTTTTAATTGATTGCATAGCTAATTTTTTTAATTCAGCTATCTCTAAATTTAGATATTTTATATTTTGTCCCCCAACAACATTACCTAAATATTCAACAGTATAAGTTGTGTTAAATTTTTTATTACTCATTGGCGCATGAATAAGGCAAACTTTATCATTAATATTAATGTCCGCATATTTTTTACAGAAATCTATAGGTGTCATATCTGAAATTGATATGTATTTATTATCTTTATCCCTTGTTGACCAGTTAACTACTTCTGGAGGTTGTCCAAGAAACATAGCTAATAAATTATAAATAGTTTCCATCATATCTTTCTTTAAGGCTGCTGATTGTTTTGCAGATTTCTTTCTGAGGATAGAGGCAAAATCTCTTAACTTATGGGTTAAGATATAATTCATTGCCATTGATTTACTGCTATGATTTGTTTCTGGCATGACATCTTTTGGAACAGCACCATATTTTTCTATAAGATTTACGAACATATCCCACTGCCCACCATCTTGCACTGGCGCTTTGACAAGATGCATAATTAACCTACTATCGTAATCTTCATCTCTTGTTTTGATAATATTTTCTAAAAAATAATTTGCTTTTTCCAACTTATCCCAAAACATAAAATAGTTTTGAGAAAACTCAAAATTTGTTAAACCTAATTTTTTGACAACTTCGAGACGCATTAAATTTAATCCTGCAAAACCCCAACATCGTCCAGATGCCATTTGATTCGTAGCTGGTAATTCTTTATCAATTAAGTGTGAAAAGTGATGATTAATTTGACTAAAATTTTCCCAGTTAAGAGCAACTGTATTTAAATCATTTTTTATTAATGCGTTTCTAGATGCAGTATTTTTATTATTTCTAAGAAATTTATTTTTGAATTTTTTAAGGTCATTAAGTGATATATTTTTAGGCATAATATATATTTAAGACTATTTTATCTTAAATCAAATTGATTCTATTTTTTCTTTTTTTTTAAACCTATTTTTTGCTTTCTATCATCAATTAATTTAACTGCATCTTCTAATGTTAAACTATCAATTGTTTGATCACCCAGTAGGGAAGCATTAATTTTACCACATTTTACATAAGGTCCATACTTACCATCATGGGCGGTTATATTTTTTTTATCTATGGGATGTTCACCAAAACTTTTTAGCGTTGCATTGCCTCTTTGAGTAGGTTTTGCAATTAATTCAAGAGCTCTTTCTAGCTCTATATCAAGAATATTATCTGTTTTTTCTAGCGCTTTATATTTTTTATCATGAAGAATGTATGGTCCGTACATTCCAATTCCTGCACTTACAGTTTTATTATTTTCAGGGTTAAAACCAAGTTTCCGTGGCAATCCTAATAATTGTATGGCTGTATTCAAGCCTATCTCATCAGGTTCAAAATTTTTAGGAATAGAGACTCTTTTTGGTTTTTTTTTCCGGCGTTCCTTCACCAACTTGCATATAAAAACCATAAGGCCCTTTTCTTAGCGTAATCATTTCATTTGTTTCAGGATAAATACCAATCTCTTTTGGTCCACTTAATGATTTGCCATCTTTATCATTTAATTGGTTAAACTGAACAGTGTATTTGCAATCAGGATAATTAGAACAACCAATAAACCCTCCAAATTTTCCAACTTTAATTCCTAATCTTCCATTTTCACAGGTTGGGCATTTTCTACTTTCATCTTTTCCCTCTGGAGGAAAGAAATGAGCACCTAAGGCATCATCAAGCACATCAATTACTTCTCTATTTGATTTACTTACTGTGTCATCGCATAGTTGTTTAAAAGTTTCCCAAAAATTTCTTAAAACCTCTTTCCAATCTAATTTACCGTCAGATATTTCATCTAATTGATTTTCTAAATCTGCCGTAAAGTCATACTCTACGTATTGGTTAAAATATTTTTCAAGAAAAATAGAAACAATACGACCTCTGTCATGCGGGTTAAAACGTTTTTTATCCAAAATAACATAATCTCTATCTTGCAAAACTTTTATTATTGATGCGTAAGTGGAAGGCCTACCAATACCTAGTTCCTCTAATTTTTTGACTAAACTAGCTTCTGTGTAACGAGGAGGTGGCATAGTGAAATGTTGATTTTTAATTACCTCTTTAAGATTTAATTTGTCTCCCTCATTCATTATTGGAAGAATGGTTTCTTTTTCTTCATCTTTATCATCATCTTTTGCTTCTTGATAAACTTTATACATCCCAGGAAATTTAATAGTTGAACCATTAGCACGCAAACTTATCTGTTTATCTTCAGTTATTATGTCTATTGCTACTTGATCAAGAATGGCACTAGCCATTTGTGAAGAAACTGCTCTCTGCCAAATGATTTCATATAATTTATACTCTTCACCCGTAATATATTGCTTAATATTTTTTGGAGTTAAATTTATATTTGTTGGACGTATACATTCGTGCGCTTCTTGAGCATTTTTTGCTTTAGATTTATATACTCTTGGAGCTTCAGGAAGATATTCTTTTCCATAATTCTCACTTACAAATTTTCTAACCTGATTAATAGCTTCATTTGACATAATAACACTGTCAGTTCTCATGTAAGTAATTAATCCTGTTGTCTCTCCATCAATTTCTGTACCTTCATAAAGTTTTTGTGCTGTACGCATGGTTTGACTAGCGCTTAATCCTAATTTGCGACTTGACTCAATTTGCATGGTAGAAGTTGTAAAAGCAGGATAAGGATTTCTTTTTGCTTCTTTTTTCGTAATATTTCCGACATTAAAATTTGATTTTTTAATTGTTTCATAAATTTCACTAGCTTGTTTTTCATTTTTAATATCAAGCTTATCAATTTTATTTCCATCAAATAATGTTAATCGTGCGTTAATATCTTTATCATCTTTATTTAAAAAATTTCCTTGAATAGACCAATATTCTTGAGGATTAAACTTTTCTATTTCTAACTCTCTTTCACTTATAATTCTTAAAGCGACAGATTGAACTCTACCAGCAGATTTTGACCCAGGAAGTTTTCGCCAAAGCACAGGAGAAAGAGTAAAACCAACTAAAAAATCTAATGCACGTCTTGCTAAATAAGCATTAACTAAATTTTCATCTATTTGACGTGGTTCTTTCAAACTTTCTAAAACAGCATTTTTAGTAATTTCATTAAATGTGACACGATGAATATTAAGTTTAGATAATGAAATATTATCTCTTAAAAGTTTTTCAACATGCCAAGCAATCGCCTCTCCTTCTCGGTCAGGATCAGTTGCCAGATAGAGGTTTTCAGAATTTTTAGCAGCATCAGTTATTTCTTTAATAACTTTTTTCCCTCTATCACTTGTTTCCCATTGCATTTGAAAATCATTTTCTGTGTCTATGGCATTATTTTTAGCAGATAGATCGCGGACATGGCCAACGCTTGCAAGAACTTTAAAGCCAGGACCTAAATATTTATTTATAGATTTTGCTTTGGAAGGAGATTCAACAATTAATACATTCATATAAATTTTAGTCCAAATTTCAGTTTAAACTTACTTCGTCAAGAATTTTTTAAAAAATATAGAATACTACTTAGATAATTTTATTTTATTTTCTGAACCATTCATCAACTTTTTTATATTTTCAAGGTGTTTTAGTGATATTATTAAAAATAAATAAAGCAAAAAAATACCAACAAAATTATTCGGATTTATGAAAAAAAAATAGAGTGGAGCTACTAAAGATGCTGTCAATGAGCTTAGAGATGAGTATCTAGAAATACAAGCAACAATAATCCAAGTTAATAAAAAATACAGTCCAATAAGGAAATTCAAACCAATTAAAAATCCAATATATGTAGCTACGCCTTTACCGCCTTTAAATTTTAACCAAATAGGAAAAATATGACCAATTATTGCAAAGTGACATAGAAATATTGAATGCAAAGTATTAGTATCATAAAGAGAACTCAATATAATAAAAGGTAGAAGTCCTTTAGAAATATCTAAACAAAGTACTGCAAATGCCAAATATTTATTTCCGGTACGAAGAACGTTCGTTGCCCCTACATTACCTGAGCCAATATCTCTAATATCTCCATGTCCTAATAACTTTGTAAGTATTAATGCAAAAGGGATTGAACCAATAAGATAGAAGACAGTTATAAATAAAAAATTAGTAACTAAGGACATTATCTCTATTTTTAATTAGTATATCTAAACAAGCCATACGTATTGCAACACCCATTGCAACCTGTTCTTGAATCAAGCTTCTTGTAATATCATCTGCTAACTTAGAGTCTATTTCAACTCCTCTATTCATTGGGCCTGGGTGCATCACAAAAGCATTTTTTTTTGCGTATTTGAGTTTATTATAATCTAATCCATATTTATTAAAATAAGTCTTTTGATTTGGCATAATTTTTCCAACAATTCTCTCTTTTTGAATTCTTAGCATCATTACAATATTACAATTTTTAAGACCTTTTTTCATATCTGTATAAACTTCTACAGGAAGTTTGTTGATATTTTTTGGTAACCATTGTTTGGGGCCAATAACATTTATTTTTGCACCTAGTTTAGATAAGATGGTAATATTAGATCTTGCAACTCGACTATGAAGAATATCACCACAAATAGCTATTTGTAATTTTGAAAAATTATTAAATCTATTCTTGATAGTTAGAGCATCTAAAAGGGCTTGAGTAGGGTGCTCATGACTTCCGTCACCTGCATTGATTACGCAAGCATCGACATTATTTGAAATTCTTTTACTAATACCTTCTTCTGGATGTCTTACTATTAAAACATCTGGATACATTGAATTAATAGTTGTCATAGTATCTAAAAGTGTTTCACCTTTATTTATAGAGCTATCTTTTACGGCAACATTGATAAGATCCGCACCTAATCTTTTAGCAGCTACTTCAAAACTTGTACGTGTTCTTGTTGAGTCTTCAAAAAATAAATTAAAAATTGTTCTTCCTTCTAGTATGTTAATTTTTTTAACTCTTTTTTTATTAAAATTAATAAATTTTTTTGCTTCATCTAAAATAAATTCTATTTCTTTTTTATTTAAATCAGCAGTTTCAACTAGATGAATTTTTTTATATATATTATTTGATGTTTTTTTAATTTTGTCACTAATTCCAAATGAAGAATAGTTTTTTAAGGCTATTTTTTTTGCTTCCTTTAATATTTTTGAACCTGTTGATGAGCGAATAGCTCTCTTTTTTGGTAATTTTAATTTCATTTGCCAATATTGAGAATTTTCTCTTTTGTATAATTTAATATGTCCAGACTCTAAAAATATTGATTTCATATGTGTTAAAAATGTGTTGATATGTGTAAACTAATTTATAGAGTATTTCTACACATATCTAAATAACCTTGTAAAATATAAGCAGCTGATTGTTGGTCTAATTTTTTTTTAATTTTTGAAGAACTAAAATCAGATTTTCTTAATTCTTTAAATATAATATCGGA
>JACWEB010000008.1 GCA_014653715.1 Pelagibacterales bacterium SAG-MED31
ATTGACAGAAGTTTGAAATCATCAATGTTTAAAAAACATATAAATTATAAATTAAAAAGCTGGGAAAAAATGCTACTAGAAATGAAAAAGTTTAATGAAGAACGATCTTAAAAAGAAATTTTTAAATAAAACACTATTGATAACAGGAGGGACTGGCTCTTTTGGCCAAGCTCTTATTAAAAAGATTCCTTTTAATTTATTTAATGAAATTAGAGTGTTTAGTAGAGATGAAAGAAAACAAGACCAGATGAGGAATAAATTCTCTAATAAAAAAATTAAATTTTATATTGGAGACGTTCGTGATAGTCAAAGTATCTTGGCAGCAACAAAAAATGTTGATTATGTTTTTCATGCAGCAGCATTGAAACAAGTACCTTCATGTGAATTTTACCCTTTAGAGGCTGTAAAAACAAATATTATTGGATCAGATAATGTTATGAACGCCGTAATTAGTAATAACGTAAAAAAATGTGTTATATTAAGTACTGATAAGGCAGTATATCCAATTAATGCAATGGGTATGACGAAGGGTTTAATGGAAAAGGTTATGATTTCCAAAACACTTGAATATAAAAAAAACGAAACAGTCATATGTGCGACTAGATATGGGAATGTTATGGCCTCAAGAGGATCCGTCATTCCTTTATTCATTGATCAAATTAAAAAGAATAAAAATTTAACAGTAACTAATCCAAAAATGACAAGATTCATGATGAATTTAGATGAGTCAATAGATCTGGTATTTAATGCTTTCCTTAATGGATTGCCAGGCGATATATTTGTTCCTAAAGCGCCTGCAAGTAATATAATTAATATTGCAAAAGTTTTAAAAAAATATTTAATTCAAACTCTTCTATTATGAATATTGGCACACGCCATGGGGAAAAATTGTTTGAAACCTTAATATCATCTGAGGAAATGATTTTTACTAAAGAGTCTAAAAATTATTTTAGAATTTTATCAGATAATAGGGATTTAAATTATAACAAATTTTTTAAACAAGGGAGTGTTATTAAAGAAAATATGCTACCATACTCTTCTCATAGTACAAATCAATTAAACATGTTGCAATTGGAAAAGCTATTATTAAAATTAGAAATAGTAAAAAATAATATTAATGATTAAAATTATTACTGTCGTAGGTACTAGGCCTGAGATTATCAAACTTTCTAGAATAATTCCAAAATTAGATCAAAACTTTGAACATATTTTAGTTCATACAGGTCAAAATTATGACTATGAGTTGAATGAAATTTTTTTTGAAGAATTAAGTATAAAAAAACCTGATATTTATTTAAATTGTGCAAGAAATACGCCTTCTAAAACTATTGGAAATATTTTAATAAAATTTGAAGAAGTATGTTTAAAAATTAAACCAAACGCTGTTCTAGTTTTGGGTGATACAAACAGTTGCTTAGCTGTATTAGTCGCAAAAAAATTAAAAATTCCAATTTTTCATTTAGAGGCTGGAAATAGATGTTTTGACGAAAGAGTTCCAGAAGAAATTAATAGAAAAATCATAGATCATACTGCCGATATAAATTTAACATACACTGGCATCGCTAAAGAATATTTAATTAGAGAGGGAGTTGATCCATATACAGTTATTAAAGTGGGCAGTCCTATGAAAGAAGTAATCTCTTTTTACTCAAACATGGTAAAAAGCTCAAAAATATTAAAAAAAAATAAATTAATTAAAGACAAGTATTTTTTAGTATCTTTTCATCGAGAAGAAAATGTAGAAAATTTAAATAATTTAAAAAAATTTGTAAAGATAATAGACTATCTAAGTTCATTTAAGAATATGCAAATTGTAATTTCCACTCATTTTAGAACAATGAAAAAAATTAATTTATTAAAAATTAAATTTCCAGAAAATGTTTTACTAAATAAACCTTTTAGTTTTACAGACTACTTAAAGTTGCAACTTAATTCATATATTATATTATCTGATAGTGGTACTATAACAGAGGAAGCTTCAATTTTAAATCTAAAAGCTATTTCACTAAGATCATCGCATGAAAGACCAGAGGGATTAGAAGAAGGTACTGTTATATTTAATAGTCTAGATCTGGAGACTTTCAAACAATCTCTCAGGTATCTTGGTGAAGAAAAAATTAATAAATCTAAAAATCGTATTATAAAAGATTATGACGTAGATAATGTATCTGATAAAGTAGTAAAAATAATATTTAGTTACTTAGATTATGTAAATAATATTATTTTAAAAAAAGACAGATACATTGATGATGATTGAAATTATAGTTAAATCATTATTTAACTTTTATGGACTAATATTATTTATATTAATATTAAATATTTTTAATTCACGATTAAAAGTTCTAAATTTATTTTTTATTTTTTTTTTTTTATTAATTTCAATTGTATATTTCCAAAATTTTATATTAAAAAAATTTAGTTACTTTTCAAATCAAATTGTTTCAATTGATGATAATAAAAAATATGATCTTCTTATTTTGGGTGGTAATGAAATAAAAAGAAACATGGTCGCCATAGATGTTCTAGATAAATATAATATTGGTAAAGTACTTTATGTTAATGACAAAAATCAATTAAATACTTTTTTTTTAAAAAATTTAGCTAAAAGAAAAAAAATAATAATTTCAGAAAAATCTAACTCAACTTATGAAGATATTAAGTTTTTAATTAAGAATTTAAATGATTTAAATGAAAATATAATAATTATTACTGATGATTTTCATATCAACAGAGTATCTATGTTAGTATCAGAGATTAATAAAAATTTTTTTTATGCCCCAGTTAAAAATTATAATGATTTTGACCATAATAAGTTAATTGATTTCAATAGAGGAATATATTATTTAGAAATTATTATGAGAGAGATTGCATCAATAACCTTATATTATTTTAAATATATTTAATTTTATGGATGATTCCTTTTACGAAAAAACGCTTAACTATAATTTTATCACTAAATTTTTGCATAAAAACAAAACAAAATCATTATTAAATTTTTTAAATAAATATTTTAAGAACAATAATGGTAAAGTTTGTAAAATTCTTGACATTGGTTGCGGACCTTCATCTATTTTTAGAGATATTCTATTAATAAATAAAAATATAGAATATATGGGAATTGATATTAGAGAAGATTTCATTAAATTATCAAATGAAAGATATTCATCATATAAACAATTCAAATCTAAGCAAATAGATTGCGAAGATTTTTTATCAGAAAACAAAGACTTTGATATTGTTATTTCCTTTGACTCATTTGAGCACATACCCCTTCAGAAAAGAAATAATATTATTAATTTAATATTCGAAACTAATTGTAAATATCTTTTTGTAAATGTGCCAAATGAACTAGGTCTAGCAATTTTAATTAAAAATTTAGGGAGTTTTTTAATGGGCTATATTAGACATAAAGAGTATAGCTTAAGAGATACTATAAATGCTTTTTTTTATAGATTAGATAGCATTGAAACTCATTATGATGGACATAAAGGTTTTGATTGGCGAGTGTTGAATTATATACTTAAATATTATTTTGAAGTTAAAGTGATTACTTCTCCTTTTAAAATTATTCCAAAATTTTTATCACCTACTATTTTTTTTATTTGTAGTAATAATTTAAATAAAAATATTGCTGAAAAAATAAAAAAAAATGCTTATTTTATGTCTAATAAATATTTTTTTGATTATGAAATTTGTTTAAAAGCTCTAGAAGATAATAATAATAATATAAATTTAGCCTTAAATTTTCTAAGAACTAAAAATAAATAAATGGTTATTTTATTTTATAATTTATTATTTTTTATAATATTATTTTTTTTATTTTATAATATTGCCCCAAAGCTAAATTTAGTAGATCTTCCAAATTTTAGAAAAAAGCACAAAGGAGTTATTCCAGTTATAGGAGGTATTATTATATACATTAATATTTTCATACTAAGCTTTTTCTATGACAATTCTTTTTCTTTGAGTGTAATATTGTATACTTCAAGTTTGTTAATTTTATTGGGTGTAATTGATGATGCAATTGAATTGGGAGTTTTTTTTCGACTAATTGCTCAGTTAATATGCTGCTTAATTGTTATTGGATCAGGTCTAACCATAGATCATGTTGGTGAATATTACTATTTTGGTAAAGTCTATTTAGAGCCTCTCTCTGTTATTTTTACAGTTTTTTGTGTATTGGGCCTAACGAATTCTTTTAATTTTATTGATGGTACAGACGGTTTATGTGCTGGCTTAGCAATCACATCTTTATTTTCGATACTTATTTTTTCTGTACTGCTAAAAACTAATATTGATTTTTATGATTTTAATTATCTATTTTTAATTACATTCACACTAATAATTTTCCTTTTTTTTAATTTAACTAGTTATTTTAAAATATTCTTAGGTGATGCAGGCAGTATGTTCTTAGGTTTTCTAATTTCTTTCATTCTAATTATGGTTACACAGGATGAAAAAGAAGTTTTAAATCCAATATTAACTATCTGGTGTGTGACTCTTCCTGTATTTGATATGATTTCAGTTGTTTTAAGAAGATTAATAAAAAAAATTAACCCTTTTAGGCCAGATCGTTCCCATCTTCATCATATATGTATTGAGGCTGGTTTTAGTACATTTAAGACTACTTTTTTAATTTTATTTTTATCTTTAATTTTAAATTTTATTGGATTTTATAGTTATTTATTTTTTGGAACCGATGTTGCATTATTATTGTTTTTATCTTTGTTATTTATTTACGTATACGTAACTTATAGATTCTCAAAAAGGATCATTATTAATCAAAATTCTTAAGAGCAGATATTACCTTTTGAGCATCCTCTTTACTATTATAGTGTGTCATACTTAATCTTACTACCCCATCTTCTGTATCAATACCTAGGGCTTTTAGGCACCTCCAAGCATAGAAATTATCATTTCTAGTGGCTATATTATTTTTAATTAAGTAATCGCTAATCTCTTTTGAAGTTTTATATTTAGAAAAGAAGGAAATAGTAGGAGCTCTATTTTTATTAGAAATTTTATCTTTACCAATAAGACAGTATTTTTTCTCATTATTTAAATAGTTTAATAATTCATTTGCTATTTCTTCTTCATGAGATGATATCAAAGAATTTACCTTTTCAATTTTTTGGTTAATTTCTAAATTTTCATTATGAAAATGATGATTATATAATTCTAGAAAATAATCATAAATTCCAATTAGAGAAACCAGCTCCTCATGATTAGGCCCCCCAGGATTTATTGTGTAAGGGTAATCATTTTCTAAAAATTGATGATTTTGATTAGGAAGTTTTTTTAATATGTTTTCTTTACCATATAAAAGAGCTAAATGTGGGCCATAGGTTTTATATAAACTAAAAGTATAAAAATCTACACCTAACTCTTTAACGTTTGGAAAACCATGAGGTGCATATGATACTCCATCTCCTATTACTATAGCATTTTTTTTATGTGCTAATTCTGAAATTTTTTTTAAGTCATTTACACTTCCAACTATATTAGAACAATGAGTTACAGCCACAATTTTAGTTTTCTCAGTCAGTAAATTTTCTAAATCATTAATATCTAGTTCTGCCGTATGAGGGTTTATTCTCCATTCTTTTATAATTGCTCCAACTTCTGATAATCTTCTCCATGGGCTTATATTAGCTTCATGATCTTGATTTGTGACAATTACTTCATCACCTGGTTTTAATGAGTATTTTAGAGAATTTGATAAAACATATAAGTTTATTGACGTTGATCCGCCGATAATGATTTCTTTTATATTGGCATTTATCATTTTGGAAAAGTAATCAGTTGCTTTATCCATATTTGCACCAGCAATTTTAGACATTGGGTAAGCAGCATATGGTTGAACTTTGGTTGAAATCATAAATTCATTTAACTTATTAATTACTTGTTGAGGCACATAACTTCCTCCAGCATTTTCAAAAAAAGACCATTTTTTGCACATTGGATCTTTAAATGCAGGAAATTGAGATTTAACAAAATTTAAGTCAAGTTTAGTGTTATTTATATTCAAAAAAAACTCCTTTTTTATTAAAATTTATTCTATACATTTTTAAATGAAAATTAATAATATTTTTGATGATGAAGAACTGAAAAATAGAATTGATTTAGCTGCAGCATATCATTTAGCAAATATATATGGATTTAGTGATATAATATGGAATCATATTACTTGTAAAACATCATCCAAGAAAGATACTTTTTTAATTAATAGATTTGGATTGATGTATGATGAAGTAACTGCGTCAAATCTTTTGGAAATTGATTTACAAGGTAATATTTTAAATGGTGAGGGTGATATAAACTATACTGGTTTTGTTATACATGGTGCAATTCATAGAAGTAGAAAAGATATTAATTGTGTAATGCATTCTCATTCTAGATCAGGATTAGCAGTTTCTTGCTTGAAGAATGGATTAGAAATTTTAATTCAAGACTCTGCAATGTTTCACAAGAAAATAAGTTATCATGATTGGCAAGGCATGTCTACTAGTGCAGAAGAATGTGAAACAATTTCAAAAGATCTAGGCAATAATAATACTATGATTTTAAGAAATCATGGCCTTTTAACTGCTGGCAAATCAATAAGTGAAGCATTTATGCTAATGTATTATCTTGATAGAGCATGTAAGGTTCAGCTTGACCTATTATCAATTAATAAAAATATCATAAAACCTTCTAATAATTTATTAAAATTTGCAGATAGTCAGTATGAAGATCCAAAATATAAACTTGGAGAACATGAATGGCCCGCTCTAAAAAGGATGCTAAAAAAAAATAATAGTATATACGATCAATAATGATTTTTAATTATGAAAATATTAAAAAAATAAAATCAAGTTTAAGTTTTCCCTCACAATTATTCATTAATGGTAAATATCAAAATTCAATTACTGAAAAATCTTTTGAGAACACTTCACCTATTGATGGTAATATAATAAATAAAATCAATTTTGCTCATCAAGATGATATAGATCTAGCAGTTTTAAAAGCTAGAGAAGCTTTCAATAATGGCTATTGGTTAAATTTATCACCTGCCGAAAGAAAAAAAGTACTTCTTAAATTTGCAACATTATTGGAAAGGGACCGTCTTGAGTTATCACTTTTAGATACAATTGATATGGGCAAAACAATAAATGATACATACAATGCAGATTTGCCAACTAGTATTGATAATGTTGAATGGTATGCTGAAATCATTGATAAATTATTTGATGATATTTCTCCAAGCTCAAATGAATATATGGGCTTAATAACAAAAGAGCCAATAGGAGTAGTGGCGGCCATTGTTCCTTGGAATTATCCTCTTTGGATGGCTGTTTGGAAAATTGCACCAGCTCTTATAACTGGTAATTCTGTTATATTAAAACCTGCTGAACAATCACCCATGAGTGCTATTAAAATTGGAGCCATGCTATCAGAAGCGGGTTTACCAGATGGTGTTTTTTCTGTACTTCCCGGTGACGGACCAATTACAGGTAAATCATTATGTCTTCATAATGATATTGACTGTGTTGCTTTTACCGGATCAGGTGAAGTTGGAAAATTAGTATTACAATATTCTGGTCAATCAAATATGAAAAGAGTGCAATTGGAATGTGGAGGTAAATCACCAAATATTGTTTTTGCAGATTGCCAAGATTTAGATGCAGCAGCTGAAGCTTCAGCATATGCAATTTTTGGAAATCAAGGGGAGGTATGTTCTGCAGGATCTAGACTTATAGTGCAAAAAGAGATTGAAAATGATTTTGTTGAAAAAGTATATGAATTAAGTAAAAATATGCAACCAGGCGATCCTTTTGATCCTAAATCATTTGCTGGAGCTATAGTAAATACTGAGCAGTTAGATAAAATTAATAAATATGTAAATATTGGCAAGAAAGAGGGAGCAAGTGTTCAGACCGGAGGAAATATCACTATGAAAGAGACGGGAGGTTGCTACTTTGAACCGACAATATTTAAAGATGTTAAGAATAATATGAGAATTGCTCAAGAAGAAATTTTTGGTCCAGTTCTTACAACTTTGACCTTTTCAAGTTTTGAAGAAGCTATAACTATTGCTAATGATACTGAATATGGACTTGCAGCAGGTGTATGGACGAAGGATATTAATAAAGCCATTAAAGCATCTAGAGAAATTCGAGCAGGAACAGTTTATATAAATAATTATGAGGAAGGTGTTGATTCAACAATACCACTTGGCGGATACAAACAATCTGGTATTGGTAGAGATAATGGCTATCAAGCTTTAGAAAATTACCTTCAAGTTAAATCTACATGGATAAAAATTACTTAAACTTTAATATCATTTAAATAGTTAAGCTTTGAAATAATTTCCTCCCTTTCAATATAATAACCCTGTAAGTGTCTTTTTCCTGAGTTTGCATCGAACTTTGTTCTTCCATGTAATACTCTTCTATTGTCAAAGCAAAAAATATCTCCTGCATTTAATCTAAACTTTATTTGAAATTTTTTGCTGTGTAGTTGTTTATAAAAAATCGTATACGCTTCATAAAAGTGATTCATAATATCAGGTTTGAGATCCAATGTTCCCATAGCACCTAAATTTATTCTAATTTCTTCATAATCATTATTTTTATTAATTTTAATTATAGGAGATTTTTGTATTCTAATATTTTTTTGAGTGTAATCGTTATCTTTAAATATAACTTCATTTTCATTTAGTAATTTGAATTTTTTAAATTCTTTATTTTTAAAATACTCAGCAACAGCAAAACCATCAACGGCAGTTGAAAGACCCCCATCGGCATCGTTTTTTAAGCAATGTAAAAATTGGAATCCAGGTACATATTCATAGTAGGGAAGGTCAGTATGATTTGGGAGCGCATCAGCAGTGTATGCTTGATTATTAGGATTAGGTATATTTATAACTTCAAAGGGTGTTCCAAAAAAGGTTTCACGATATTTTCCAATTTTATCTAAAATTCTAAAAGCAGATTTATTCTTAGTAGGTGCATTTTTGACTATAGCTATTCCAAATGAATAAATTGTTTGAAGCCATTTTTTTAATTCTTTTTCATCTAAAGATATTTTATTATAATCAAATACTACTAATTTAATTTTATTTGCAAATTGTGAATTCCATAATTTATAGTCAGACTTGTATAATTTTAAATTTTTTTCTGTATAGCAATTATCTCTTATCCATCTCAAACTATAAATCGAATGATGATTATTTTCAGACCAAGAAATATGAATATTTTTGTTAGTTATTTTAAAATTTAAGGGTTTGATTTGTTTGCTAACAGTAAGAATATTAAAATTTCTCATTCTTGTATCTTTATGAAAAGCACTAGGGCAGTTATCTCTAAGCCAAAGAAAATGAAATTTACTTATATGGTTATCACTCCAATATATTTCAAGGTATTTATTTCTTTCTTTAATTTTAACTATTTTATATTTATATTGCATTTAAAATAACTTTGCTATTGGCTATCATAAATTTAATTTTTATTTAATATTTTTTTATGAACAAAAAATTACTGGGGATATTATTAATGACACTAGGCATGTTTTGTCTAAGTGTAAATGATATGACTTATAAAAATTTAACTATAAACTTTCCTGTCTGGGAAGCTATATTTTTTCGAGCATTGAGCGGATCAGTCATTTCGCTTTTTTTGGTATATCGCTCAGGTATAGGATCGATAAAAACAAAAAAACCAATTAGGCATTTTGTTAGAGCTTTTTCAGCAGTTGGATGTGTTGTACTTTATATTTTTGGAATCAAATATTTATTGCTTTCAGAAAATATTGCCATTGCTCATAGTGCTCCAATTATTGCAGCTTTACTAGCAGTACCAATACTTGGAGAAAAAATTGGGATTCATAGAATGCTAGCAATAATCATAGGTTTTATTGGTGTTTTGATAATTGTAAAACCTGGCACTGATTTGTTCCAACTTAAATCCTTGTTTCCAATAGGCTCAGCATTTTTTATGGCTGCTGTATATTTATCTACAAGATCTTTAATGAATACAGAGACAAGCACATCAATAATATTTTACTATTCTTTTTTATTGTTTTTTATTTCGATTATTTTTTTCCCGCCAGATTTTATTATACCGGATGCCTTTAATTTAACTTTAGCACTTAGTCTTGGTGTCATGGGATCTTTTGGCCATTACTTTATGTCACAAGCTGCAAGGCATGCAGATGTGGCTGTAACCTCTCCTTTTGAGTACACATCATTTGTATTTGTAGGGTTTATGGGATACTTGTTTTTTAATGAAATTCCTAGTAATTCTATTGTTATGGGAGCTTTATTAATCATAATCAGTGGTATTTACGTTGCTTATAGAGAGAGGAAAAATGATTATTAAAAATACCAATAAATCTGTCATTTTTTTCAAATAAAAGTTGTTTCTATATAAATAACCGATATAAAAATTAAATAATTAGGAGGAAAGAATATGAAATTTATTAAAAAATCATTTCTAGTTCTATCTCTTTTATCATTTTTCTCCCTAAGCTCTTTTAGTGCAAATGCATGTACTGTTAAAGTTGGAGATTTTGACTGGGATAGTGCTAATATTCATACGGCTATAGGTTCTTATATCATGGAGCATGGCTATGGCTGTGATGTTGAAGTAACTAAAGGAAGTACAAATCCAATTTTAGCTGCTTTAATAGACAATCAGCTTGATATTATTTTTGAGCATTGGACTGATAATAATGTTGCTTTAATTGATCCTGAATTGGCTTCAGGAAATTTAGTTGACCTTGGTATCAATACTCCAGCATCAGAACAAGCTTTCTTTGTTGATAGAGCAACTTCTGAAGCTCATGGTATCACTAGTGTAGCTGATTTAAAAAAGCCTGGTATTTGGGAACTATTCAAAGATCCTGAAGATCCATCTAAAGGAAGAATCACAAGCTGTATTTCAGGATGGACTTGTTACACAATCAATCTTGTAAAGATAATGGAATATGGTCTTGGTGATCTATATACCAATTTTGATCCAGGTTCTGGAGGAGCGTTAGATGCGGCAATTGCAGGTGCCTTTGCTAAAGGTCAACCAATTGTTACTTACTATTGGACTCCAACAAGTTTAATGGGAAAACCAGAAATTGATATGGTTCGTTTAACTGAGCCTGCTTATGACAAAGCTTGCTGGGATTCTATGATGGTAGTTGTAAATAAAATTAAAGCTGATGGCCCAGATGCTTATGAGCCTTCTTGTGCTAATGAGTATAAAGATATGGCTTTAACTAAACTTGCAACTGGAAAATTTGCTGCTGATAATGCAGACATTATTGCTTTTGCTGATGCTTACACTATCACAACTTCAGTTGTTAACAATATGTTGGCATACTATGTTGATGAGTCAGGTGGAGATATGGAAGCTACTGCAATGCATTACTTAGAAAATCATTCTGAGTGGGAAGCTTGGGTTCCAGCTGACGTAGCTGCTAAAGTTAAAAGCTCATTATAATTTATAAATAAATTCAGGGTCTATATAAGGCCCTGGATAAAAACATTAAATAAGATTCATGAATAAAATAGCTAATTTATATATTAAGGTCGCTAGTATTGTAATTTTTGTTGGGCTAATAGTTGCTACACACTTTTTAATTATTCCTAAAAATGTATTATTCTTATTTTTAAAATTAGTTTTTTTAATACCTTCAGTTGCACTTGTTGTTAATTTAGTAAATATAATTCCAAAAAATATATTTTATTTATCTTCCAAAATAATTGGGTTTGTAGGGTTGCTTGCATTAATAGTTGTAAGTTACCTTTCATCAAAAAGAAAGCCTGATAATGTAAATGAACTGTATACTGATTTCACATGGTTGATTAATTGGCCTAAGTGGCTTGACACTCCTTTTATGCATTGGATTAATAAAGGCTGGAGGAGTTTTATTGCTGACTATGGACTTATATTTGATGCAATTGGATATGGTCTCCTAAGAGGATATACTGAATTAAAAGGTGTAATTGTTCAGGCACCTTGGCCAGTCGTTATTATTGGTGTAATAGCTATAACTTATTTCACTAGTGGAAGAAAAGTTGGAACAACAGCCTTTGTTGGTTTTTGTACTTTCTTTATTGGTTTTTTAAACCCTCGTTTCTGGGATAAAGCAATTGAAACAACAACTATGGTTGTTATTGGAATAGCAATTTGTATTATAATTGGAATTCCAATTGGTATTGCTATGGCAAGAAGTGAAAAGGTAAGAAACGCAATTTTACCAATACTTGATACAATGCAGGTTATTCCAGCATTTTGTTATTTAATTCCAGGAATTATATTATTTGGTTTAGGCGCTATACCAGCCATCATATCTATTTTTATTTATGCTTGTCCTCCGCTTATAAGGCTAACTGATCTAGGTATTAGATTGGTTGACAAAGAAGTGATTGAGGCAGCAAGATCTTTTGGAGCAAGTAAAAAACAAATGCTTTTAGGTGTTCAGCTACCTTTAGCCCTACCAAATATTATGCAAGGAATAAATCAATGTACAATGATGGCTCTTGCAATGGTTGTTATTGCTTCTATGATAGGAACTCGTGGTTTAGGAGATGAAGTTCTTCTTGGTTTACAACAGTTAAATGTAGGAGCGGCATTGGAAGCTGGATTAGCAATTGTTTTATTGGCAATTGTATTGGATAGAATGACACAAGCATATGGAGATAAAATTCAAGAAAGAACTCAGCCAGGTAAAAATAAAAAGTAATATATGTCAAAAATAGAAATCAAAAATGTATATAAAATTTTTGGAAATTCTCCTGCTGAAGTATTGCCTATGGTTAAAAGTGGTGCAAATAAGGAAGAAGTTTTAGAAAAAACAGGTCATACAGTTGGTTTAGATAATGTCTCACTATCTATTGAGGAAGGTGAAACGTTTGTATGCATGGGTTTATCGGGCTCAGGTAAGTCTACTCTAATTAGGCATTTAAATAGATTAATTGATCCAACTGATGGAGATATTATTGTTGATGGAAGTAATATTATGGAATTAGATGAGCAACAATTAATTGATTTCCGTAAACATGAATTAAGTATGGTTTTTCAGAGGTTTGGATTATTTCCTCATAAAACTGTAATTGAAAATATTGGATATGGATTAGAAATTCAAGGTAAGGAACTTGAAGAAAGAAAAAAACTAGCTATGATACAAATTGAGTCTGTTGGTTTGCAGGGGTTTGAAAATCAATACCCAAGTCAACTTTCTGGAGGAATGCAACAAAGAGTTGGATTAGCAAGAGCGCTAGCAACAAATCCTCAAATCCTACTAATGGATGAGGCTTTCAGTGCGTTAGATCCATTAATTAGAAGCGATATGCAAAACCAACTTATTGAACTTCAAGCTAAGTTAAAAAAGACAATTGTTTTTATCACACATGATTTAGATGAGTCTTTAAGACTAGGTGATCACATAGGAATTTTAAATGGAGGAAGATTAGTTCAAGCTGGTACGCCAGAAGAAATTATTATGAGCCCAGCTGATGATTATGTTGAAGCTTTTGTTAAGGATGTAAACAGGGCAAAAGTACTAAGAGCAAAAACAGTTATGATTAAAGCAAATGAATTTAATTCTAATGATATTAAATTAGCTGATGTTTACAAGGTTGATGAAGGTTCTTATATTGAGCAATTTTTACCTAAAGTTCTAGCGGATAGATGTACTGTAATGGTTGTGGACAAAATGGGAGATACAAAAGGATATATTACTGAAAAGGAACTTGCTATTTCTCTAAGTAAAGATGGTTATAATTTAAAATAATATTTTTTTAAGATTTATGATTTTAAAAAATAAAAAATTTATTATTTCAGCAGCTGGTGATGGCATAGGATTTTCAATTTCAAAGCTCATAGTTCAAAATGGTGGTATTGTTTATTTAACAGATATAGATCGCCAAAAAATCAATAAGATAAAACGTAATAATAAATTTAAAAATAAAATTTTTGCAAATCAACTTGATGCAAATAATTATAATCAAGTTAGAGAATATTTTTCATCTCTTTCATATTTAAAAAAAGTTGATGGTTTGATTAATAATGTAGGTATTGCAGGTCCTACAAAGTATATTGAAAAAATTACTAATCAAGAATGGCAAAATACTATTGATACAAATATCAACAGTCATTTCTTTTTTACAAAATTTGCTATCCCACTCTTAAAAAGAAATAAATCTGGTTCTATTATTAATATATCATCAACAGCGGGTTTATTTGGCTTTCCTCAAAGAACTCCATATGCAGCAAGTAAGTGGGCTATTATTGGATTAACAAAAAGTTTAGCCATGGAGCTTGGCAAATATAAAATTAGAGTAAATGCTATCTGCCCAGGTTCAGTAGAGGGGGATAGAATGAAAAGAGTAATAAGTGCTAAAGCAAAGTTGCTTAATGTAAATCCTAATAAACTACAAAAAGAATTTGAGTCCATGACCTCTATTAAATCTTTTGTCAGCAAAGAAGATATAGCATCTATGGCTGTTTATCTTTTAAGTAATAATTCTATTAATATTTCAGGCCAGTCAATAGCTGTAGATGGTCATACTGAGAGAATGAGTTAGTGAAAAAAACTTTTGATTATATAATTATTGGTGCGGGATCAGCAGGATGTGTTCTTGCAAATAGACTTTCAAAAGATAAAAAAACATCTGTTTGTTTACTTGAGTCAGGACCTAAAAGTAACACTTGGAAAGTGGATATGCCCAGTGCACTGCTTTACACGATGCATGATCCTAAATATAATTGGAAGTATTATTCTGAGCCAGAGCCATACTTAAATAACAGAAGAATATTCTGTCCGAGAGGAAAAATGATAGGTGGCTGTTCTTCTCATAATGGGATGGTATTTGTTAGAGGTAACCCCTTAGATTTTGAAAGATGGGCATCTTATGACTTACCTAAATGGAGTTATAAGAATGTTTTACCTTATTTTAAAAAACTAGAAACTTGGTCAGGAGGAGAGAATTTATATAGAGGAGGTAATGGCCCTCTTAAGGTTAATAGATCAATAATAGATGATGCATTTCCTTTGTTCAAATCATTAATTAAAGCAGCCGCAGAAGCTGGTTATGATACATTTGAAGACTCCAATGGATTTAAGCAAGATGGTTTTGGGACATTTGATGTAACAATTGATAATGGAAAAAGACAAGGTGTATCAAGAGCTTATTTAAATGAAATTAATGGAAAAATTAATCTCTCTATAGAGCATAATACAGATGTTTCAAAAATTATTTTTAAAGAAAAAAAAGCTATTGGTGTTGAGATTAAAAGAAATAATTATTCTGAAATATATTACTGCAATAAGGAGGTAATACTTTCATCAGGTTCTATAAATTCTCCAAAAATATTACAGTTATCTGGTATCGGTGATGAAAAGGTACTTAATCAAAATGGCATTAATATTATTAATCATTTACCTGGGGTTGGGAAGAATTTACAAGATCATCTTGAAATTTATATTCAGCACAAATCTAAAATCAAAGATACTTTATATAATCTATCAACGAATTATTTTACACAAGCTATAGAAGGAGCTAAGTGGTTTTTGTTAAAAAAAGGAATGTTAACCTATTCACATCTTGAAGTAGGCGGTTTTGTTAAGACTTCTAAAAAATATAAACACCCCAATATTCAATTACATTTCTTTCCTTCCTTAGTAATTAATCACGGATTGACTAATCCCTCATTTGACGGTTTCCAATTTCACGCCAGTCCTAATCGTCCAAAAAGTAGAGGTTTTGTAGAAATTAAATCAAATAATTACTTAGATGATCCAAAAATACAATTTAATTATTTAGAGCATGAAGAAGATCTTCAGCAAATGCGGGATAGTGTAAAAATAGCAAATAAAATTTTTAAACAAGAAAGTATGAAAAAATATTTAGGAGATCAATTAAGACCAGGATACGATGCCACTGATAATGAGTTAGATGATATAATAAGAAACACAGCTGATACAGCTTATCATCCATCATGTACAAATAAAATGGGAACCGACTCTATGTCTGTAGTAGATGAGGAAACAAAAGTTTATGGTGTAGAAAATTTAAGAGTAATAGACTCGTCAATTATGCCAGATATTTTAAGTGGAAACTTGAACGCAGGCACAATTATGATAGCTGAAAAAGCAGCTGATATAATACTTGGAAAGGAAGAAAATCCAATTGATGCAAAATTTTATGTTTAGTGCTTACTAGATGCTGCCCATAAATTTATATTTTGTTCTTTGGCATATTTATCAATATTTTTTAATTCTGATGTAGTAAAATTTAAATTATTTAAACTATCTAAACACTCATCTAATTGCTTTACATTTCTTACGCCAATAAGTGCGGATGTTATTTCTCTTTTTCTTAAAACCCAACTTAAAGCCATTTGAGTTACAGATTGATTACGTTTTTTTGCAATTAAGTCTAAATTTATAATTTTATTTTTATAGCTTTTATTAATCATTTGTTTTTTTAAAGATGTATTATCATTTGCTCTCGAATTTTTAGGAATAATATTAGTATACTTATTTGATAACATGCCTTGAGCTAGAGGGGAAAAGGCAATGCAGCCAATTCCAAGTTTACTCAGAGTTTTTAATAGATCATATTCTACCCATCTATTAATCATAGAGTATGAAGGTTGATGAATAAGACATTTAACACCTCTTTCTAAAAGTAGTTTATTCATTCTAATTGTATTTCTTGATGAATAAGATGATACTCCTACATATAATGCTTTTCCTTGCTTTACAGATAAACTTAGAGCATCTGCTGTCTCTTCAAGTGGCGTATTAGGATCAAATCTATGAGAATAAAATATATCAACATAATCAAGTTTTAATTTAGATAAGCTCTGATCCAAGCTTGAAATAAGATATTTTTTTGAGCTCCAATTTCCATATGGTCCAGGCCACATATCATAGCCAGCTTTTGTTGATATTACCAATTCATTTCTATATTTTTTTAATTCAGTTGATAATAGTTTACCAAAATTTATTTCAGCAGTACCAAAGGGAATTCCATAGTTATTAGCTAGATCAAAGTGAGTAACTCCTCGATCAAAAGCTCTAAATATTATTTTTTTAGACTCATTTTTAAGACCTTTTCCTCCAAAATGTTTCCATAATCCAAGTGTTATTAAAGGTAGATCTAAACCGCTATTCCCACATCTTCTGAAGTTATTTTTTTTGTATCTATCTTTTTTGGCTGTGTATTTCATTTATTTAAGTCTAAATAATGAAATTAAGTTTTTTTTAAAGTATTAAATTTTTCTTAGAGTCCAACCATACCTTTCAGAATAGTATGCTTTAGCGTTATCAACTAAATCAAAATTAATTGCTGAGTCTAGTGATTTTTGCACAACTTTTTTTCCAATGTATGTTTCGATATAATTTTTTTCAGATTTAGTTATTTCTGACGATTTTTTTTTATTTTTCATAATTTACATATTTTACATTTAGAAAAATAATGCAAGAAAATACTGGAAAATATAGGTAAATATTGTAAAGTTAGTATTTATATAATATGTAATTTTGTAAACCTTGTAAATTATGGAAATTAGTGAAATTTCAAATATTGGATCAAAAATTAGAAAAGAAAGAAGAAGTCTAGGTCTTTCTCAATCCGAACTATCAAAAAAATTAGATATTTCAGCTAGCTACTTGAATTTACTAGAAAGTGGCAGAAGAACGATAACTGTTCCTCTCTTAATTAAGGTTGGTAGTGAGCTAGGACTGTCTTTAAAAGATCTAACTTTAGAGAGTAACCAAAGAATTTTATCAGATGTTATGGATGTTTTAAGTAATGAGATATTTGAGGATCTTGACATTACAAATCAAGAAACTACAGAATTTATAAGTAATAACCAAAACATTGCCAAAGCATTGCTAACTCTAAATGATATTCATAAATCTTTTAAAGAAGATATGCAAAATAGATTGGAGTCAATGGATGTAAATTCAACTATTGTTGAAAATCCAAGTCGTTTACCTGTTGAAATTGTTTCAGACTTTTTACAAGATAATAAAAATTATTTTAATCAAATAGAATTATCATCAGAAACGATTAGAAAAAAAGCAGGATTAGATAATGGGCATAATATTGGCTCAGGATTAAAACTAACAAACTATCTTAAGGAAAAGTATCAAATCTCAGTTGAGATTGTTCCAGCAAGTGAAGAGTTAAAATCTGTACGTAGATTTGATAAAAAAAACAATAAATTACAATTATCAGAAATGCTTACTTACACCTCAAGAAATTTTCATTTAGCCTATCAAGTGGCATTTGTTGAATCAGATGATGTAATTGAAGAAATTGTAAATGCAAATAAAATAGACTCAGAAGAAGTTAAGCCTCTTCTAAAAATTTCTTTATTAAACTACTTTGCATCGGCGATACTTATGCCTTATGATGATTTCTTAACTAATGCAAAAAAAAATAAGTATGATGTTGAAATATTAATGCATCATTATGCATGTAGTTTTGAGCAAGTTACTCATAGATTAACAAATTTACAGAAACCAGGTAATGAAGGAGTTCCTTTTCATTTTTTAAAAACTGACATTGCTGGTAATGTTTCTAAAAGGTTTTCATTATCAGGTATTCATATTCCTAGACACGGTGGCTCATGCCCTCGTTGGAATGTTTATATTGCCTTTCTAAATCCAGGTAAAATACATCCTCAAATTTCAAGAATGCCTGATGGAAAAATTTATTTTTGTATTGCACGAGCATTTGAAAAAGGTATCGAGAAACATGGTATGCCAAAAAGTTTTGTTTCAATAGGTCTTGGATGTGATGTAAAATATGCCAAAGATTTAATTTATTCTGAAGGAATGGATATTGGAAACAAAAAACTACAAACCCCAATTGGTGTTTCATGTAGAATATGCCCTAGAATTGATTGCCAACAAAGAGCTTTTCCACCTATAGACAAAGAACTAAAATTAGATATTAACTTTAGAGGCACAAGTCCTTACGTAACACTCTAAATTTTTACAAGCATTTTTCCAATATTTTTACCGTTTAATAAATCTACGAAAGCTTTAGGTGCTTTACTTAAGCCTTCGTAAATTGTTTCTTTTGAAACAATTTTTTTATTTTTTAACCATTCTGACATATCATTTTGAAAATTTTCTGAGTCATTATCATGATCAAAAATTAAAAATCCCTTAATAGTTAATCTTTTTACAAGTACATGAGCTATGTTTTTTAATCCTTCAGGTGTTTTAGTTGAATTCATTTGTGAAATTCTTCCACAAATTACAATTCTGCCATAATTTTTCATTCTAAAAATAGCTGCTTCAAGAAAATCTCCTCCAACATTATCAAAATACAAATCAAATCCATCTGGCATTACCTCTTTTAATTTTATGACTAAATTATCTACTTTTTTATAATTAAACGCATGATCAACATTCAATTCATTTTTAAGCCAATCTACTTTTTCATCTGAGCCTGTACTAGCAACAACTTTGCAACCATGTAATTTTGCTATCTGACAAACTAAAGAACCAACACTTCCTCCAGCGGCAGATACTAAAACTGTTTGATTTTTTTTAAGTTTCCCAATTTTAAAAAGACCAGTATATGCTGTTTGGCCAGTCATCCCTAAAGGTCCTAGGTATGATTGTAATGCAAAATTATTTGGTTTTATTTTACTTAAATTGTTATCTGCATTAACAAATTTATCTCTCCAACCATAATTACTTAATACGTATTCACCAACTTCAAAAATACTTGAATTGGTTTTTTTTACGATACCTATTGCAGCTCCTTCCATTGGCTCACCAATAACAAATGGTTCTTTATAATTTTTCTTTTCAGTCATTCTTGCACGCATGTATGGATCAACAGATAACCATAGATTATTTACTAATACATCATTACTATTAGATAAATTTATTTCTTGCTCTTTGATCATAAAGTCATCTTCACTTGGCAATCCCATAGGCACATAGTTTTTTAATGCTATATATTTACTTTTTTGAACCATACTAAGCTTTATATTTCTTTAATAATTTTTGTAAATCGATTAAAAAATTATCTCTTAAATTGGCTAGATTTTTAATAGATTTTTTATTGGATTGAATTTTTGTGCCTTCTATAATTTTTTTCTTTAGACTATTTGTTAATTTTGGCGCCTTAAGCTTTGTCCAAGGTAATTTTAAAGCAGGACCAAATTGTTCTAGCATATGCTTCATGCCCATTTCACCACCTGCTAAATGAAAAGTTAAAAAAGTACCCATTAAAGACCATCTCAGACCAGGTCCGTAAATTATGGCGTCATCTAAATCTTTTGTAGATGCAAATCCTTCATTAATTATATGCAATGATTCTCTCCACATAGATTCTTGTAATCGGTCAGATAAATATCCTGGTAACTCCTTTTTTAAAATCAATGTTTTCATACCGATTTTGGTATAAAATTTATTTGCTTTTAAAATAATTTTTTTAGCTGTTTTTTTACCTGGTACTATTTCTACTAAAGGTAAAAGATAAACTGGATTAAAAGGATGTGCTATTAATACCCTTTCTGGATTTTTTGCTTTGGATTGTATTCTAGAAGGTAATAGTCCTGATGAACTAGAAGCAATAATTGAGTTTTTTTTAGTATGTATACTTATTTCCTTTATTATCTTTATTTTCAATTTCTCATTTTCTGGAGTATTTTCTTGTATTAGATCTGCGTCAGATACAGCTTCTTTTATTGAACTGCAAAATTTTAATTGATTATTTATATTAATATTATTTTTATAATATTTTTTTAATAAAGGTGATGTTCTTTTCAGTTCATCTAATAAAAATTTTTTTTGTTTATCACTTGGATCAAAAATTTTAATATGTTTTTTATTAAATAAAAATCTTAATATCCATCCAGTGCCTATAACTCCAGTTCCAACAACTGCAATTTTATTTATAGAGGATTGCATTTTAAAATTGTTTTTTTATGTTTAATTTTTTTCTTGCTTGTTCTGGGTTAAGAATTTTTGAACCAAGATCACTTATGATTCTTGCTGCTTTTTCAACTAATTGAGCATTTGATGCAAGCACTCCTTTTTCTAAATATAAATTATCTTCTAATCCCACTCTAACATTACCACCTAAAATAACAGATTGTGCAACCATAGGCATTTGATATTTTCCAATGCCAAATCCAGCCCAGTTAGCTTCATCTGGTATCATATCTGCCATGACTTTCATTGAAGCTGTATTTGCAGGTGATCCCCAGGGTATACCTAAACAGATTTGATATAAAGGAGGTGAGTCAACTAATTCTTCTTTATAAAGCTGATTAGCAAACCATAAATGCCCCATTTCAAAAGCCTCCATTTCTGGTTTTATTCCTAAGTCTTGCATTTTTTTTGCTGCAGCTCTCAATTGAACGGGAGTATGAATAAAGGTCATATTTGCGTCACCAAAGTTTAATGAACCGCAGTCCAATGTACAAATCTCTGGTAATAATTCTTCAACATGCTCAAGTCTGTCTAAAGCATGTATCATATCTGTGTTTGGACCAACTGGATTAAGTGGATCTTTACCTTCCCCAACTTCAAAATCACCCCCCATACCAGTTGTAAAATTAATAATTACATCAGTATCTGAAGAACGAATTCTATCTGCAACCTCTTTGTAGTATTCTAATTTTCTACTTGGTTTCCCATCTGGTTCTCGTACATGAATGTGCGCAACTGCCGCCCCAGCTTTAGCAGCTTCAATAGATGCTTCTGCAATTTGTTTTGGTGTAATAGGCAAATCAGGGTGTTTACTGACAGTATCCCCAGATCCTGTTACAGCACAACTAATTATAACTTCATTATTCATTTTTCTTAAAAAATGATGTATCTCAGTTAGAGGAAATTAACAAGTGTCTATATATCTAAAAACTGGAAAAGTGCTCCCCGAGTGGACTGACTATAATGGTCACATGAATTTAGCTTTTTATATTCATCTTTTTGACTCTTCATGGGAAGTACTATTGGAGAAGTTTAACATTGGAGAAAATTCAGCAAAAAATGAAAAGAGAACTACTTTTGCTGTTGAGTCTCACACTACTTATGACATGGAAGTAAAAGTTAATGATGAAGTGGATATGAATCTGATTTTTTTAGACTTTGATAAAAAAAGATTAGTTTACAAATTAGAAATGATACACAAAAAAGAAAAATATTTAGCTTCCACGACTGAAGTTTGTTCTTTGTATGTTGATTTAAATTCAAGAAGAGTTACTGAGTTTGATGATAATAAAAGAGACTTAATTCAATCTTTTGTTGATGAAAATAAAGATAAATTTAATTCAGAAAATTTAAATTTAATAAATAAACTAAAAAAATAATTAAAGACCCAGATAAACGTGTTTGTGTGGTTCTCTATCAAATATTCTGTGAACCATTGGTATAAATTCTTCTAATTTTATAGTATTATAAATAGGATCAAAAGAATTTTGATCATAAGTTTCACAAAATTTAATTGTATCATTATAAAAAGGATGTCCAATATATTTATCTCTTAAGTTTCTGTCCTGTCCATAATGGTGATTGTAATAATATGATTGAAACAGTCCATGCTGCTGAACAATCCAATGAGTTTTTTCAGTTACAAATGGTCTTAAAACTGCTGCAGAAATTTCAGCATGATTTAAAGGAGCTATTTCATCTCCAATATCATGAAGAAGAGATGCTACAATCATTTCTTCATCTGCATTATCTCTAAGTGCTCTTGAGGCAGCTTGTAACGAATGCTCCAATCTAGAAATTTTATAACCACCCAATGATGAATTAAGATTTTTTAAGATACGAATTACTCTCTCTGCTGTACCTTCAATATATTTATCTTCAAATTTTGCTAAAAGGTCATAATCTTCTTTATCACCATCTTTCATTTCAACAAATTTTACTTTTTCCATCTTAAGTCTCTAAATAATAATTATAATATTCTTTGTCTCTTTCATAATCAAGCAATTCATATAAGGATTGAGCTTTTTTGTTGTTAATGCCCGTAGATAATTCAATTATTTTTATTCTTTTTTTTATCGCGTAATCTTTTGCTTTTAACATTAGTTTTTTACCAATTCCTAATCTTCTATATTTTTTATCAACATACAGATCATATAAAATTAATTTTTTATTAATATTTAATGAATCAAAAGTTTCATATAATTGAACAAATCCAGCCGCTTCAAATGATTTTGCGTAACAAATAAAAATAGTGGACTCTTTATTTAAAATTCTTTGCTTAATATAATTTGTTGATGCTTTTAGGTTTGATTTATACTTATAAAATTGTCTATATAAATCAAATAAGTGCCCAACATCTTTAATGTGTTTAGAAGTTGCTTTTATAATTTTAATTCTCATTTTTTTTTAACAATGATCTTATTATTCCAAATATTATACAAATAATTACAAAGCTTGACAAAGTATAAATAAAACCAGAGTTTCCATATATACTCATATTAAACCCAACTATGATTGGCCCTAAATACTCTCCTAATTCATAAATAATTATAAAGAGTGATGTAGCAAAAGCTATATCAGTCACTTTAATTCTCTCGCCTAAATAAGCGAGCGTTACAGTATAAAGGCTAGTAGATGCAAATCCACTTATCATTAAAGCAAGAATAATTAGATATGGATTTGAATTAGAAAAGTTTAATAATATTAACCAACAAATATGAGAGAATAGAAGTAAAAAAATAATTATTCTTTTATTAAAATTATCAGATAAAGCTCCTATAAAAGGCTGACAGAGTACACCAAATATCCCGCCAACAAATATATACAAACCAATTTGTTTATCTGTAAATAAATCATTAATCATAAAAGCTGGAAACAAAGCTAAAAAAGAGGAATCTTCTATTCCTGCGCAAAATATAGCAAAAAATACAAAAGGAGATATTGTAAGTATTGAGAATTTCATCTTAGAAGATTGTTTCGGAATAATAACTCGGTCAATAAATTTTTTTATACTTATTAGGCTTATAATTTTAAATCCTACAAGTATCATGCATACTATTAAAGGTATCCTGCTAGATGTTCCCAGTATTCCAACAATCAATGGGCCAAGTGCCAATCCGGCTGTTACAGATGAATTATAAATACCTATAGATTTACCTCTATTAGAATTATTGGATACAATATTAACCCAAGTATCCATTGTCATCCATGTTAGACCGCCCATAATACCAAATACAAAAAAACACATTGATAAAATGATTGGATGTAAAAACTCAAGCATTAATATGATACATAACCCTTGGGTTGTAGCTGATATAAAAATTATTTTATAAAAACCAAATTTTTTTAAAAGTTTAGTGACAAAAAATCCTGAAAATATTAGCCCTAATGGACCAAAAGAAGCCACTGAACCAATTAGAAATTCTGAATAACCTGCATATTTTTGAAGTATTACTAATACAGTATAAAAATAACTAATTATTATTCCTGTACAAAAAGCAACTAATGATAGATATTTTATACTTGAGTTTACAATATTGAAGTCTAAATAGTTCTTTAGACTATTTAAAATCATTTATTTTGTGCCCAAAGCCCCTCAGTTTTTAATTGGTTAATTGTATTTGAAATTGCTTGATATAATTTTTCTGTAAGTTCATTAATTTGTTCTTTATTTATTATTAGGGCAGGGGAGAGTACACAAATATGATAAAGAGGTCTAATTATTAAACCTAATTTAATTGACTCTTCGTCAATCCTGGATCCTATTGCTTTATCTAAAACTAGTGCTTCCTTACTATCTTTGTTAATTACACATTCTATGCCAGCCATTAAACCTTTGCCTCGTATGTCACCTACTATTGGTAATTCATATAATGAGTTAAGTTTTTCAAAAAAATAAGGTTCAATTTCTTTTACATGTTCTAAAATTTTATCCCTTTTAAGTATTTCTATGTTTTTTAGTGCTGCTGCACAACATGCAGGATGACCAGAGTAAGTATATCCATGAAAAAACAAAGATGAGTCATTTTTTAAATCAGATATCAACTTATTTGAAAACAAAACTGCTCCTAATGGCAAATATCCTGAAGTAATACCTTTTGCGCAAGTAATAATATCAGGCACGACTTCAAAAATTTCTTCTGAAGAAAAAAAATGGCCAAGTCGGCCAAATCCAGTTACTACCTCATCTGCTATAAAAATTATTTCATTTTTTTTACATACATCATAGATTTTTTTAAAATATCCATCAGGTGGTACTATACATCCTCCAGATGCAAGAACAGGCTCAGCAATAAAAGCTGCAATATTTTCAGACCCTAATTCTTCAATTTTTTGTTCAAATTCTTTTACTAGTTCGTCACAAAAATCTTGAACAGTTTGATCTTTTGCCCGTCTATATGGAAGAGGTGAACTAAGATGATGGATAAAGTTTTTTTCAAAATCAAAACTATTTTTTTCTCTGTCTTTACCCGTAATTGATCCAGTTAAATAGGTGCTACCATGGTAAGCTTTATCCCTTGTAATTATATGTTTTTTATTTGGTCTGCCCAAGATGTTATTATAAAACATTACAAATCTTAATGCTGTCTCATTAGCTGTTGACCCATCAGAAGTGAAAAAAACTGTATTTAAATCTCCTGGTGATAGGTCTGCTAATACTGATGCTAATTCAGCAGAAACTTCATTTGACTCAGAAAAAGGACTACAGTAATCCATTTTTTCAATTTGATTTTTAATTGCCTCACCAATTTCTTTATTTCCATGACCTATATTATTGCACCACATTCCGCCTGGACCATCTATGAATTTATTACCATTCTCATCGTATAAATAGATATTATCAGATTTAGTTATTAATTTTCTATTGTAAGTACCTCTACTATTAAAATCTTCATAAGGATGGAGTACTAATTTGTCTTTTTCATAAATTTCAGAAATATAATCATTTTTCATTTCATGAGCACATTATCATTCACTGAATAAGCATTCAATGAAAATTAATTATTTAATTACTTATCTTGCCAATTAGGATCAGTTTTTTTTACAAATGAAGACGCCCCTTCTTTTAAATCCTGACTTCCATAGACTTTTTTAACAGTTTCTAAGGATCTTAAAATTTTAAAAGAAGAAATCTCTTTTTCATTTTCTGTTTCACGCAAAACTTCTTTTATTGAAGAATAAATTAAATTAGGTCCATTTGAAATTTTTTCTGCTATTTTCCAAGCTCTTTTTAATAAATCATTTTTATTAATAGTTTCATTAATCAAACCCCAATGCTTAGCTTCTTTTGTATCCATCCATCTTCCAGTCATTAAAAACTCTACTGCTACGTGATAAGGTATTCTCCTCCTTAATTTTATTGTAGCTGCATCCGCAACGACTCCTACATTAATTTCAGGTAAAGCAAATGTTGCATGTTCAGATGCTATAATAATATCTGCTGAAATCATAATTTCAAAACCACCGCCACAAGCAATGCCATTTACGGCAGCAATAATAGGTTTATTCATATTGGGTAATTCTTGTAATCCTCCAAATCCCCCAACTCCATAATCAGCGTCTGCAGCTTCTCCCTCATCAACGGCTTTCAAATCCCATCCAGCTGAAAAAAATTTTTCTCCAGCTCCAGTTATAATTGCAACTTTAAGATCTGAATTATCTCTAAAATCAGAAAATATGTCACCTAATATAATGCTTGTCTTAGCATCAATGGCATTAGCTTTTGGGCGATCAATAGTAACCTCTAAGATTGAGCCTTCAATTTTTGTTTTAACTGGTTTATCCATCTAATTTTTAAAATAATGTATTAATGCATCAGCGGCAAATACACCTTTTCCTTTTTCACATATTATTAATGGATTTATATCAACTTCTGAAATGTTATTTGAGTTTTTTTCCGCAAAATTTGCTAATTTTAATATAGTATTTATTAAAGAGTCTATATCCCCACCTTTTTTTCCCCTAAAACCAAATAATATTTTACTAAATTTTAGTTTTTTAATCTCTTCAAGTATTATTTTTTTAGTTAAAGGTAAAAGGAGTGTGGTTGTTTCATTAAATAACTCTGTATATATCCCTCCTGCTCCTAAAATTAATGTCGGTCCAAACTGACTATCATTTTTGATTCCTATGATCATTTCAAAAACTTTATCTGTTATCATTTTTTCAATAAGTATCTTATTTTTAAATTTATTTGTTTTTTTCTTTAATTCTTTTTCACTATTTATATTTGTTACTACACCGCCAATCTCAGTTTTATGGAAAACCGTATTAGAATTTATTTTTGCAACTAAAGGAAAACCAATTTTTTTATAATCACACAAAATATCTTTTTTATTTGTAATTAAAGATTTAGGTATAGATATTTTAAACTTTTTTAAGATTAGTTTTGATTCATATTCTGTAATGGTTTTTGTTTTCATCTCAAGATTGTTTATTTTTTGTGAAATTTTTATATCAAAACAATTTCTCCATGCCTTTGCAATTTTTATTGAATTACTTATTGCTATTAAACTTTCTGACATACCTTGAAGAGGTACAACTCCTGATTTAAAACATTTTTTTCTTAAATACTTAGGAAGAGTATCTACAAGAGAAGAAATAATCACTCCATTTTTTTTTATTTTTGATGATTTGATAAATTTATCAACTATATCATCCCATTCTGCAGTGTCACAATCTTCTATATTTGGAAAATCTAACATTAATGCATTTAGTCCAAAATTTGTTTTAAACATTAATTTAAATGTTTTTTCTAATTGCTCAGGATCATTCCAATTGTATGTTTGTAAATCAAATGGGTTTGAAATTATAACACTTGGATGGTTAACTTTTTTTAAACTTTTTTTAATTTTTGGATCTATTTTACCAAAGTTCAACGAGAGTTTATCAGCTACATCTCCTATCATAGCCATATCACCACCAGATGGACCCATTATTGCAATTTTATCATTATTTATCGCTCCATGAGTATGAAATAATTTTAAACTTTCACATAATTCCCCTAAGGTATTACATCTTGCAACACCCATTCTATTAAAAACAGAGTCATGGATGTCCTCTTTTCCACTAAGGGCCCCAGTATGTGTTAAAATTGTTTGAGACGCGATTTTAGATCTTCCTACCTTTACTATTGCTATTGGTGTTTTTTTAATTCTAGATTTTTTAAAAACTTTTATTAATTTTTCTGCATTAGTAAAACTTTCCGCATATATTCCAATAGCTGTGACTCTATTATCATCTAGTACATAATTTATTGTATCTTCTATAGTTATTTGTGCCTGATTACCCAGGGAAATTATATATCCTATTGGTAAAGATCTATCATTAAAGCTGATTGTGTTTCCAATAGTTCCACTTTGACAAATAATTGCAACTCCTTTTTTTGTGGGCTTACCTGCTACTTGATCAGACCAAACAGAAACTTTATCTAAGTAGTTTATATATCCGTAACAATTTGGTCCAAGAAAAGGCATTTTACCAGCATTAGAAATTAATTGTTTGGTTTTTCTACTCCCTTCTTTAGAATTTAGTTCTGAAAATCTAGAGGCTAAACAAACAGTACCACCAGCACCTATCTCAGAAATCTCTTTAATTAATTTTACAGTTAAATCACTGGATACTGCTAGATAAACACAATCTGGTACTGCAGGTAGATCTTTGATGCTTTTATAATATTTTTTTTTCTTTGAGCTTTTTCTTGATGGATTAATGTGCCAAACTTTACCATTAAAACCTATTGTTTTATTTCCTTCATAAACAAAATCTGCCCAATACCCGCCAACGATTGCAAGACTTTTTGGTCTAAAAAGTTTTTTTAAATTCAAAGATTACGCTCCAAGTGGTCTTAAAAGTGAACGCGATATAATATGTCTTTGAATTTCACTTGTACCTTCCCAAATTCTCTCTATTCTTGCATCTCTCCATATTCTTTCAAGAGGAATGTCAGACATAAGACCCATCCCTCCACATATTTGGATAGCTTCGTCAGACACTTTTCCAACCATTTCAGTGCAAAATAATTTTGTCATTGCAGCATCTTGAGAGGAGAGGGTGCCTTGATCTATTTTCCAAGCTGATTCTAAAAGCATTAAGTTTGCTGCCTTTATACTTGTTGCCATATCTGCTAATTTAAAAGAAACTCCTTGAAATTTACCAATCACTTTTCCAAATTGTTTTCTATTAGCGGACCAATCAAGAGCAATATCAAATGCACGTTCAGCTCTTGAAACAGAAGTTGCAGCAACTGTTAATCGAGTTGCTTCTAACCAAACATTCATCAATTCAAAACCTTTATCCTTTTCACCTAAAATGTTTTTTCCAGGTATTCTACAGTCATTAAAATTTATAACATTATTTACATATCCTCTATGAGAAACACATTCATAGCCTTTAGCTACTTCAACACCTTTTTGATGAAGGTCAACCAAGAAACATGATAATAAATTTCTTCCATGCTCATCTGTTCCAGTTGAGGCAAATAAAACAACAAAGTCAGATATATGAGCATTTGATATAAAATGTTTAGTTCCATTGATTATCCAATCATCACCATCTTTTTTTGCATTTGTTTTCATTCCTCTCAGATCAGAACCAGCCTCAGGTTCAGTCATCGCAATACAATCTTTTCTTTCACCAGTAATGGCAGGTTTCAAATATTGATCAATTAATTCCCCTTCACAGGCCATTAAGATATTTTGTGGACGCCATGCAATTTCAGCTAAGGCGAGAGATGCAAAACCTAAATGTTTTTCAACTAAAGTTAATTCAAAAGCATTTAAACCCCCTCCACCATGTTCAACTGGCATATTGCAAGCATACAAACCAGCATCAATACTTTTTTTCTTAATTTGATTATATAGTTCTTTAGGTAGATTATTTGTTTTTTCTAAAAGTTCTTCATGTTGAAGTAATTCTGTTTTAACAAAAGCTTTAGTTGTATTTATTAAAAGATTTTGCTCTTCTGTAAGATTAAATTCCATTTTATATATCAGCAGGTACCTTATGCCGTCTTGGTGGGTTAAAAAACTGTTTTTTTACAACTAAACACTCAGCCCATATTTTTTTATATTCTAATTCTTCAGGATGATATATTTCAGCAAAAACTTTTGATCCAATTTTCATATGGTTGTTATCAACATAACCAAAAGCTATATTTGATTTTAAGCTTGGTGACCACATACCGGCTGTGACAATTCCAATTTCTTTTTTATTTTTATCATATAAAACTGAACCAATAGCAGGTTTGTCACCTTGAATATCTAGACCGACTAATTTTTTATTTAAAGGTTTATTTTGTAGATCAATCAGATTTTTTTTTCCGGTAAAGTAGTTTTTATTTAAATCAACCAACCATCCCATACCTAGCTCAAATGGAGTCCTCATTCTATTTGGTCGCAATGCTTGCTCAGCAGACATAAAGTCTGCATTAGGCTGAATAAAACCTGCTTCAATTCTAACCATTTCTAGTGCATTCATGCCTGCGGCCAAAACCTTATAGTCTCTATTGAATTTAAATAGTGAGTCCCAAACATTTAACGCATATTCAGGTCTACACCAGATTTCATAGCCTAAATCTCCAGAAAATCCAGTTCTAGATATAGTAACTTTTGAACCATTAAGATCAAAATTATCAAAGAAAAACGGCTTTAGATTTTCTATATTCTTAACATTTAATAAATGTAAAATTTTACAAGAGAGAGGTCCTTGAAATGCTAAAGCAGCAATAGAGTCACTAACATCGTTAACTTCTACGTCAAAACCAATAGCTGTATCAGAAAACCAATTCAAATTTCTCTCTGCACAAAAGATTCGTAAATGATTAGTGTCAAAACAAAAGACAGTACCATCATCGATAACATTTCCGTCTTCATTACACCAAATAATATACATTACTTTATTAGGTTTGATTTGTGTTACATCTCGTGTGACTAATTTATCTACAAATTTAATAGCATCATTTCCTTTGATATCATATTTGTGCATTGGCGTTATATCTAAAACTCCTGCTGTATTTCGCATAGAAGTGTATTCTAGTTCAGTATTAGAATACTCTCTTGCAATTTTATATCCAGCCCAACGATACCAATCATTATTATAACAAGCTTCAAAAGTTCTTTTATGAAAAGGGGTTTCCAGAAGAGGTTTTGTAAATGAAAATGTATTAACCATTACCTTTATCCTTTAGTAATTGTTTAGCAGCATTAACTCCATTAATACCTGTAATACCCCCTCCTGGATGAGTGCCTGCACTACATAGATATAAGCCATTAATTGGGGTGGAATATTGAGAAGACCCATAAAATGGACGCATCATTAAAAGTTGATCTATCTCCATATCTCCGTGACTCCAGTGACCACCTGTAATATTATATTTACTTTCAATATCATTAGGAGTTTCAATTATTGAAGAAACAATTTGATTTTCTTCAATAAATTTTTCTAAAATTAAATTAACATTTGTTAATATTTTTTCTTTATCATGTGAAGACTCTCTTAAATAAGGTATAAAATAGACATTTGCAGATAATTTATTTTTATTAATATAAAATTCCAAACAAGGATTTGCTGATAATTTATTATACTTATTAGTATTAAAAGCATGTTCTATATATTTTATATTTGGAGCATAAACAAATTTACCCGATAAATATTTTGAGTCTAAATTTTTAATTTTTATCTCATGTTTAAATTCAATATTGACTTTAGCTACTGTACCTCTGGTGCGATAATTATTTGTTCTTCTTGTAAAGTCTGTATCCAAATTAGAAGCTCCAACTAATTCTAAATAAGTTGTTTTTGGATCTGAATTTGAGATTATTGTAGATGTTTCAATTTGTTCTCCCGTATTAAGCAAAACTGAATTAACACTCTGGTTTGAAATGTTAATTTTTTCAACTGTTTTATTAGTTTGAAACTCAACATTATTTTTTTTTACAAATATTCTCAACGGAATTTAAAAATGAGTTTGTATTAAATTTGTTAATTCTAAATAATGAATTATTTGTAGCTTGGTTATACAATAAATTTAATATTGATCCAGGAGATCTTGCGCCAAGGTTTGTTCCAATAACAGCCTCATTAGATATTAAACCCTTTAAAATGTTGTTTTCTATATTGTCCTCTAAATCATCTGCAATATTTAAACCTATCACTCGTAATAATTCTCGCATGTTTTTTTTTCCAAGACGTCTGACTTTTAAACCCATTGAAAATAATTGCCAAATATCAGATCTTGAACCTGATTTAACTCTTGGTGGTTTTTTAAACATAAACGATCTTAAGGTTCTTGCAAATAAATCATATTTATTAACTAAGTTAATAAAACTTTTTTTATCAGAGTCACTTGCACTTGTTTGTAAAAATTGAACATTTTTACTTCCATTTATTTTTAACACAGTATGATTTAAATCTTCAGACAAAGCAGAAATAAAATTATCGCTTATATTCTTTTCAATAGTAATGTTTAATTCTTTTAAAATTTCTTGAGAAATATCACTTAAGTACTCGACATAATTAGCAAGGCCACCTAATTTTTCATTCTTTTCTATCACTAGAACTTTTTTTCCTTTTTTTGATAAAACACATGCAGCAACCAAACCATTGTGTCCTCCACCTATAATTATAACATCAAATTTTTTCATATATAATGTGTATTAATTTGTTTTTTTAGATCTATTAAAATTTCTCTTGCTGCATTTGCGCCTGGTGCACCCATTACTCCTCCACCTGGATGTGTGCTAGATCCACACATGTATAGATTTTTAATTGGAGTTTTGTACTGAGCGTAACCTGGTACTGGTCTATTAAACATTAACTGATCCATAGTCAGCTCTCCTTGGAAGATATTGCCTTCAGTTAATCCAACTTCTTCTTCAAGTTCTTTTGGTGTTCTTATTTCAGCATGTTTTATAATGTCATTAAAATTTTCAGAATATGAACCAATTCTATTCATAACATGTTTTCCAAATTCTAATCTTTTTTCTTCAGTCCACCCACCATCTGCAAGATTGTATGGAACGTATTGAACAAATACTGACATGTAATGTTTTCCTTGTGGGGCCATTGTTGGATCATTAATACTTGGAATGCACATATCTACATAAGGTAATTGAGACCATCTTCCATCTTTCCAATCATCATAAGCACCTTCCATTTCTTCTATACTTTGTGTAATATGAAGGTCTCCTGTTCCTGCAGGGTCTCCCTCCGGTATACTTTTCCAAATAGGTAAATCATCAAGAGCAATATTTAACTTTCCTGATGATCCTCTTATTTTAAAATTTTTTACTGCATTATAAAAATCATCAGGTATATTTTCTTTTTCTACAACTTTAAGAAAAGTTCTTTTTACATCTAGATTAGAAACTAGCTTATCAGCAAATATTTCATCACCATTTTCTAGCACAACACCATGGCTACGATTATTTTTAATTAATATTTTAGTTACTGGGGATCCCGCAATAATATCGCCACCACTTGCTTTTAGTGAAGCAGCCATAGCTTGCGTGATTGAACCCATTCCTCCACGCGAATACCCCCACGCACCAACTGTTCCATCTACTTCACCCATATAATGGTGCAGTAATACATAAGCTGACCCAGGAGAATAAGGTCCTAAAGCAGTACCTATTATTGCCGAGCCTGCCATATGAGCCTTTACAACATCTGACTCAAAATATTCTTCTAAATAATCACGAACACTCATCGTCCAAAAACGAATAGTGTCATAAATTTCTTTTTCACCTAATCCGCCCAATTCATCTTTTGCAGCAAAAAATTTTGCAAAATCAAAAAGACCCATAATATCTTTCGGCCTAAATGAAGTTGGGTCTGGAGGGGTCATTTTTAACAATGGTTTTATTATTTTACATTGTCTCATTACATCTTTGCTAAATCTTTCATAAGCCTCAGCATCTTTTTTGGAAAACTTTGCAATAGAGCGATAATTAAGATCATGGTCACTGTAATGTGCATAAAATCGTCCATCATCAAGCATTGTAGCACTACCTTCATATGGAATGATTTGAAGACCATACTTTGAAAGTTCCAAATCCCTAAAAATTTCTGGTCTAAGCAAGCTACATACATATGAGCAATTTGAATAAGTCCATCCTGGGTGAAGCTCCCTGCTTACAGCTGCACCACCAACATAACTATGCCGTTCAATTACTGCTACTTTTAACCCAGCTTTAGCTAAATAACATGCAGTTGTAAGTCCATTATGACCACCGCCTATAATAGCTACATCATATTTAGTTTTTGGCATTTTGATTTCTTATATTTCTTTGAATGACCATTCAACCAAATTCCTTGTAAAAACATTAATTTTATGAAAAAATCACATATTTTTTAATAAAAATAATGTCTAGTAAAAATCAAAGATCTAAAAATAAAAAAAATAGTAATTTAAGACTTATATCTTCTACAATTAAAAACTTATCAAAAAAAGGAATAAATGATCTTACTATGAATGATGTCTCTCAAGGAGCGGGATTATCACAAGGCATAGTAAATTTTCATTTTAAAAGTAAAGAATTACTTTTAATTGAGACTCTAAAATTTATTTCAAATGAATATCTGACTTCATTTGATAAATATTTAAAAAAAGCAGGAGATGATCCAAAACTTAAAATAATAAATATGATAGAAAATGATTTTAGTTCTAAAATTTGCTCACCAGAAAAAATTTCTGTTTGGTTTACGTTCTTTAGTGAAATTAAATTTAAACCAGCTTATAGGCAGATTTGCAGAGAAAGAGATTTGTATTATCAAAATGTGACAGAGGATATTTTTTCTGAACTAATTAAGAGAGAAAAAAACAACTTATCTAAAAAAAGTTTATCTATAGCATTTCAGTCTTTAATAATGGGTTTATGGTTAAATCAGTTAGATGAACCATCTAAATTTTCTAAATCTGAGTCAAAAAAAATATGTATCGATTATCTGAAAACTCATTTCCCTAAACAGTTTAGTAGGTACTCTTAATGTATAGTGGAATGACAAAATCAGCCTTAGACTGGCAAGTCAAAATAAGAAAATTTGTTGATAAAGAGCTTATACCTTGGGAGGTTCACGCCGAAAAAAATTCTGGAAATTTACCACTTGATATTGAAAAAAAACATTCTCAAATAGCAATAAAGCTAGGGTTACCTGGTATGGGCATATCAAAAAATGAGGGTGGCTTAGGACTCTCAATGTTTGAGCAAATGGTTATATGGGAACAACTAGGAAGAGTAACGAATGCTTTATGTTGGTGTTTTTCTGAGGCGCAGGATTGGATGGAGGAAAATTTTACAGATGTTCAAAAAAAAAACTATTTATACCCATTATTAAAAGGAGAAAAAAAAGAATGTTACGCAATAACAGAAAAAGGTTCCGGTTCAGATGTTAATGGTTCTATAAAAGCTACTGCTGAATTTATTGATAATAATTATATTATTAATGGTGAAAAATGGTATGTTACAAGCGCAAACAAAGCTGACTTCTTTTTTTTGCAAGCAAAATTAAAAAATGGAAAAAATAAAGATCATCATGCTCTTTTCATTGTTGATAAAAACCTCGATGGTATTGAATTAGTAGATACTCCAGAATTTAGTCATACTTTTTCTCATCATCATTGCATTTATAAATTTAGTAATGTTAAGGTTCCTTCAACGCGCATCATTGGAAAAGAGGATGATGGAATGGCATATACGCACTCTTGGTTTCGTCATGAAAGACTGGGAATTGCTGCAAGATGTTGTGGTGCAGCTGAAAGATTAATAGATGAAGCTACTAAATTCGCAATGAATAGGGAAGCAAATGGCAGCAAAATAAAAGATTATCAATTAATTCAATCAATGTTAGCTGATAGCGTTACAGAACTTGCTGCTACTAGACTTCTGCTTTATGAAATATGTAAAGATCACGATAATAAAAAGGATGTTAAAATTTTACATGCTAAATGTTCAATGATAAAGCTTTATGCATCAGAAATGGCAAATAGAGTTGCAGATCGTGCTGTTCAAATTTTTGGAGGAAGAGGGTACATGAGAGAAAATGTTGCAGAGAGGTTCTTCAGAGAACTAAGAGCTGATAGGATTTGGGAAGGGACTAGTGAGATTCAACGTATTATTATTGCTAATTCACTTTATAAAAGAGGTTTGGAGAATTTGATTTAATGCTATGATTTCTACACTTCAAAAAATTTATGTCAAAAATGATCAGTTAAAAGCATATTCTTTATTATCTCCTGCATTAGTTTTAATTATTATAGCTATGGCAGCACCCATGCTTGTTATGATTATTACAAGTTTTAATACACAAGTTTCAATGGTGGAAATTGATAGAACTTTTACTTTTGACAGATATGAAGATTTTTTTACAAAACCAATATTTTCAATGTTGTTATTTAGGTCAATTAAAATATCTTTCTTAGTAACTGTATTAACTCTTCTAACAACATACCCACTTGCCTACTATATCGCTTTTTATGTAAAAAAAAATAAAATGCTTTGGATAATTTTGATGACTTTACCATTTTGGACAAGTTATTTATTAAGAGTTTTTTCTTGGAAAGTTATTTTAGGAAATAAAGGAGTAATTAACTCTGCCCTTGTTGGCTCAGGTTTAATTGATGAACCTCTTGGTTTTTTACTTTATAATCAAGGTGCTGTAGTTCTAACTTTAGCCCATGCTTGGGCTGCATTTGCTATTTTACCTCTTTATGTATCTTTGGATAAGATAGATAAATCGTTGCTTGAAGCTTCTTATGATTTGGGTAATTCAAAATTTGAAACTTTTATACGCGTTACATTGCCTTTATCTTTACCAGGAATAATTGGAGCTATTCTTATTATTTTTATACCTACTGTCGGAGATTATGTTACTCCTCAAATGGTTGGGGGCACTGATGGTAGAATGCTCTCTAATATGATCCAAAGTTTATTTGGTAGAGCTAATAATTTTCCTCTAGGTGCAGCATCTGCTGTTTTAATGCTTTCATCTGTTTGTATAATTGCAGGTATAGTTACCTATATTACTAAAAAATTAACCTTGAGAATGTCATAATGTACAACAAAAATAATTTATTATTGATATACTGTATTTTTTATTTTCTATTTTTATACATTCCAGTTTTTTTATTGCCAATATTTTCTTTTAATGATTCTTTTCACATGGTTTTCCCCCTCAAAGGTTTT
>JACWEB010000009.1 GCA_014653715.1 Pelagibacterales bacterium SAG-MED31
TAGAAATTTTATCTCCATTTTCAAATAAAAATTGTGTAGTAAAAACTTTACTTTTACCAGAAGGGTCTATTGCGTGATTAAAATTCCTTTCTCTTTTTTCTAAATTTACCAAATCACTTTCTACACCCTCAACTATTTCTTTTTTTTTATTAAGACATTCATTTCTGCGCTCATTAAATATTATATTTCCACGTAAAAGATGTATTTTAAATTTAGGGTCATTTGGTTTTATAAAAAATGATAAACTATCATATTGTCCAGCAGCATCACGTATATATACTTCACCAAATAATTTAGGATTCTTTAAATAATAATAGTCTTTTGAATTATATTCAGTTTCCTGATTAATATTTTCAATATTTACATAATCTAACAGACTATCACCGATGCTAATACCTTCTAACTCAAAATCTGAAATATCTTCTGCGAATACAGATGACGAAAAAAACAAAACGAAGAGTGTGAGTAGAGTTTTCATTTAATTCTGTGATTGATAGAGTTTGTATAACCATTCATAATACTTACTAGTTACTAACTCTACACGTAACTGATCATTATATCCTGAAGTTCTTGACCAATCATAACAAATAACCCTTATAAAAGAAAAATATTTTGATTTTGTAGGAAAATAAAAAATGATAGCATTTGTTCTAGAAGAATTATCAAAATCATGCTTGTTCCATCCTCGTTCTTCAATATCTAAATTATTAAATAAGTTCTTAAGTTCTTCTGAGATTTCTTTTTTTTTAATCATACATTTATCTATATCTTTATTTATATCGACAAAACCTGTGAGAGATAATATTTGATAATTTTTATCCTTAGTTTCATATGATGCTTTTAATCTTCGATAGTTTTTAAAATTTTTATTATTAAAATATACTACTGCCATTTCTTTATTATTACCTTGTTCTTTTTCAAATTCTGTTTTTAAAATAATATCTTCTTCACTAAAATGGTTTAATAAACTATCCCCAACACTGATTCCTTCTATCTGAAAGTCTGAAATATCTTCTGCAACCACTGAAGACGAAAACATCAAAACGAAAAGTGTGAGAAGGGTTTTCATAATTATCAAAATAGTAAAACTCTATTGCAACTCTATTGCAAATAGTTTTGAAAAAATAAAGGCAGACTTAATATTTGGAGCGGGCGAAGTGATTCGAATTCATCACTCGCTTCAATTATCCTAAGCAACACAACATATTCTACGTAAAGTATATTGAAGAATTTTAATATTTGATTTAAAAATATTTAATAAAAAATTTATTGAAAATTACAAGTATACTATTTTTCTCATTTTTTATTCTTATATCTTGTGACGAAGCAGATGATAAAAAGAGTGAAAGTAAAAATCCTGATGAGATACGATTAGAAAATGCAGATAATTCACAAAAAGCGTGTGTCAAAACTTTAGGTCAAGGTGTGTATAAAGATAAGTCTCTGTCTTGGAAACTTGATAGTTGTAACGTTCCTAAATAAATAAAATTTAATAAATAGTTAATTATTTATCTGTATCCATCAAATATCCATTCTGAAATTTCCTGGTCCATAGCAACCACATTTAATGTATCTTCATAGCCACGATCTTTTTTAATTTTTTTTGAAAAAATAGCACACTCAACCCTTACATGTGTTAACCAACCATCAATATTAAATTGTGAAATATACTGTTTCGACTCTCCAGAATTATCATATTCAGGATTTTTTGTGTCATTATGTTGTTTTTGATTTTTAAATAAGAATGCAATTTCTGCAGTCAACTTATCTTTCATGCTTAGGCATTGTTTTTTATTTTCAATTATTAACTTTCCTGTAATTGTTTTGATTTCATAATTTTTATCATTAGTCCTTAAGTATATTTCTACTGCATCATAAGTTTTTAAATTATTATAGATGCCAACAACATAATATTGTCGTTCATTTTCAAAATATAGTATTTCTGAATTAGAAATTATCTCTTCACTATAATAATTTAACAAACTATCTCCTATGCTCATCCCTTCAATCTGAAAGTCAGAAATATCATCTGCAAACACCGAAGACGAGAACAACAAAACGAAGAGAGTGAGGAGGGTTTTCATAATATTATAAGTTTACCTACTATAAACCCAATCATTAAATTGTTTAGTAGCAATATTGATTTTTAAATGATCAAAATATCTATTTTCTTCATCTCCCCAATCCTGACATGATAAAACAATTTCAATACCTGACTTAAGAACAATAAGGTACGTTGTAAAATTATCACCAGTATTAGGATCATCTGTTTCATAAAAATCCCAATCTGCAGCATTTAAATCAAAACTTCTACTAAGTTCATTTTTAATATTATCTTGTTCAGAATAACATTCATCAATATTATCAATATAAGATATAACACCATCAATAATTTGAATTATAAATTTTCTATCATTAGTAAAATATCCAATTTGTATCCAATCATATAAATTAGATGAAAGAAAGTTTTCAAAAGCAGACATCGAAAAAGTATTATCTAAATCTGGAAAATAATTTCGTTTATTTTCTAATATTTCTTTTTTTGAAACATAATCCAACAAACTATCGCCAATACTCATTCCTTCAATCTCAAAGTCTGAAATATCTTCTGCCAACACCGAAGACGAAAACAACAAAATGAAGAGTGTGAATAAGATTTTCATAATAATCTAAATAGTAAAACTCTATTGCAACTCTATTGCAAATAAAATTTAAAATTTAAAAGTGGAGTTGAAATTTGGAGCGGGCGAAGGGATTCGAATTCTCGACCCGCTTAGTGTATGCCTTATTCGGTCCCAAAAATTGAAAAAGTACATTGCAAGTACATTGCTTCAAATATTAATTTGAGTTTCTATTTATATGCCTCATTATCTAACCAATTTAAGTATTCATTAAAAGATACAGCGATGTTAAATGTATCAGTCCAATTTTTTGACCTAGCATTATTTTTATCCCATTTAGAACAGAAAATTCTAATCATCCCATCATTTAATATAAAATTTGTAACATAAGCAATGCTTGAACCATATTGATTTCCAAAATCATCTTCATATGATTGGTCATTTACTATTTTAAATTCTTTTTTTATTTCTTTGGTAACTTTCTTTTTTTGATCTAAACATTTTTCAAAATTTTGTGGATAGAAAACCATACCCTTAACTGAATAAATTCTAAATTTGCTATCATTCTTTTTTAAGATAAATGAAATTGTATCATAATTTGAGTTTGATTTTTTATAGTACTCTACTGGAATTCCATAACCATAAAAAGTATCGCTAGACGGATATTTAATTGGGGAAAAATTATCAAAATCGGTTTCTTTATAAAATTTAAGAATACTTTTGCCGATACTAATATTATCAATTTGAAAGTCTGAAATATCATCTGCAAACACCGAAGATGAGAACAACAAAACAAAGAGTGTGAGAATAGTTTTCATATAATTTTTACCACTCTAATTTTTGACCTAACGCTTTTACCTCTTCTTCATACATCAATAAAATCATTGTATAGGTACAAAAACCTTCTAGCATTGAATTATCACAATAAGTGCTAGTAACTTTGTTAAGTATTTTTTTATTTTTTGCATTTGTTAAAATTTTAAAAGATCTTAGTTCTTCTTCTTCCATCAATCTAAGCATTGAGTTAGTACACATTGATTCTAATAGTTCATTTTCACAATAAGTTTTTTTTACATCTCTTTCGATAAATGAAATTACTGTATTTTTCTCACTCTGACTTCCAGAAAAACTAAGAGGATCTATTAAATTTTTTCCAAAAACAAAAGATGAGAAAAACAAAACAAAAATAGTCAGAGGGATTTTCATAATTGTTTATAACCCTAAAGTACATTGAAAGTACATTGCAAATGAAATTTAAAAATTAAGGGTGGAGTTAGAATTTGGAGCGGGCGAAGGGATTCGAACCCTCGACTTCAACCTTGGCAAGGTTGCGCTCTACCCCTGAGCTACGCCCGCTTTACAGTGTCTCAATAGCACTTTGTTTTTTTATGTCAATAATTGCAAGTTAATTAATTATAAATGCTATAAATATGTATATTGGCCATCTAATTAAAAAACTACAAAGACAAATTAAAAACTGGCTAAATTCTTGTTATAAAATCTTAAGAAATGAAATTAAAAATAAAAATTATATCATATTTATTTAAATTAATTTTATCTCATATAAATGTCTATCTAAATAAAATAGTTTATTAAATAATCATGTTAAGTACAGAAAAAATTTTAACGTTATTAAATAAAAGTAAAATAGATTTTGAGGTTAATGAACATAAGCCACTATTTAGGGTTGAGGACTCTAAAAATTTTAAGGAAAGAATTGTCGGCACTCACACCAAAAACTTATTTTTAAAAAATAAAAAAAACGAGTTTTGTTTAATCTCTTGTGAAGAAAACTGTGATATAAATTTAAAAAAATTGTCAAAGTCACTAGGACTAGGAAACACATCATTTGCTAATGAAAAATACATGAAAGAATTACTAGGGGTTTTGCCTGGCTCAGTTTCCCCGTTTGCACTTATGAATGACACATATAACCTTGTTAATTTTTATCTAGAAAAAGAATTAGATGATAGTGAGCTTTTAAATTTTCACCCCTTAATAAATACAGCCACAATAACCATTTCTCGGATTGATTTTATTAAGTTTATGATTGAAAATAATAAAAAAATACATATTTTTTCAGTAATAGAAAATGTAATTATAAGGACTTATGAGTAATATATCAGAAATTAATGAAGTTGATTTTGAGCAGAAGGTTCTTGAAGAAAGTTCTAAAAAACTTATTGTCGTAGATTTCTGGGCTCCATGGTGTGGACCTTGCAAGCAACTAACACCTATAATGGAAAAGGTTGCTAACGAAAATCAAGATAATTTTCAGTTAGTTAAAATTAACATAGATGACAATCAACAAATTGCTGCACAGCTCAAAATTCAATCAATTCCTGCGGTTTATGCATTTCGTGACAAAAAAATTGTCAATGCCTTTCAAGGAGTTATTTCGGAAAAAGATTTTGTTGATTTCATTGAAAAATCATCTGGGGGAAAATTAAAAAAGGACATGAGTGATTTCTATAACAATATAAGAAATCTCATTGAAAGTAAAAATTTTACCGAAGCAAAAGATCAACTTTTAGAATTTTTTACTGAAAATGCGAATGATCCAGTGGCTGTAAGTATGTATTTAGATTGCCTGTTATACCAAAAAGAGTTTGAAGAAATTAATGACTTTATATCTTCTCTTGATGATGACATTAAAAAGAATAATGAAATAGTTAAAATTATAAAAAAAATTAAAATAGTTAAGGACTCTAAAAGCTCAGACTCTATAGAAATACTTTTAGAAAAATTTAATTCTGAGCCAAGAAATATAAAAATACTAATGAAAATATCAGAATATTATTTTTCAATAGAAGATTATGAAAAATCTTTCACCTTTTTATTAAATAATTATTTTAAAGATAAAGAAAAAATTAAAAAAAAGTTGATAGAGTTTTTTGAGGCTCTTGGCAATGATCATGAGGCCACAAAAAATTATAGAAAAAAACTTTCTAGTTTGTTGTTTGCTTAGATGAAAATACCAATTTTTCCATTAAATGGTGCTGTACTGTTTCCAAAAACAAATCTTCCTCTAAATATTTTTGAAGAAAGATATATTGAAATGATTGATTATTCGTTATCTGGAAACAGATATATAGGTATGGTTCAGCAAAAACAAAATAATGATTTATATGATGTTGGCTGTTTTGGAAAAATTACTGTTTTTAACGAAACACCTGACAAAAAGTATTTAATTAACTTAGAAGGTATAAATTGTTTCAAAATTTTAAAAGAAGTTGAAACAGATCACAAATTCAGAATTTGTGAAATAAAAATTATGGATAGATTAAGTAACGGCACTCTTCACGAGGATTTAAAACCTAAAATACTCGAGAACTTTAAAAAATATAATTATTATAAAAATATAAATATAAACTTAGATGAAATTTCTGATTTAAATTTGATTGATTTGTTAAAACTAATAGTGATGATTTCACCTTTTGATGTAAGTGTAAAACAGATGCTATTAGAGCAAAAATCAAATAAAGAATTTTATGAAAATGTTTTATCAGCACTAAAAATAGAAATGGCTTCAAGAGAAAAAACAACTTCGATTAATTAAACACCCATCGCAAATTGAACTATTCTTTCTTTCAGCGCTGTGTTTTTGTTAATCAAATTAAAGCCAGTTTTCTTTAAAAACTTAAAATAAGGCTGATCTTTTTTAAATACCCAGTCAAGCTTATCAGTTATTTCATAAAGTCGATAAGCGTCATAATAGCAAGAGTCATTGTACATCTTGCAAAAATTTTTTGTGCCGATTTCTAAATCTTGTTCTTTAAATTTAAAAAGCAACTCTTTTACTGTTTTAACATCTCTAAGTCCTAAGTTCCAACCCTGTCCAGCTATTGGATGAATTGAGTGAGCTGCATCTCCTACATAAATTGTTTTATCATTATAGAATTTTTCATTGATATGTGCTGAAAGTGGAAAGGCCTGTATCGAATTAATTTTTGTAACATTGCCTAGGTATGGATAAATTTTTTCATTTAAAATTTCTTTAACATATTGACTATGCAAACCTGAGCGGGCAATCAAATCAACAATCCCTGGTTCATTTGACCAAATTAAAGCACTTTGATTTCTTCTTTTTTCTGTTTGCATTGGTAGAATAGCCATTGGACCAGTTTTTAAGAAAAACTCATACGCTGTATTTTTGTGGGGGCTTTCGTGAAAGAAGTTTATCACAACTGCTTTTTCATTATAATTTTTTTTAAAAAGGTTAGTTCTTAATAATTTTCGAACAGTACTATTTTTTCCATCTGCAGCTATAATTAATTTTGATATTATTTTTTTACTATTAGATAAACTTATAATTTTTTTATTATAATTCGATATTGATTTAATATTAGAGTCAGTTTCAAAATTTACATTAATTTTTTTTTTTAATTCACTAATTAAAATACTAATTAACTTTGAATTTTTTACTATATAACCAAGATTTGATTGAGGTATAGGGTTATAAAAATTTAAATTAGAATTTGCTGTAATATCTACAACCTTAATTTTTTTAATTGGCTCAGCAAAATTTTTAATAAGCTTCCATAAACCTTGAGATTCTAAAAAAGCTTTTGATCCTTCGGCTATAGCAGTTGTTCTTGTATCATCTGTTATTTTTTTATTATTAAAATTGAGTTTTTTTCTTTCGGAGACAATTATTTTAAAACCTAAATCTGATGCACAATATGCTGCTAAAAGGCCTGTCAGCGCCCCACCTACTATATGCAAATCACAATATAATTCTTTCATAATTTTTCTTCGAATTACCTTATTCTAGAGGTATTAGAAACAATTAATATGTTTAAATATGGTGGATTTAAGTTATTTTTTTATAAAACAATTACAGGCCTTATATTGGCTTCATCAGGATTTTTTATTGCTATTTGTATATTAACACATAACCCAGAAGATCCTGGGATTAATACAAACTTAGCTTTTGTAGAAACAAAAAATTTTTTTGGTTATATTGGTGCGAAAACATCTAGTGCTTTTCTTTTCTCGTTTGGATTATACTCATATGTGATAAGCGTCTTTCTGTGTTTTGTGGGTGTATTTTTGTTTTTAGGGATTTTAATTAAAAATTTCTTTATCAAATTTTTCTTAGTTCTTCTTTCATCTATTTTTTTTAATCATGTCCTTGCCACAACTTATGTTTATTTAATAGCAGGTGCAACAAATAAACCAGGAATAGTATATAATACTGTTAAGGCCATAATAGAAAATGTTTTAAGTAATTACGATTTATTAATAACCAAAACCTTTTTATTTAATTTTTTAGTTACTTTTTTTTCTTTTTGTTTTTTAGCAATTATTTTGTTTTATGTGTTTGGTATTAAGTTTAGATATCTAAAAAAACTAAAGTTTTTAAAGCTAATAATTTCTTTTTTTATAATACTATTTGGCATAATTTATTATGGCGTATATTCTTTAAGCAAAAAAAATAACAAAAGAAAAACTACTTCTAAGTTGCATAAAAATGAACCAGTATTAAAAAAAAATAAAGAACATTTTATTAGAAAAATTAATACAAGTAAAAAACAAAGTTCAGAGTTTGATAATTACTTTTACCAATTACCCAGTCCAGAATTGTTTTCAAAATCATCTTTAAAAAATAGCCAAACAAGAGAAATGCAAAAACTTAATCAACAGCTCTCAGTAAAATTAGAAGAAACCTTATTAGAATATGGAGTAGAAGGGAAAATTGTAAATTATAGATCCGGACCAATTGTTACTCTTTTTGAGTTTGTTCCAAAGGCTGGAATAAAAGCTAGTAAAATTGTTGGTTTGTCTGATGATATAGCTAGAGCAATGTCTTCTCTTTCAGCCAGAATTTCTTCACAACCAGGTAAGTCTAGTTTGGGAATTGAAATACCTAATTCTAAAAGAGAAGGGGTTTTTTTTGGAGACCTGGTCAATGATGATGTTTTTTTTGATGATCATAATTCATTAAGATTGGCACTGGGAAAAAATATTTCAGGTGAGAATATTTATACTGACCTAGAAAAAATGCCTCACCTTTTGATTGCTGGAACTACCGGTTCTGGAAAATCAGTTGGTATTAACTCTATGATTATGAGTTTAATAATAAAATTTAAACCTAATGAGTGTAAATTAATTCTAATTGATCCAAAAATGTTAGAATTAAGTGTATACGAGGACATTCCTCATCTTTTAACACCAGTAGTAACAAGTCCTAATAAAGCAGTATATGCTTTAAAATGGGTAGTTAGAGAAATGGAAAATAGATATAAGTTAATGAGTTCTATAAATGTTAAAAACATTAAAACATTTAATGATAAAATTGGAAAATTTCAAAAATCTGGAAAAATAATGTTTAGAGAGGTCCAAACAGGAATTGATAAAGATTCTAGAAAACCAATTATGGAAAAAAGAGAAATACCTCTCGAAGAAATGCCTTTTATCGTTGTTGTTATTGATGAAATGGCCGACTTAATGATGGTGGCTGGAAAAGAAGTTGAGAGCTTAGTTCAAAGATTAGCACAAATGGCAAGGGCATCTGGGATACATTTGATTACCGCAACACAGCGACCGAGCGTAGACGTTATTACTGGAACTATAAAAGCAAATTTCCCAAGCCGAATTAGTTATAAAGTCGCAAGCAAATTTGACAGCAGAACTATTATAAATGAAATGGGAGCAGAACAATTGCTAGGAAGTGGGGATATGCTTTTTTTAGAAAACGGTGCTAATTTAAAAAGATTACATGGGGGTTTTGTTAGTGAGGCAGAAATAGAAAAAGTTGTACAGTTTATAAAAAAACAAAATGTATTTGATTTTAAAAATGAAATTTCTTTAGATGAGGATAATGGGAATAATCCTTTGACTCTGAATTTTGATAATGGGAATATAGATGAGCTTTATACTAAAGCAGTTGACATTGTTATTAACCAGCAAAAAGTATCTACCAGCTTTATTCAGAGATATCTACAAATAGGATATAATAGGGCGGCAAGAATTGTTGAAAAAATGGAAGATGATGGGATTATATCAGAGGCAAACAATGCAGGAAAGAGACAAGTACTTAAAAAAACTAATTAATTTAAAAATATTTATATTTTTATTTTTATTAATTTTTTTTTCGCAAAACCTTTTTAGCAAAGAGGTAAAAAACAACATAGAAGAGTATATCAAAGGTTTGAATTTTTTTTCTTCTAAGTTTATTCAATCAAGTGGGACTAAAATAGAAGAAGGTTATATTTATATTAAGGGCACAAAAATAAGGTTGGATTATTTTAATCCAAAAAGAACTCTAAAAATAAGCCAAAAAAAGGGCGTTTACATAAATCATGAACTTAAAGAGGAAGAGTTTTTTTCAACTAAGAATAGTACAGTAAAGATGTTTTATGATATTTTTTTAGATAATGATTTTTTTTTATCACTACACTTTGAAGAAAAAAATGGAGAAATTATTTTTGAAAAAAAAATTGAGATAGATTCAGTTATAACTAATTTGAAAATTTATTTTGAAAATAAGCCTTTAATACTAAGAAAGATAATTGCTAAAACCGAAGATGAAACTATTTCTATTAGCTTTATCGAACATGACTATAATAATATTTACGATGATGACTTTTTTTCTTTTGTTCCTATTTACTTGGATTAAATATTTCTAAATAAACATACTGGTCTTTACTGTATATAGTAAAATTAGAACTAATTCTTTTTAATTTTTTTCTAATTCTGTTGAGGTGGCTCTCAATGGAGGATGTGTTTAAGTCACTTTTTATTTCAAGCACATCTCTTTCTAAAAGTTTTTTTCTAACATTTTTTTCATGAAATAATTTCAAAAGAATGTGGGTTTCGGCTTGGGTTAAGTAAGATTTTTCATTACTTTCAACATTGTTGATAGCGCTATAAAAAAACTCAGTATTCCCAAACTTATATTTTTTTGAATTAACAAAGCTATTAACCATGTCTACTAATTTGTTAACAGACAGAGGTGAAACTATGGTATTTTTTTGGATCAAAGAAAATTTTTGAAAAACAGAAAAGTCCTTACAAATAAATATAAAGTTTTTGTTTTTACATATTTTTTTTAAAATTTTTTCAGATGTTATGTTAGATCCATCTAAGAATACTAAAGATAAATTATTTTCATTAATAGAGCCCTCTAGTTCATCAAAATTTTTCGTACTAAGTTCAAAAAATTTATCAAAATTCATAAAAAAATTTTTTAATACCTCTGTTGAATATATTTCTAATTTAATTCTCATTGTGATCTTTTTCCAAACAATGCTGTACCTATGCGAATATAAGTTGCACTATGCTTTATTGCTTCGACATAATCTGAGCTCATTCCCATACTCAATTGGTTTAAATTATATTTATGAGCCTCATTTACTAAAATAGAAAAATGCTTTTTTGGGTCTTCATTGATTGGTGGTATACACATAAGTCCCACTATATTTAAACAAAGATCATTCGTGCAATAATTGACAAACTCTTTAAGATGCTCAAGAAAAACTCCACTTTTATTTTCTTCTTTGCCTGTGTTAACTTGTATAAAAAATTTTTTATTTTCTATATTTTTGAATTTTATAAACTCTCTGGCCAGCTTCTCTCTATCAAGAGTGTGGAATACGTCAAATAAACTTATTGCTTCTTTTACTTTGTTTGTTTGCAGTGGGCCGGTCAGGTGTAATTCTATATTAGAATATTTTTGTTTTAAGTTGTTGAACTTAAGCTTAGCTTCTTGAACTCTGTTTTCTCCAAAAATTCTTACACCATGCTTTATGGCCTCCTCAACAGAGTCCTGAGAATGGTTTTTAGAAATGGCAATGATTTGGGTTTTTTCCCTTAAAACTGCGATTTCTTCTATTATTTTGTTATATTTACTAATATTGAACATTTTTTATTGTTGTAAAATAACAACACATTGTATCAAATTTATATATTTTTATGCTTTTTTTGGTTTTTTGGCAATTTTTTAATTAATAACATTTTTAATATAAGAGTAGTTTCTTATATTTAATGAATATTCATTAACTCAATAAGGAGTATATTATGAAAAAAGAACTATTAATAGCATCGGCTCTAGTTTCAACTATGGGCGTTGCTTCTGTTGCAGAGGCTGTAACAGCAACTACTTCTGGTAGTCATCATACTGGTTTAAGAGGTACTGCCCTTGACACCAATGCTGATGAATCTTTAGCACAAGTAACTGCATCAAGCTTTTCAGTTTCTCTATCAGAGACTACTGATGGCGGTGTAGGTATTGCTTCAAGCTTTATGCTAGCAAACGAAGGCACAACCGGTCTTCAAACTGCTGGTCTTACACTTACTTTCACTGATGGATCAAAACTAGACGTGATCAAAGCAGGTAATGCTGCTGCAACTCACGACGTTTCAGTTCCTGGTGGAGCAGGTGAAGCTTCAATTACTGTAACAACTACTAACAGAGCACAAACTGGTTTAGACTTCTTTGGTGAAGCTACTGCAGTTGGTATTGAGTGGCATTCTGCTGCTGACTTTATGGCTGATGGCCTTAAAATCAGTGCTTCAGCATCAGTTGATGATGGTGTTGCTGCTGACGGTTCTGCTGAGCTTGAAAGTTCATGGGGTGTTGGTGCAACTTACGTAACAAGCGCTGGTGACACTGCTGTAACTGTTGGTGCTGGTCTTGCTGATTCAGACTGGAAAGATTCTGGTACTGCTCCATCAAGTGGATCAAATGGTTACCACATTGGTTTTAGTGCAGTAACTGGCAACTTAACTGTTGCTGCTGGTTATGCTAGTGGAGATGATGTAGACAACAGCTCAACTACTAACAACGTAGAGGTGTCTGATAATACTGTAACAAAAGTAGGTGTTAAATATGTATCTGGCGATGTAACTCTAAGTGTAGGTTACTCTGCTGCTGAAGGTTCTGATTCAACTACTATGGGTACAGCTGGTTCTGCTGCAGATGCAGTTGATACTACAGATGCTGGTATTTCTTATGCTGTAGCTTCAGGTGTAACTGCTAACCTAGGATGGAAAAATGTTGACTCGTCTCAAGGCGGATCTGCTGAAACATCTGGTGGAACTTCATGGTACATTGGTGCCAACATGGCATTTTAATTAATATATAATCAATTTAAACGGCACTTTTTTAAAGTGCCGTTTTTTTTTATAATTTACTTTTTTACAGCAATAGAATAGTTAGAGAATATGTCTCTAAATAAAGTAGTTTTACTAGCACTCTTATTGTTTGTATATTCCTGTAACAAAAATTTGACAGAGGAAGAAAGAAAAGAGTTGTGGTCAAAAGCCCAAACAACAGGCGAGATAATTAATAGATCGGGCACAGCTATAAGTTCTACAGGTGACAAAAAGGGGGCTCTTAGGGACGCAGAAACACGTTTATCAACAGGCGGTGGTCTTTTTGGAAAAGAAGGTTTTCAAATTATGGGTGATAAAAAAAGCAGTGAAGGAAGTAATGGGTTTACATCTGTTGGAATGCCTATAAACCCATATCTTTGGTCTGCTAGCTTAGAAACACTTAGTTTTATTCCGTTAAGTTCTGCAGACCCGTTTGGTGGAACTATATTTACTGACTGGTACTCTTCAGAAGTTAATGAAAACGAAAGATGTAAAATTAATGTATTTATTAGTGGGGCAGAGCTAAGAACACAAAATTTACGGGTATCATCTTTTTGTGAAATTTTTAAAAATAACAAATGGGTTGGTGTAAAAACAAATACTCAAGACAATATAGACCTAGAAAATGCCATATTAAATAAAGCTAAGAAACTAAAACTTAAAAACATCTAAAGTGTCCGTAAGATACAATCATAAGGCAGCCGAAAGAAAATGGCAGAAAAAATGGCGGGATGCAAAAATATTTAAAGTAGAAAAAAAAGATAATAAAAAAAAATATTATGTGCTTGAAATGTTTCCCTATCCTTCGGGCAAGATTCATATGGGGCATGTTAGAAACTATACTCTTGGTGATGTTGTTGCTCGTTATAAAAAAATGAAAGGGTATAATGTTTTTCATCCAATGGGATGGGACGCATTTGGCCTACCAGCAGAAAATGCCGCTTTAACAGAAAAAAAGAGCCCTGCGGATTGGACGTATAGCAATATTAAATATATGAGAAATCAACTTCAATCGATGGGCTTCTCTATAGATTGGGATAGAGAGCTAGCAACCTGTCATCCTGGTTATTATAAACATGAGCAGCTCTTTTTTTTAAAAATGTACAAAAATGGCTTAGCTTATAAAAAAATGTCAGAAGTTAATTGGGATCCAGTTGATAAAACTGTACTTGCTAATGAGCAGGTAATTGATGGGAGAGGCTGGCGATCAGGGGCTTTGGTCGAGAGAAAAAAACTTTCTCAATGGTTTTTAAAAACGAGTAATTATTCTGAAGAGTTGTTAGCTGATTTAGAAAAATTAGACATGTGGCCAAATAAAGTAAAAGTGATGCAATCAAATTGGATTGGTAAATCAGAAGGGGCAGAATTGGTTTTTTCAATACTTAAAAATAATATCCTAGAAGACAATTTTATTAGAGTTTTTACCACTAGGCCAGATACTATTTTTGGAGCTACATTTATAGCGGTCTCTGCTGAGCATGAAATTGCAAAAAAAATACTAAAAAAAGACATTGGGGCAAAAAAATTTTATGAGGAAATCAAATCGTTAGACTCAGAAAAAACAAAAGTGGGATACAAAACAAAAATTTTTATTAACCATCCCTTTTTGAATAAAAAAATTCCTCTATTTATCGCAAATTTTGTTTTAATGGATTACGGCTTAGGAGCTATATTTGGTTGTCCAGCGCATGATCAAAGAGATTTAGATTTTGCACTTAAGTATAGTCTTGATATTGTTCAGGTCGTACAATCTGCTTCATCAGAAAAAAATGATAAACTTATAAAAAATGAAGCTATGTTAGAAAATGGGATTATGGTTAATTCTGATTTTTTAAATGGTCTTGATAATGAGCAAGCAAAAAAAGAGGTTATAAAAAGATTAGAAAAAGAAGGGCGGGGTAACAAAAAAATAAATTATAAATTACGAGACTGGGGTATTTCAAGACAACGATACTGGGGCTGTCCAATTCCCATACTTTATAGAGAAGATGGTTCTGTTTTTCCTGTTGAAGAAAAAGATTTGCCAGTTCTTCTTCCTGTATTAAGCAAAAATAAGGCGGGCCCTACAAAAGAAGAGGTTGATGAATGGAAAAATACAACCTGCCCTAAAACAGGAATGAAGGCTTTTCGGGAAACAGATACTTTTGATACTTTCTTTGAGTCTTCTTGGTATTTTTTACGATATTGTAATCCTAGATCAGAGCAACCCTTCTTAAAAGAAGATGTTAGTTACTGGCTTCCAGTTGATCAATATATTGGTGGTATTGAACATGCAATTCTTCATCTTTTGTACTCTAGATTTTTTACAAAAGCACTAAGAGATATGGGCTTTATTAAAATCAACGAACCATTTAAGGGTTTATTTACTCAAGGAATGGTAACTCATAAAACATTTAAAAACAAAAAAGGAGAATGGGTTGAGCCAAATAATATAACAGAAAACAATGGTAATTTTTTTGATAATGATAATCAAGCGGTCAAGGTTGGTAAAATTGAAAAGATGAGTAAATCTAAAAAAAATGTAATAAACCCCTCTGCGATAATTGATCTTTATGGTGCAGATACAGCGCGCTGGTTTATGTTATCTGACTCTCCTCCTGAAAGAGACCTAGAGTGGACAGATATTGGTGTGACGTCTTCTCATAAATTTATTAATAAAATTTGGGATACATGCTTAAGGGCAAAAAACTATAAACACAAGCAAAGCAGCTTAAGAGTAAATAAATTCAACCTTCTTATAAAAAGTATTTCAGAAAATATTGAAAAATTTCATTTTAATAAATCGGTTGCAAATATTTATGAGTATGTAAACGAGGTTAATAAATCAATGGACAAAAAGACAATCTCTGGAGATAATCTAAAGGGTGTAATTAGGGACTTATGCATTGTTATACAGCCATTTACACCTCATTTAAGTGAAGAAATTTGGGAACTTCTTGGCTATCAAGGATTTTGTGCAAATACAAATTGGCCAAAATTAGTAAATGGTGAGATTTCAGAAACAATTGAGCTCCCAATTCAAATCAATGGAAAACTTAAAGGCCTTATTTCTTCAAAAAAAGACGAAGTTGAAGAAGTTGTGTTAATTAAGGCAAAAGAATTGCCCGGAGTAGAAAAAGCAATAAAGGACAAGATAATTATAAAAAACATATACATACCTGGAAAAATATTAAATATAGTTGTTCAATGAAATTATTTTTTATTAAGTTGGTGATATTTTTTTCACTAATGTCATGCTCAAATATTAATTTTTTACTGGACACAAAAGAAGATCTGAATTTTCTAAAAAACAAAACTGTAATTTATGTTGATGGTTCAGACAACCGCGCTTTAAGAGATGGGCTTTTTTTACAAATTGGGGAAGTTGTTGAAAAAAAATTTATACTGACCACCAAAGTAACTGAAAAACAAACAAAAAGATCTGTTAGTGAGAATCAAGTTGCACAAAAAATTGATTATAAAATTATTATTGATTATACATTAAGCGATATTAATAAAAAATGTCCTGATTTAAAAAATATCCAAATATCTAACTTTTCCTTCACACCAAAGTCCTCTGGATATAATTTTGCTAGTGATATTCTTTTGCAAAACCTTTACGAAGAAGCTGTTTTAAAAAATATAAATAGTTTCATGTCTTTTGTGAGCAATAAGTTTAGAAATCATACTTGCTTAAATGAAAATTAATCCAGAAAACTTTGTTATAGAAGATGGGCTTAGTCTAAAGTATAAAAGTTTTTTTATAAGTGGAAACGATGAAGGTTATATTTTAGCACTTAAAAATATATTAGTTAAGAGTTTTACAAAAAATGGATTTATAAAAAAAAACTTAACGAGTATAGAGGGGGTGACTCCCGATTTATTTAAAATTAAAAAAAAAAATATTTATATCTGTGAAAAATATATAGGTAATGGCGCAATACAAGAAATAGAAAATGACCAGGATGTATTAATTTTTTTTGAAAAAACATCTCCCAAAAATAAATCAATAAAAAAGTTTTTTTCTGAGTCTAGAGAGAGGGTTTTGATTGAATGTTATGAATTGGACAAAGATAGAAAAAAAAATATATTAAATGGTTTTATAAAAAAACATAAACTGGTTTTTGATAATGAGATTTATTGGCTTTTGTTAGATTTGCTTGATAACAGATTTGCGATACTAATTAACGAACTTGAAAAAATTCTGCTATTGGATAATAAAAATGATGCTGTAAGCCTTTCCTCTGCACTAGATATGGACAGACTAACGAGCGCGAGTAAATTTTTTTTTAAGATTCATTTAGCAAGAGGTGAGATTAATCATTTTCTTAACTCTTCTATAAACTCACTTTCTGATTTCTATAGTTATTTTTCATATTTTAAAACATATTCATTAATTTTACTTGGGTCAAAAAATAGTAATGAGTTAGAAAATAAAGTTCCAAGATATCTTTTTAAAGAAAAGCAGGGCCTTATAAGTTTATATAATTCTTTAAATAAAAACAAAAAAAACATGTTGTCTTTGTTAATTTACAAAACTGAAAAGCTTGTTAGAAAAAATCCCAACCTTTATAAGCATTTATTTTTTAGGTTTGTTTTAAATTATAAAAAAATTATTTCTTGAGTCTTTTCATAATTTCGTCCAATTGATTTAGATCTGAGTAATATAAAGTAAGTGATCCAGAGGATCCATTTTCATTAAAATGTATGGATGTTTTGAGTCCAATTTTATCTGAAAGCTCTTTTTCGAGATCTAAAATATTTGGGTCTTTTTGTGTTTGTTTTTTTCTAACCTTTTTGTATTTAGATGTAGACCTTTCAACATCTCTAACACTTAATTTTTTTTCAATAATTTGTTTTGCCTTTTCCAGTGCATCTGGAACACCAATTAACGCCCTTGCATGACCCATTGATATTTTTCCTAAAATAATCATTTCATGAATTTCATAATCTAACTCAAGTATTCTTATTAAGTTAGAAATATGACTTGGACTTTTGCCAAGTCTCTTTGATAAGTCATCAACTTTTATATTATTGGTTTCTATTATTTTTTTATATGCTTTAGCCTCTTCTATAATATTGAGATTTTCTCTTTGAATATTTTCAATTAAAGCTAGTTCATAAACCTTATCTTCTGAAGTATTTACAATAATACATTCTACTGAGTGCAACCCAGCAAGTTGACAAGCTCTCCAACGCCTTTCGCCTGCTATAATTTCATAACCATCATCTCCAATGTCTCTAACAACTATTGGTTGTATAAGTCCTTGGTTTTTTATTGAGTTAGAAAGTTCTTGAATATGTTTTTCTTCAAAATTTTTTCTAGGTTGTTTTTTGTTTGGTGATATTTTTGAAATATCTATCCTATTAGAGCTGGTATTATTTTTATTTGTTGGACTTAATAGTGCTCCTAGACCCATTCCTAATTTTTTATTTTCTTTGTTCATTTATTAGCCTTGTTTGTTAATTATTTCCCGAGCCAAACCTATATATGCCATAGATCCTGAACAATTAACATCATATATTATTGCAGGCTTTCCATGACTTGGCGCCTCTGATATTTTTACGTTTCTTGGAATAGTTGTTTTGTAAACAATTTCTCCAAAGTGTTCTCTTACATCTTTTTCAACCAAGGAACTTAGAGTATTTCTTTTGTCCACCATGGTTAAAAGTATGCCCTCAACATTAAGTTTTGGATTAAAGCCTTCTTTGATAAGTTGAACTGTTTTCATTAAAGATGATATGCCTTCAAGAGCAAAAAATTCTGATTGTAGTGGCACGATAACAGAGCTAGACGCAACTAAAGAGTTTATTGTTAAAAAGCCCAGTGCTGGAGGGCAGTCAATTAATATATAATCAAAATTTAATGCTTGCACCAAAATATCTGACAAAACAAATTCCCTTTTATTAATATTAGTAAGCTCAACTTCTGCAGCTGCTAAACTTGTATTAGCAGGAATAATGCTAAGGTTGGGAACAATTGTTTTTTTAATTGCTTTTTTGTCAAAATCTCGTTTTACTATTAGCTCGTAAAGGCTTGGCGTCCTATCATCATAGGTGATTCCAATTCCTGTGCTCGCATTTCCTTGTGGATCAGCATCAACTATTAAGACTTTCTTATTTACCGCCGATAGAGATGTTGCAAGATTTATTGTAGTTGTTGTTTTACCAACACCACCTTTTTGATTAGCTATTGATATTATTTTATTCATCTGTTTTTTTTACTTTTAAATTTTTTATCCTTAAGACAACACCGTCCTCAGAACTTAAACTCTTGAAGGTGTCAAAACTAAAATTAAATTTTTTTTTTGCCATTGCAATTTCGTTATAAACATTTCTGCCCTTTAAAAAAAGAGATGTTGTATTTTTATTTGAGTGCATAAGTGAATAAGAAAGCAGTTTATAAAGAGGGGCTAGTGCTCTAGAAACAATTAAATCTGCCTTACCTATGTTAAGTTTTTCAATTCTTTTCTTTTCTGTTTTAGCTGACAGTGATAACATTTTGGTAATACCTCTGACAAAGTCAATTTTTTTTCCAACTGAATCAATCATGAAAATATTTCGATACCCAATTATAGACAACAGCACCCCTGGGAGCCCTCCTCCAGTTCCAAGATCAAAAATTTTTGATTTTTTTTCAGAAATAAATAGTGAAAGCTGTAAACAGTCTGCAATATGTCTTTCCCAAATATTTTGCAAAGTTGATCTTCCAATGAGATTTGTGTGGTTATTGAATTCAATTAATTCAAATATATAAATATTTATTTGTTTTACTTGAAATTTTGTTAAGCCAAACTTTTCTACTATCTCTTCTTTTTTCACACTAAGCGGCTTTATAATTTTTATTTTTTTTTATGTATCTCATAATTGCAATCAGGGCAGCAGGGGTTACCCCAGATATTCTTGATGCCGCCCCAAGTGTTGGGGGTTTAACTTTGTTAAGTTTTTCAATAATTTCATTTGATAAGCTGCCAACTTTTTTATATTCTATAATTTTAGGTATTTTTAATTCCTCTTCTTTTTTAAAATCTTCAATATCCGCCCTTTGCCTTGAGAGATAGTTTGAATAAATTGACTCGGTTTGTATTTGTTCTTTTGTGTGGTGATCCAGACCTTTTAACTCTGGCCAGATCTTTTCTAATTTTTCAAAACCAATGCTTTTGTGTGAAAGTAAATCAAAAGCTGATCTTTTCTTTCCATCCAGTTTTATTTTAATGTTATTTTTTTGTAATTGATTTGGAGTAGATTTAAGGCTTTTTGCTATTTTAAATCCTTTTTTTATATTAGATAATTTTTTTTCAAATATAGTTTGTCTGATTTTTTTAACACATCCTATCTCTATTCCTGAGGGGGTTAGTCTTTGGTCAGCGTTGTCAGCCCTCAATAAAAGTCTATATTCTGAGCGTGAAGTAAACATTCTGTATGGTTCTTTGGTGCCCTTAGTAACCAAATCATCAATTAAAACACCTATATAGCCTTGCGATCTATCAACAATAAATTCTTTTCTCGAGGTTGTTTTTAGTGCTGCATTTATTCCTGCAATAATCCCTTGGGCTGCTGCTTCTTCGTAGCCAGTTGTGCCATTAATTTGACCTGCAAAAAAGAGGTTTTTTATTTTTTTTGTTTCTAGTGTGTGTAACAGCTCTCTGGGATCAACATAATCATACTCTATAGCATAAGCAGGTTGGGTAATAATAGCTTTTTCAAGTCCTTTAATAGATTTAACAAATCTCTCTTGAATTTCTTCTGGGAGAGAAGAGGATATTCCGTTTGGATAAATTAAATCACTTTCTAGTCCCTCTGGTTCTAAAAAAATCTGGTGGCTTTGTTTGTCAGAAAATCTTACAACTTTGTCTTCTATAGATGGGCAGTATCTAGCGCCCATAGACGTAATAGCACCTGAGTACATTGGGGAGTTTTTTAAGTTTTCAGAAATAATTTTATGGGTTTTAATATTAGTGTGAGTTATAAAACAAGATATTTGAGGTGTGTGGATAACATTGTTGACAAAAGAAAAAGGAGTGGGGATTTTGTCAGGATGTTGTTCTTCTAAGTTATTGAAATTGATAGATTTTTTTAGAATTCTGGGTGGTGTTCCTGTTTTTAATCTGCCTATTGAAAACTTTAGATTTTCAATTTTTTTTGCTAAAGCAATACTTGGCTTATCTCCAACCCTTCCTGCTTGAGTGCTTTGATTTCCAAACCTTATAAGGCCCCTCAAAAATGTTCCGGTAGTAAGAATTACAGATTTACAACCTATTGTTTGCCCGTTGCTAAGTTTTACTCCCACAACTTTATTAGATATAATTTTTAGATCTTCAACAGAGCCCTCTATCAGATCAAGATTTTCTTGATTTTTAACGATTTTTAATATTGCAGTTTTGTACAACATTCTATCAGCCTGAGCTCTTGGCCCTCTTACCGCAGCCCCCCTGCTTTCATTGAGCATTCTAAACTGAATCCCCCCTTGGTCTATGGCACGAGCCATAACCCCATCAAGTGCATCAATTTCTCTAACAAGGTGGCCTTTTCCAAGCCCTCCAATAGCTGGATTACATGACATTTCTCCTATTTTGTCTATTTTATGAGTTATAAGAACAACCTTATTTCCAAGTCTTGCTGAAGCACAAGCTGCCTCAACTCCAGCGTGTCCTCCACCAATAACAACTACCGAATATTTGATATTTCTTTTCACGTGAAACTACTTTCCAATACAAAAATCCCTAAATATAATATCCAATATTTTTTCAATATCGAACTTTTGATTTATCTCTAATGATAAATCAAGTGCCAATCTATACTCATAGGCAATTATGTCTATATTTGTATTAAAATCAATAGAGTTTAATGTATTTAATGTTTTCTTCATTATACTTATATGTCTTTCACGTGAAAGTATCGACTCATTTTTATTTTTTTTAATTATTTTATTAAAAATATTGGTCATAAGTGAATCGACACCACTTCCGGTAACTGATGAAATGTTTTGGTATTTAGGCAATTTTCTGTTTTTCCTCCTAATGTCATATTTTGAGCGCACAAAAATTTTATTATTAACCTGTTTATATTTAGATTTTTCATTTTTTTCTAAAAAAATTAAATTTAAATCAGAGTTTTCGCTAATGTTTTTTGTCTTTGTAATTCCTATTTCTTCAATTTTGTTTTTATGTTTTCTTAGGCCCGCTGTATCATAAAAAGTAAACTTAAACCCCTTAATATCAATAGAAGATGATATTAAATCAGTAGTGGTTCCCGGTATATCAGTCACAATTGAAATATCTTTTTTTGAGATAAAATTAATAAATGAAGATTTGCCTGTATTAGGTTTACCAATTATTGCAATTTTTATTCCATCTCTTATAGGTTTAGAAAATTCAGCTTTCTTTAATTCATATTTAATTTCTTTAATTATGTTCTTGTTTTGTTCTTTAATTTTATTTAAAATATTAACAGGGAGGTCTTCATCTGAAAAATCAATTAATGCCTCTATATTCGCTAAATTAATTGATATTTTTTCATTAATTTTCTTAGTAAATTTAGTTAGATCTCCATTAAGATTTTTGATTGCTAACTCTCTTTGTTTTTCAGTTTCTGCATTAATTATATCCGATATACTTTCAGTTTTTACTAAATCGATTTTATCATTTAACAGTGCTCTTTTTGTAAACTCACCAGGATCAGCAAGCCTTAAACCAAGATCTTCTAATGTTTTTGAAATTTTACTTATTACAGCAATCCCGCCGTGGCAGTTAATTTCAGCCGTATCTTCTCCAGTAAAAGATTTTGGCCCTTTATAATAATGGAGCGTTACCTGGTCTATTAATAAGCCCTTATGTTTAATAAAAAGAATGTTTGTTTTATTTGGTATAATTTTTTTTAATTTAGTTATTTTTTCTAATGTTTTAAAAACCTTTTTCCCACTAATTCTTATTACTGCAATTGCTGATTTACCAACAGGGGTAGATAAAGCATAAATTGTATCATTATATTTAGACATTTTTTGTTGGCAATAAACCTATTGCCTACTTTAGTCTACAACTTCAATAATATATATTTAAATTAAATTTAGTTACTTTTTGTTCCCATGCTTTGAAAAAATTCACTGTTAGTTTTGGTATTTTTCATTTTTTCAAGCAAAAATTCCATTGCTTCAGTTGGTCCCATAGGTGCTAATATTTTTCTTAAAATGAATATTTTTCCTAATTCATCTTTATCTAATAATAACTCTTCTTTTCTTGTTCCAGATTTACCAATATCAAAAGCTGGATAAGTTCTTTTTTGACTTAATTTTCTATCAAGGGCCATTTCACTATTTCCTGTGCCTTTAAATTCTTCAAATATAACTTCATCCATTCTGCTTCCAGTATCTATTAAAGCTGTTGCTATAATAGTTAAAGATCCTCCCTTTTCAACATTTCTAGCTGCTCCAAAAAATCTTTTTGGTCTTTGAAGTGCATTAGCATCCACACCTCCCGTTAAAACCTTTCCACTTGATGGAACAACAGTATTATATGCTCTACCTAGTCTAGTAATGGAATCTAATAAAATAACAACATCATGCTTATATTCTACAAGCCTTTTAGCTTTCTCAATAACCATTTCTGCTACTTGTACATGTCTAGAGGCAGGCTCATCAAATGTTGAACTAATTACCTCACCTTTGACTGATCTTTTCATATCAGTAACCTCTTCTGGTCTTTCATCAATTAATAAAACAATAAGTTTTGTCTCGGGACTATTGGCTGTGATTGCATTTGCAATCTTCTGCATAATTATAGTTTTTCCTGTAAATGGTTGAGCAACAATTAGCTGTCTTTGTCCTTTACCAAGAGGAGCTATAATATCTATTATTCTCTCTGTTAAATCAGGCATTGGCTTTTCTTGTTCTAATTTAAAGCGAGACTCAGGATATAAAGGTGTTAAATCTTCAAAATTTATTCTATTTTTTACATCATCAGTTTTATTACTATTTATTGTATTAATTTTAGTAATAGCAAAATATCTTTCTCCTTGCTTTGGAGCTCTTATTTCACCCTCAACACTATCACCAGTTCTAAGGCTAAATTTTTTTATCTGTACTGGAGAAACATAAATATCATCAGGTCCAGGTAAATAATTTGATTCTGCTGATCTTAAAAAACCAAAACCATCTTGCATTATTTCAATAACACCTAAACCAGTTATTATCTCTCCATCATTTGCTATTTTTTTTAAGATAGCAAACATTAAATCTTGTTTTCTTAACGAAGACGGATTCTCTATTTCTAGTTTATCAGCTTGTTTTAATAGGTCTTCTGGTTGTTTGTTTTTTAATTCTTGTAAATTCATTTGATTGGGGTGGTTTAGAAAAGAATATTTTTATTACAAAATAAGTTAAACAATGTCAAAATATTTATATTTATAAATATTTTATAGTATTGGTAGTTGTAATGTTAATTATATTAATTCCTTATATTGTCTTAATTAATAACAAAATTATACATATGGATAGTTTTATTAACATATTTAAAATTATAATAAACAATCTAAAAAAATCTTAAATTAGTGGCTTTTAAATAAATAAAAAAACAAGGAAAAACTGTTAATAAATAATTATAAAAAAAAATAACAGTAAAAGTATAACTATTTTTACATTTTTATTGTTGTTGATTAAAGTGAATTAATTATAGTTTTTTAATTTAGAAATTCAAAAAAATTTAATTATGTTTATAACATCTAGTGTTGTGAACATAAAGCTGGGGAAAAAATTTATTTTGGCAAGTAATAGTATTTCTAGGTATAACATATTAAAAAATGCTGGGCTAAGTTTTATAAAAACAAAACCTCTGTGTAATGAGGAGATCATTAAAAAAAATTTTTTTAAATCAAAATTTAACAAAAAAAACCTGCCCAAGTATTTAGCAAAAGAAAAAGCCCTCAGTATAAGTAAAAAAAAACCCAACAAACTAATCATTGGCTCAGATACTGTTATTTTTTTCCAAAATAAAATAATAGATAAGGCTAAAAACCTAAAAGAAGCCAAAAAAAAACTACAGACGCTATCAGGGCAAAGACATCAAATAATATCTGGCATTTCAGTTTGTTATAAAAATAAAGAGATTTGGTCAGCTCAACAGAAATCAACAGTAATTTTAAGAAGTTTAAGTAATACACAAATAGATGAATATTTAAAAAAAACAGGAAAAGAAATTTTATCCTCAGTTGGTTGTTATCAGGCGGAAAAGCTGGGTCCTAACATTATTAAATCAATCAAAGGTGATTTTTTTAATGTTTTAGGCTTTCCCCTATTTCCGTTTTTATCTTTTTTGTCTAAAATCAACAAATGAAATATTTTTTTGTAATTGGAAATAAGGCCTCACAAAGTCTTTCCCCGCTGATCTTTAATCACTGGTTTAAGAAATATAAAATAAATGCAAAATATAAATTTGTAGAAACAAAGGAAGTTAATTTTGATGACGTTTTAACAAAGTTGTTACAAAATAAAAAAACACACGGTCTCAATATTACAATTCCATTTAAAAAAAAAATAATAAAATTTTTAGATGTTAAAAACATTCATGCTAAAAAAATAGGTGCTGTTAATTGTATTACGGTAAGAAAGAAAATTTTTGGAACTAATACAGACTGGATTGGATACTTGGGCTCAATTAGAAAAAAAAAATTAAGAAAGGATAAAAAAATATTAATATTAGGGTACGGAGGCGCATCTCAGGCTATTTTCTATGGCCTTTCAGTAAAAGGTTTTAAAAATATCATTGTTTTTAACAGGTCTAAAAAAGCAATTAAAGCTGGTGGTGTTAAAAAATTTTCAAAAAAATACTCTCAAATTGACAAACATATAAAAAATGCCGACTTAATAATAAACACAACACCCACAAACCCACTTACAAAAAAACAAATAAAAACTATAAATAAAAGCACTTTAATTAGTGATATTGTTTATAAACCCAAAGAAACTGCTTTCCTTAAAAACTTCAAAGAAAATGAAAAAATATTTGGCATATCAATGCTTATTGAACAGGCTAAACCTTGTTTCTACCAATGGTTTGGTTTTAGCCCTGTAATAGATGAGGTTTTATTAAAAAAGCTTAATACAAAAATAAAATGACAAAAATTGTTGCAATAACAGGGGGAATAGGGTCTGGAAAAACAACCCTTTCTAAATATTTAAACAATTTAGGTTTTGTTGTACATGAGTCTGATAAGGTTGTTTCAGCAATATATAGTAAGCCCAGCAAGCCTTTTATAAATATTCTTAAAAAAAATATTTCTAATAATGTGGTAAGGGGCGGTAAAATTAATAAGAAAAAAGTTGCACACGTTATATTCAACAACAATCAAATTAAAAAAAATCTAGAAACCTATATTCACAAAGAGGTAGAAAAATCGAGAGACCTTTTTATTAAAAAAAATATTAAAAATAAAAAAGGTGTTATTTTTGTTGATATACCTCTGTTACTTGAAAAAAAGTTAGAAAAAAAATTTACTTTTGTTATTTGTATTATTTCCCAAAAAAAAATCAGAACTGAAAGAGTTTTAAAAAATAAAAAATTTTCAAAAACAGTACTAAAAAAAATACTTATCTCTCAAACAACTGACAAAGAGAGAAAAACGAGGTCACAAATTATAATTTATAACAATAAGACAAAAAAAGACTTTATTTTTTCTGTAAAAAAAGCACTAATAAAGGTTTTAAAATGAGAGAAGTGGTAATTGATACAGAGACAACAGGCCTTAGTCACAAAACAGGTGATAGGATTGTTGAGGTGGGGTGTGTTGAATTGATCAATCATGTTACAACTAGTAAATCCTTGCAGTTTTATTGCAGAGTTGATAAAGAAATATCAGAAAGTGCCCAAAAAATTACAGGGATAACAAACAAGTTCTTAAGAAATAAAAAAAATTTTAGTGATCACTGCAATGAATTTTTAAAATTTATAAACAAAGACCCCCTTATTATTCATAATGCAGCTTTTGATATAGGTTTTATAAATAATGAGTTAGCATTAATTGGCAAGTCTGCACTTACAAACCCTGTTGTTGATACTGTTTCACTTGCAAGAAGTGTTTTAAACACACGTGTCGCAAATCTTGATTATCTATGTAGAAGATTTAAAATAGACCTGTCAGAAAGAGGGCTTCATGGCGCGCTTCTTGACTCAAGATTATTAGCAGAAGTATATTTAGAACTTAAAGGCGGTAAGCAATTTTCAATGAATCTGTCCAAAACAAGTGCTATAAAAACAAAACAGATATCTAAAAATGATATAAATAACAAAACAATAGTAAGGTTTGAGGCTGCTGAGGAGGATATAAATTTACACAAAAAAATAATAAGAGATATAAAAGAGCCTCTTTGGAAAAAATATAGCTATTAAAATAAAAAAAAATAATTATATATTTAAATATGGTTTTTGGAGATCTACAATTTTTTGATATTATAATATTTGCAGTAATCGCCGTTTTTATTATTTACCGCCTAAGAAGCGTCCTTGGTAAAAGAACTGGATTTCAGAAAAACGTTAATCAGCAAGAGTTTGTAGAAAAAAAACTGAAGCCTCAACAAGAAAACACACCCCAACTTAAAGAAAGTGAGAAAAAGCTTGAAATTGTTTATAGAAAAGTAAGCTCTTTTGACCACAAGGTTTTTTTGGAGGGCGCAAAAAAAGCATTTGAAATTATAATTACTGCATTTAATAAAGGAGACAAGACCACCTTAAAAGGCTTGGTTTCAAAAGATGTTTATAGTGCCTTTGAAAGCGCAATTGACTCAGGTTCTAATAATCCAAAATCACAATTTTATTCTCTGGTTATTGATAGTATTCAAGATGCTAAAGTTGAGAATGGCAACATTATTATTGCTGTAAACTTTATAAGTGAACAAATATTAGGCGATAATGAGGAGAGCGCCATAAAAAACAAAGATACTTGGACTTTCACAAAAGCAGAAACCTCAACTAATCCAGCCTGGACACTAGTTTCAACATAATAAATTGAGATATAGGGAACTCCAAAAAAGGATAAAAGAAAACGAAGGCTTCTCACTAAAACCATACAACGATCAATTAGGCTTTCTTACAATTGGGTATGGACATTTAATTTTACCTAGTGAAAGCAATTTAGCAAAAAAAAAAATAACTAAAATTAAATTAGAAAAAATATTTATAAAAGATATTAAAAAAGCAATAAAAGATTATGAAAAGTTTTTAAAAAAAAATACATTTAATAAAAATGATGAAGAGCTTTTAATCGAAATGGTTTTTCAAATTGGTGTAAAGCGGGTTTTAAAATTTAAAAACCTTTTAAGCAATATGAGAGAAAAAAATAAATACCTGGTTTGTTTTGAAATGATGAAAAGTCTTTGGTATAATCAAACACCAAATAGGGTAAAAAAATTAATAAAAACCTTTTTAAAAAATGAAAAACGATAATGATTTGTTTTTAAAAAAAATGAAGGGAGTTACCCCTATTAAAAAAACGAATAGAATATTAGGTCAAAAAGAAAAATTAACAAACAAGAACAAAAAAAATAAAACCGAAACTAAAATTAAAACAAGCAATATTCCTTTAAAAACAGAATTATCAAAAAATAAAAAAAATTCTGACCTTACTATGGAAAAAACCAACATTCGTAAAAATATTAAAAAAAAAATTTTTAAAATTCATAAAAAAATAGACTTTCATGGAAAAAGCCTTTTAGGGGCTGAAGAGATTTTTTCATCTACAATTGAAGATTGTTTTTATAAAAATAAAAGATGCCTATTGTTTGTAACTGGAAAAGGAGTTTTTAAATCAAAAGACAATCATATTACAGACAGTCCTCAACTTTATCACAGCGTTATACGTTCAGCATTTTTAAATTGGGTTGAAGATAAACAATTTTCGAAGTATATTCTCTCTTTTGAGCAGGCGTTAATTGAGCACGGTGGAGACGGCGCCTTTTATGTCTATCTAAGGAAAAATAAAAACTAAATTTCTTCTAATCTAAAAACCTTGCCATCAAAGTGAATTGATATTTTATGAGGTAAAATCTCACCCCCCTTTTTTTCAAAGATTATTTTTTCAAATTTGTTTCTTTTGTGGTCTGCCCATAAATTAAAATATTCTGAAATCTCAATTTCTGTTTGGTTTTTAATTGATCTCGACGTCATGGTATAAAGCCTCCTACCATCAACAACAAAAAGACTTTTTTTGCCCAAAATTATTTTTAGAAATGATGTTAGTGGATCGTTTGTGTTTATAATATCAAAGACATTTAATCTTATTTCCTCATTTTCATTAGGGCTTTGCTTAATTGTAATTAATTTGTTTTTATCAAACATCAGAGCCATTTTTTTTACAACTTTCTTTGTTTCCCACAAATGTGTATATTTTTTTGGAATCAATTCTTTTTTATAAACTTCACCTTGAGAAAAATACTCACCTTTAAAACTATAAATGGATGATATCAATCCTTTGCTATAAAGTTCTAGCCTGTTTAAATACTCATCATCATTAATTTTAATTTGCCAATTTAGTTCCCCTATTTTTATACCACCAACTTTAACAATATATTTTTTATGCATTTTTTCACCAAGCAAAGGAGTGCAAATTAGAAAGGTGAAAAGGAAACTATTTAAAATTAACTTCATAGAATTTTAATTTATTAGAGCTAAAAGAAACACTAAACTCTTTTATTAGGTTCACTTCATTCTCTTTTAGAACATATGAAATATCATTCTGATTTCCTATTAAATAAAAGTCAGTCTGTTGCAATTGACTCAGCGGAGAACTCATTTGAAAATGATTTGTTATTGTCTCCCCCGCTTTATAAGGCATGTATACCTTGTTGGTCCTATCTTTTAGTTCAAAAGATATACTAGAGAAAATTATTCTATCAGAAACAACAATATCTTTATCACCTACTGTTTTTAAAATTTCTTTAGTAAAGTCATCTATCCCCGTTATTCTGTCAAATATTTTATAATTTGCTGAAATTAGAATTGATATAAATAAAAAAAATGCAACAATATAGTTGGTAGCAAAATTGATTATTACTAAACTATGTTTTTTTTCTACTACAAGTCTAAAAAAAAGAACAAACAAAGAAATTAAAGCTGGCGCTGCCCAATTTGCATTAGACCTTACAAGAAAGCTTTCTATTAGGACTATTATAATAATTGGTAATGAAAAAATTAACAAAAACTTATTTTCAAAATCTAAACAAAATGACCTAGATGTGTAAAAAAAAGAAAAAAACAAAATAGGCCCAATCATAAAAATTTGTGCAACCAAAAATTTTATAGGCTCATAAAAATTTATATTAATATTTTGCAAATTTGCATTATCTGAGGTGTGAGACAAGGTTACCCATCCATTAATAATATTCCAGTAAATATTAGGCAAAACAACCAACAAAACAACCAAAACAAAGAGAAGCCATTTGGCGGTATGATTTTTCAGTGTCATCAATATTTTTTTATCGCTAAACAATAATATCAACAAACATAATAAAAAATACACCGCAGCATATTTGGCTAGAATTCCTAAGCCTAAAAATATTCCTAATAAAAAAAAATCTATTATTGCCCCTCCATCTCTTATTTTTAATAAGTGTGTTATTGCCAATATCCAAAATAATAAAAGCAGAAGGTCTGTAGAAATTAAAAAAGATGAAACACTAGCTGCAGGTATTAATAAAAAACTAATGGAGCATAGAACAGAATAGTTTTTTGATATGTGTAGCTGTAAACATAGTTTATAAAATGCAAAGAATATAAAAAAATAAATTAATAAAGGAAATATTTTTAAAGAAAAAAAAGAGTCTCCAAAAATCCCAACATGAAATGATAAAAACCAAGCAAGCAGAGGTGGTTTAGAAAAATATCCAAGATCCAAATTTTGAGACCATATCCAATATTGTGCCTCATCACCATATAGTGATAAATTGGTGAAAAGAGCTGCACAAACCTTGAGACCAATAAGCATAAATATTGAACAGATTAAAATTTTATTCATTAAACAGCCTTTTATATATAATAAAAGAAGCAAAAATTAGAGCCGTCACAATAATTTGGGCAAATATTATATCGCTTAAAAAATGACCACCCGCAACAATTCTAATAATACCCAGGCTTACGCCAAATATAACAGACAAATAAATATAAATATTTTTTTTTGTTAAAAAATAAAAAACCACCAAGGCAAAACCAACAGACGCATCTCCAGAAACAAAAGAACAGTTTGAGATACAAGAGTCACTAAATTTATACCAAGGAGTAAAAAAATCATTCCCACCAAACTGCATAATATCATTAGGCCTAGCCCTACCCCACATATTTTTTAGCAAAATGTTAACAAACATAATAATCGTTACTGCAACCGCTATCCAAATAAAAACTATTTCTTTAAAATTGAATTTATGCCCAAAATAAATTTGATGAATAGAAAAATAGTTACCAATTATTGGTAAAATAAAAATATAAACAATCAAAAAAGGAAGTAAAATGTCTCTAAAAAATATAGAAAGAGTGTCGTAGCTTTGAAGAAAAAACTGGCCACTATCATAATAAAATAGACCACTCAAAAAAACATCAAAGGCAAAACCAACAGTAATAAAAATGCCTACTAAACAAAAAATTATATTGGTCTTTAATAAAGAAGAAGCACTTATTATTTCAAATTTTTGAAATGACATTTTTGGATAATGCCTCTCAATTAAATAGAAAAGAATTTTATATATTATAATTGCTATAAGGCCACCTGCAATTATGTCTGATGTGTAATGCGCCCCAACAACAACCCTGCTAATTGCTACAACAAAACCAAGTAGTAAAAAAAATATTCTCAAACTTGGAATTAAGATGCCTAAAATTAATACTACAGCAAAAATAGTTGAGGAATGTCCAGATGGAAAAGAGTGAAATGAAGCATCAAAAGAAAAAAAATTAAAATCTAAGGTCTTTTCTAAATTCATATAGTTTGGTCTAGGTCTGCCAATAAGGTGTTTTAAAATCTGAGTTATTAAACCAACTAAAACTATATAAATTAAGGTGAAGACCCCAAAATTTCTTAGGTTTAAATATTTTTCTGACGATAGTTTTTTTGTTTTTTTTCCAACAAAAGATATGATTAATAAAGATATAATAATTAAAAAATAC